>NZ_JBEPEH010000047.1:0-24786 GCF_040300725.1 Dactylosporangium sp. NPDC000244
CCTCGTCACCCACGAACCCCGCGTCGCCGCCTACTCCGACCGCGAAATCGTCGTCCGCGACGGCCGCGCCCTGGACCTGGAGCGCGCCCGATGAGACGCCAGCTCAGCCAGCTCGGCCTCGGCGCCCGCCTCGCCCTCAGCGGCGGCCGCGAAGGCCTGTTCCGCACCGCGCTCACCGCCGCCGGGGTCGCGCTCGGCGTGGCCGTGCTGCTCCTGGCCGCCTCCCTGCCCGGCATCCTCGACGGCCGCCACCACCGCACCGACGGCCGCGACGACATGCACTACGGCGACACGCCGGCCGCGAGCGCCACGAGCATCCTGTCCGAGCCGGTGTTCAGCTCCTACCACGACAAGTCCGTCCAGGGCCGCTTCGTCAAGGCCGAGGGCGACCACCCGATCCTGCCGCCCGGCGTGATCGCGTGGCCGGCCGACGGGCAGATCGTCGTCTCCCCCGCCCTGAAGACGCTGCTCGAGTCGCCGGACGGCCGGCTGCTGCGCGAACGGTTCCCGCAGCCGATCGCCGGCACCATTGGCAAGGAAGGCCTCTCCGGCCCGAACGAGCTCTACTTCTACGGCACCCGCGACTCGCTCGCCGAGGGCCAGCCCCGCGTCATGCGGGTCACCCACTACGGCTCCGACTCGCCCAACAAGCGGCTCGACGCCTTCCTGCTGCTGCTCACCGTCGTCGTGCTCGTCGCGCTGCTGCTGCCCGTGGCCATGTTCGTCGCGGCGGCCACCCGCTTCGGCGGCGAGCACCGCGACCGGCGCCTCGCCGCGGTCCGGCTCGTCGGTGCCGACACCTGGATGACCCGCCGGATCGCGGCCGGCGAGGCCCTCGTCAGCGCCACGCTCGGGGTGGTGCTCGGAGCCGTGCTGTTCGCCGCCGCGCGCCCGTTCGCGGAGCGGTTCGAGGTCGCCAGCCTGAGCGTCTACGGATCCGACATCACCCCTGGCCCGATCATGGCCGCGCTCATTGCCGCCGGGGTACCGCTCGCCGCCCTCCTCATGACCGTCTTCGCGCTGCGCCGCGTCGTCGTCGAACCCCTCGGCGTCGTGCGCCGCGCCACCAGCCGCACCCGGCGCCGGGTCTGGTGGCGGCTCCTGCTGCCCCTCGTCGGCCTCGCCCTGCTCGCCCCGCTCTTCGGCACCAAGGCCGCGACGTTCAACGTGTGGCAGGTCAGCGGCGGCGTCATCCTGCTGCTCATCGGCGTCTCCACGCTGCTGCCCTGGGTCTTCGACCGCATCGTGCACCGCCTCGGCGGCGGCTCCCTCGCCTGGCAGCTCGCCCTGCGCCGGCTCCAGCTCTCCGGCGACAGCGCCGTGCGGGCCGTCAACGCGATCGCGGTCACCGCGGCCGGCGCCATCGCGCTGCAGATGCTCTTCGCCGCCGCCCAGCAGGGGTACACCAGAGGCACCGACTACGACGTCGCCCGGGCCCAGGCCATGCTCCTCACCTACACGACCGACGGCTCGCACGCCCGCACCGCCGCCGACATCGACGCCACCGTCCGCGCCACGCCGATCGTCTCCGGCTCCCACACCCTGCGCGGCGGCTTCGGCGAACTCGGCGACAACTCCTTCGAGGTCGTCGTCGCCGACTGCGACACCCTGCGCCTGCTCGCCGACCTGCCCTCCTGCGCCGACGGCGACGTCTTCGGCATCGGCTCGATCAGCCCCGCGACCGAGGGGGACACGCCGCCCGAGTTGACGAGCCTCGGCGGCCAGAGGATCACCCTCGGCGACGACGCCGAGCCGTGGACCGTCCCCGGCCCGGTGCGGCCCGCCACCGTGCGCGCCGACCCGAGCGGCCAGGAGCACGCCGGCCTGCTGCTCACCCCGTCGCGCGCCCCGGCGCCCGGGCGCGTCCAGCGGTTCGTGACCTTCGTCCGGTACGACACCAACGCCCCGGACGCCGACGAGCTGATCCGCAACGCCGCCGGCCGCATCGACCCCGTGACCGACGTGTCCATCCTGCGCGCCACGCGCACCGACGCGACCTTCTCCAGCATCCAGCGCGGCCTCTACGCAGGCACCGCCGTGGTGCTGCTGCTCGTCGGCCTCAGCCTGCTCGTCGCCACCATCGAGCAGCTCCGCGACCGCCGCCGCACCCTGGCCGCCCTTGTCGCGTTCGGCACCCGCCGCGGCACCATCGGCCTGTCGATCCTCTGGCAGACCGCGGTCCCGGTCGCGCTCGGCCTGCTGATCGCCGCCACCCTGGGCATCACCGTCGGCGCGGTCCTGCTGAAGATCGTCTCCGAGCCGGTCCGGCTCGACTGGCCGAGCATCGCCGGCGTCACGGGCATCGCCGCGGCCCTGGTCCTGCTGGTCACGGCGGCGAGCCTGCCGCCGCTGTTCCGCCTGATGCGCCCCGAGGGCCTGCGCTTCGAGTAACGCCGGCCCGAAGCCTCGTCGCACGGCCGGCGCCGAATCGCCCCACCGGCGACTCGCTTTACCCCCGGGGCCGTGGGGTAAAGCGCTGCGGCGCCGACCTCTGCGGACCATCTTCGCCGCCAGCTCTCCACCGCGCGGCGCCTTGCACGCATCAGACCATCCCCGCGCAGGCAGGGAGCACTACCAGGGCACGGTGGCGGCGCTCGTGCCGGACCGGACCATCCCCGCGTGCGCGGGGAGCACGCGCCGCCCACGGCCCGCTCCGCTGGGGCTGGGGACCATCCCCGCGTGCGCGGGGAGCACAACCTCGTGCTCGCGCTGGCCGGGGCGCTCGCGGGACCATCCCCGCATGCGCGGGGAGCACAACGCGCGGAGTTCGGCGATCTCAGCCTCGTCCGGACCATCCCCGCGTGCGCGGGGAGCACAGCCTCATCTCGCGTCCGTTCACCTTCGCCCGGGGACCATCCCCGCATGCGCGGGGAGCACTACGGCCAGACCCCCAGCGTGACCGTCCACGTCGGACCATCCCCGCGTGCGCGGGGAGCACTGCGGGAAGTCGACGCCGGGGATGCTGTTGGCCGGACCATCCCCGCCTGCGCGGGGAGCACCTGCGCTGGATGCTGGTCAACCAGGTCTTCTCGGGACCATCCCCGCCTGCGCGGGGAGCACTAACGCCCACAGAGCCTCCGTGACGCCGGTGTCGGACCATCCCCGCCTGCGCGGGGAGCACAGAACCGGGTTGGTCCGGGGCGGCCGTACACGGGGACCATCCCCGCCTGCGCGGGGAGCACTTCGCCAGGTCGTCGGCGAAGTTCACCGTCACGGGACCATCCCCGCCTGCGCGGGGAGCACTCCACTCAGCCGTCGTCTCGACGGCGAACCCCCGGACCATCCCCGCCTGCGCGGGGAGCACGACGACGCCACCGGACCCCGGTGGCGTTTCTGTGGACCATCCCCGCCTGCGCGGGGAGCACGGCCGCGGCCGTACTGGTCCGCCCACTGCGTGCGGACCATCCCCGCCTGCGCGGGGAGCACAGCCGGTCAGCGTTCTTGCGGTCGTCGCGGGCCGGACCATCCCCGCCCGCGCGGGGAGCACAGCCGGTCAGCGTTCTTGCGGTCGTCGCGGGCCGGACTATCCCCGTCTGCGCGGGGAGCACGGGATGTACTTGAGTGGATCGACGGCCGCCCCGGGACCATCCCCGCCTGCGCGGGGAGCACAGCCCCTCGACGCGCACCCGGACGCCCTTGGCGGGACCATCCCCGCCTGCGCGGGGAGCACCGCTCGTAGTCGTCATCCGAAACGACCCGCCCGGGACCATCCCCGCCTGCGCGGGGAGCACCGAGCGAATGACCGCCCACACCGTCCCGCACCCGTTGGACCATCCCCGCCTGCGCGGGGAGCACGGCGACGATCCGGGCGGCAAGCAGCGGTAGCCGGGACCATCCCCGCCTGCGCGGGGAGCACGAGGGCGGCATCGACGCCCAGCGCATCGGCGACGGACCATCCCCGCCTGCGCGGGGAGCACTCCCGGTCGGTGGGCCGGTGCAGGCCGAGCAGCGGACCATCCCCGCCTGCGCGGGGAGCACTTGCAGCAGCGCTACGACGAGATGAACCAGACGGGACCATCCCCGCCTGCGCGGGGAGCACACTTCCTGACCTGCATCGGTAAAGATCAACTTCGCCGATTTCATTTACTTGCAGACTACGACGAGATCGTTCCCGGGCCGCTCAAGGTGGCGGAGAATGACGGCTCCAATCGTGAGCGATACTACCTCGCTCGCTGGCAGGACCTACGATGCCGCCGACCTGCCGGCGGCCGAGCCCATCTGCCACACGGGCAGCCGCTCGCTCCCCAGCGGCCGCATCTGTCGGTGGACAGCGCGCATCACCGAAACTTCGGCTGCGGTTGATGATCCGTCGCTGGACTGTGGTCGAACTTGCGCTCAGCTGGCATCCGACGGGCGTACGCGTTGGGAGCGGACGACACGACGTGCACGAGTCGCAGAAAGCCGGGGTCGCCGCTACCTCCGCGACGAAGAGGACCCCGTAGCGGTTTCGGTGCGGGGCTCTTGGGCAGTCAGGCGGCGGCCGTACAAAGTACAGGCGCCGGTGGCCGCCGTGCGTGCCCGGCGTCGGCTCGTGTACGCGCGGCCGTCCGGGCCGAGCAGGGTGTAGCTCATTCGGCGTCGTGCATGACCAGGCCGAGTGCGTAGCGGGTGCCGTCGCGCACGATGCTCACGCCGTGGCGGACCGGCGCCGCGGTCCAGCCTCGGGCCGAGCGCACCGGGCGGTCGCGCGTGGTGAACACCAGGCCGTGGCCCCGCACCAGGGGGACCGTCGTGCCGCGGGACTGGGCGCGCGGGCGCTGTTCGACCAGCATGAACTCGCCGCCGGTGTAGTCGGTGCCGTACTCGCTCAAGCCGATCACCACCTGCAGCGGGAAGACGAGCTCGCCGTACAGGTCGCGGTGCAGGGCGTTCCAGTCGCCGGACTCGTAGCGCAGCAGGATCGCGGTCGAGCGGCGCTGCCCGGCCTCGTGGCACATCGCGGTCCACTCGTCCAGGGTGTCGGGCCACGGGGCCGGGCGCCGCAGGCGGGCGGCCCAGTCGCGGGCGATCGACAGCAGCTGCGGGTACAACTGCTGCCGTAGTTCTTCGATCAGTGTCGGGTAGGGGCGCCGGAAGTATTTGTAGCGGCCGGAGCCGAAGCGATGGCGCGCCATGTCGACGGTCGAGCGGAAGTGGTCGTCGTGCTCAAACAGCGCGGCGAGTTCGCGGCAGTCGGCGTCCTCGAGCAGCCGGCCGATCGGCGCGCAGCCGACGTCGTCGAGGCCTGCGGAGATGGTCACGCCGCCATCGTGTCGCGGGCGGGGGCCTGGTGGCTTGCGGGAATCGGACTTCGCATCGGACCCTGCATCGGGGCGGCGGGCTCGCGCAGGGTGCGCGCCACGAGCCAGCTCGCGACCGGCAGGGCAATCATCGACGCGCCAGCACGACGACCACAGATCGCGTACGTAGCCCGGGGCACCCTCACCATCACGACCGACCGGGCTCATGTGGGGTTCGGACCATCCCCGCATGCGCGGAAGCACCGACGCCGGCTGCGCTCGGTCCTGCTCGACCGAGGACCATTCTTGTGCGCGGGGAGCATGATGACCTGCGACAGCCCGTCGTTGAACGGTCGGGACCATCCCCGCGTGGCGGGAAGCGTGTCCGCAACCTGACCGCCGATCCGGAAACTGCGCGGACGCTCCCGCGTGCGCAGCGAGCGCAGACTCCGCTCCCGTACGGGACCATTCCCGCGTGCGGGGAGCACACCGAACCGCAGCTAGCGGCCTGGTGACCCTGGGGACCATCCCCGCGTGCGCGGGAGCACGTTCCGGCCGAGGCAGCCTTGATCGGCGTCCGCGGACCATCCCGCGTGCATGGGGAGCGCGGCACGTCCCGGGTCGAAACGATGATCGCCTGGGGACCATCCCCGCCTGCGCGGGGAGCACCATTCGTCGGTCAGGAAACGTGTCCCGGTCCTTCGGACCATCCCCGCGTGGGCGGGGAGCACTCGGACCCCCGCCGGGTGCGTGCGGCGTGGCTGGGACCATCCCCGCGTGCGCGGGGAGCACGAGATCTGGGACGCCACCCCGACCCGCTGGGTGGGGACCATCCCCCGCGAGGGACCATCCCCGTGCGCGGGGAGCACGCTCGTCACGCCTTTCGAGGTGGACGGTTTCCAGGACTATCCTCGCGTGCGCGGGGAGCACAGGTCGGCCAGGTACAGCAGGCCCTGCATCCCGAACGGGTCGAAGCGGGCCCGGTTGCGGGACCATCCCCGCGTGCGCGGGGAGCACTGCCCGCCCTGGGGCCGGCTGACCGTCCACCGGGGACCATCCCCGCGTGCGCGGGCAGCACAGCGTGAGGCCGGCGAGCGCTTTGTTGAGCGCAGGACCATCCCCGCGTGCGCGGGGAGCACGGTGGCGATTCGGGTATTCGTGTCCGTTTCTGCGGACCATCCCCGCGTGCGCGGGGAGCACTGCGCTGTGTCGTCGACCAGAAAACGCCGCCTGAGGACCATCCCCGCGTGCGCGGGGAGCACTTCGTGGTGCGGTTGACCGCGTGGGCGAGCTCGGGACCATCCCCGCGTGCGCGGGGGAGCACGGGCCGCTACTGGACAACGTCCACGCCGAGTCGGGACCATCCCCGCGTGCGCGGGGAGCACCAGCTGTACGGGGCGAAGCTGGTCCGCCCGTCGGGACCATCCCCGCGTGCGCGGGGAGCACCCAGCGGTGTGTGTGGGCGAGTGCCTGGTTGACGGACCATCCCCGCGTGCGCGGGGAGCACGGCGCCAGCGTCACCCGCGACGCCGGCTGCCTGGGACCATCCCCGCGTGCGCGGGGAGCACTTTTGCGTGGCCGTGCCCGCGATCGCGGAAGGGGGACCATCCCCGCGTGCGCGGGGAGCACATCGAGAAGGCCAACTCGGTTCCGGGCGTGAACGGACCATCCCCGCGTGCGCGGGGAGCACACCCGGTCGCGGGACGCGCAGGACGCGCGCGAAGGACCATCCCCGCGTGCGCGGGGAGCACTCCAACTCGAACCCGAACGGACGGCCCGAGCCGGGACCATCCCCGCGTGCGCGGGGAGCACGGTGATGCTGACACCCAACGGCGGTTGTCTCTGGGACCATCCCCGCGTGCGCGGGGAGCACGAGCACGAGCTCGGCCGTCGGCTCGGGGCGCGGGGACCATTCCCGCGTGCGCGGGGAGCACGATGACGAGTTCGACGCCCTGATGCGGCACGCCGGACCATCCCCGCGTGCGCGGGGAGCACCCCTTCGAAAACCCCGACGCGGACCTGACCGTGGGACCATCCCCGCGTGCGCGGGGAGCACACGGCGACGAAGTTCCGTGCGCGGCCGGCGTGGGGACCATCCCCGCGTGCGCGGGGAGCACCTCGGACTTCTACAACCCGTTCCCGACAGTCAGGGACCATCCCCGCGTGCGCGGGGAGCACACTTCTTGACCTGCGGCGCAGAAGATCAGCTCTGCTCGCTTTCTTCACTTTGGCCGCGACGCTGGCTGGGGCGGCGGCCGAATCGGCGGCGTCGGGCGGCCTTGCTCAGCCCGATGGCATTGCCGCGTTGTAGATCGGGTCGGCGGGACGTCGGATCAGGGTAATGCCGTCCAGGTTCACCGGCGTCCAATGGTGATCATGTACCTCGATTGAGAGTCGCTGTTCGCCGTTGGTCTGGTAGACCATCAGTGCCCGCCCGGGTCCGGCCATGTCGATCACCCGTGACCACAGCCTGCGACGGACGCGTGTGCTGATGTGTCCGATGTACACGCCGGCGGAAATCTCCAGGAGCCATTGGGTCAGGTGGCCGCGGAGGCCGGGTGGGCACGCGGTGAGGATGATGACGGTCATCAGAAGTCGATGTCCTCTGTGCCTGCGTGGTTTCGGCCGGAGGGTATCTCGATGCCGTTGTCGTCCCACAGCCTCAGTGCGTCATCTTCGTCGATCGGACCGGTTGGCTGGGGTTGCAGGAGCAGTGCTCGAATGTCGCGGACGCAGCGGGTGAGGATCGCGCCGTCGTGGACGCGGTCGCGGACTGCGCGGCGGGTGTCCGCGCCGATGTCGGCGGAGTCGCTGGCCGCAACGTCGAACGCGACTGGGATGGTGATGTCGGCCTTGTACAGGTCGGCGATGTCGTAGACGAAGGCTCGCTCGTGTCCGGTGTGGACGAAGCCGAGGCCCGGTGCCGCGCCCAGCGCGACGATGACGGCGTGGACGATGCCGTACAGGCAGGCGTGGGCGGCGGACAGGGCCTGGTTGATCGGGTCGCCGGAGGCGAAGTCGTCGCGGTCATACTCGCGTTGGTTCCACGGCAGGCCGGTCAGGGCGGCGTGCTCGCGATACGTCCGGCGTACTCGCGCGCCTTCCTTGCCGCGGAGTTGCTGCATGGTCAGATTGCTCGTGTCCTCTCCCGGGAATCGCATCGCGTACATGCTGCGCGCCACGGCAAGCCGGCGGTCGCGGTGGCTTACCGCCGCGGCTTGGGCGATCAGCAGCCAGCTGGAGGCGGCGAGGGATCTTCCGTGGGCGTAATAGCGAACGCCCCGCTCGCCAACCCATACGGCGGTGGCGCCGTGGTCGGTGAGCAGGGCTATGGCCTGGTGCGTGACGCTGGTACCGGGGCCGAGGAGCAGGACTCCGATGGTGGCGGCCGGGATGTGGACGATGCCACGGTCGTCGGTGGCGGTGATGGCGTTGCTGTCGCGGTGGATGACGGCGCGCTCGAGGTAGATGAAGCTGATCCGGTCCTCGGCGCGGGTCAGGTCGGGCAGGTCTGCCGGTGGGACGCCGGGGATCTGCATGGTCAGGTTGCTGGGGCGATGGTGAGTAGTCCGCAGCCGTAGGCCTTGGCGTGGCCGATGCCCTGGCTCAGCACCTGCCGGAAGGCCTCCGGGTCGGTGACGTCCAGGACACCGTCGAAGGTGGCGGTGGTGAGGGTGACGGTGCTGGTGCGGCGTTTGAAGGTCAGCGTCTGGCGGCGGCGTACGACGACGTTCGGCTGGCCGTCGTGCTGCGCGCCGATGGTGAAGCCGCATCGGGTCGTACGGTCGAGCAGCCACTGGATCTGCTCGGCCGGGCGCAGGCGGCCGAAGCGCTGGGTGTCGGTCGAGGTGGGGGTTTTGCGGCCGTTGTGGACGGGGTTGGCGGTCAGCCGGAATGCCCATCGCTGGCCGGGCTGGAGGGCAGCGAGGAGCCCGTCGTAGGCGCGCGTGGTCCACGCCTCGGCGGTACCGAGGGTGTGGGCGCCGGCCTGGTCGACGAGGTGAGTGAGGTCAGGACGGCCGGGACTGACGAGGTAGAGCTGGACGGTGCCGTCGGCGGTGGTGTCGAGGCGCCAGAGTGCTCGGGCTCCGGGCCGGTCGTGGTCTTCGGGGTTGGTGAAGGCCGCACGGACCGCGGCGTGCATGGCCTGTGGTGAGGCGAGGAGTTTGCGGGCTCCTCGGCGGGCGGTGTCGATGGTGAATCGGGTCAGGTACAAGGTCAGCCTCCCAGCAGGCTCAATGGGTCGTGTTCGGCTGTGTCGGCTCGTGTGCTGTCGGAGTTGGTGATGGTCACGTGGCTGCGGTGGACGGCCCGCCAGGTGTGCTGCCGGTGCGCCGGGTCGAAGCTGACCGGCACGTCGGGGATCGTCTCGTCGATCGGCTCGCCCGGGCGGGCGTCACGGATGATTTCGAGCCGGACGGTGTTCGCCGCGCGTTGGCGGTACCAGTCGGCGGCCAGCCAGGGCCAGGTGGTGAGTGCGTCGTCGAGCGTCTCGTCGTGGACACCGAGGCTGACCGGGCCGCCCGGCGGGAAGCTACGGCGGCCGAGGTAGAGCGGAAAGTGCGGGCGGTGCAGCGCTTCGTCGAGGCCGGTGAGGAGTCGTAGGTCGCCGCTGACGGCGGCTAGGAATGCCGCGTCGGCGAGGTAGAAGCGGTAGGTGAGTGGTGCGGACTTGCCGTCGGCGGTGTGTGCGGTCTGGAAGTCGCGCATGATCCGGCCAGGCTGGTCGAGGCGGACGCCGAACTCGAGGCTGAGAAGGTCGGTGAGCGGCTCGGTGCGCCGGATGCCCTTCGCCGCGGCGAGCAGGCCGATGACGCCGCTCTTGGTCGGAGCGACCTCGGTGTTGCGGCGGGCGAATCGGCTTCCGGCTCCCCATGCCTGCATCGGCCCCGCGAGGCGAAGCAGGAGCACGCTCATGCCGGTACGCCGAGCGCCGCGCCGACCTGCTCCCCCACGCTCGTGACGAGTGCCTGGAACGGAACGGCCTCGGCGATGTCCGCGAGTGCGGCGGTGTTGTCGCCGACGTGGGTCACCCAGCTGCGTATCGGCAGCTCGCCGTAGGCAGTCTCGACGTCGCGGACGTGCGTGGCCAGTGCGCAGGCGGCGAGGCGGATCCGCCCGGCGGCGTCGCTCGCGCCGATCGGTGTCTCGAACGCCCCGACGAAGTTGATCGGCTGGGTGTCGCGGACGCGGACGAGCACCGCATCGGGCAGTGTCCGGTGCGCGAAGGTGTTCTGCTTGCCGGTGGGCACGCTACGGGCGAACGCGGTCACGAACGCTTCGACGGCGGCGCGGGTGGCGGCGGCGTCTCCGAGGGTCTCGAACAACGCGTCCACGTTGATGGTCGCGTACCGGTAGAGGGTCGAGGAGTTGAACTCGACGGTGCCGATCATGCCCGCCCCGGTCTCGGCGGCGTCGTGTTTGCGGTCGTCGACGGCGGTGAAGTAGTCGTACTCGTTGTCGACGGCGTGGACACTGATGGCGTGGGCGACCTGGCAGGCGGCGTCGACGTTGATGTCGGCCATGTCGGCGAGCATCCGGCCGAACATGGCGATGTCGACCGAGTGGTCGGTGTTCGCCAGCTTCTTCAGCGTCGACTTGTCGAGGGTGCCGCCGGCGCGGGTCGTCTCGACGGTGTAGGCGGCTATGTTGTCCAGCTGGCGGCGGCTGAGGAACAGCAGGTAGCTGGACTCGGCGTCTTTCGTCTCGCCCTTCTTCTTCTCGACCTTGGCGAGGCCGGCCGCGACGAGCGCATCGGCAGCCAGGGCGGATGACGCGGCGCCGTCGCGGTCGGGGTCCAGGGCGGCGATGCGGGCGGCGAGGGACTCACCGACCCGTTTGGTGCGTTCGCCGAGTTGCGAGGCGTCCAGCAGGTCGCCGAACGCGAGCCGGACGGCACGCTTCCAGGCCTGGCTCGATACCCGGGCCCGCCGGACGCCGCCGTACATGGCGGTCTTCGGTGAACCGGTGTCGTCGCGGTTGAGGTTGCTCGGCGGGACGGTTTGCAGGATGTGCAGGTCGATGATGGTGCGGTTCATGCGGAGCGCTCCTCGGGGTTCGTGGTCGCCGGTTGGTCGGTGCCGTTCTCGTTCGGCTGGCTGCGGAAATACTCACGTCCCCAGATGGCTTGGATGTCTGGGCGACGTTCTGGCTTGCGGAGTTTGCGCAGGTCGTCGGCGATGAGGCCGTAGTCGAGCGGGATCTGGTGCTCCCGCAGCATCGTGACGAGGCTGCGAAGGTGGTAGATGCTTTCGGGGTAGGTGCTGGCAGTGCCGAGGGCCGCGAAGCGGCGGCGCACGCCCTCGGGCCCGGTGCTGGCCCGTGCGAGTCGCGCCAGCGCCTGTCCGAGGCCTTGACCATTGGTGTGCATCCGTTCGCTGCGGGACTGCTGGTGCAACGCGAACAGGGTGATGGCGTCGTGGACGGCGTACTCGGTGTCGGCCGGGATGGCGTCGTCGGGCGGCCGGAAGCCGAGGAGGTCGTCGGGAACGGCGAGGTGGGTCGCGAGGGTGTAGTCGAATCCGGGGGTTCGTCCGACGCCGCGGCGGAGCCGGGCAAGGGTGCTGACGGCTTCTGGACGGGGCGGCTGGCGCAGGGCCTGTTCCTGCAGCGCCACAACGACGCGCGCGACGTGGTCGCCGAGCGCCTCTCGGCGACGGCCGGATCTTCTCGGCGGTCCGGCGTTTGGTTGTTCGGTGGCCGTCGTCATGGCCGTACCTCCTGTGGCTGGGTCTGGTCGGGCTGGGCGAGGATGCCTGCCGCCATGGGCAGTGCGCGCGCCAGGCCGGATCGGAACCACACCTCGGCCTGTGAGCTCGAGTAGTGCAGCTCCCGGCCGTTGCGGTCCTGCTGTACGCGGCCGACCCAGGCGGCGGGGCCGGCGGCATCGACGAGTTCGCGGCCCAGGCGGGCGATGGCCCGGCGCACCGTGCGCTGCCAGGCGGCGCGTTCGGCCGCGGCGTCGCTGGAAGGCCCGAGTCCGGCGAGCCAGTGCCGGAACGCCCGGTCCAGGAGTGCGTAGCCGCGTTCGGCGGCCCGTTCGGCGGCACCGTCGTCGGCTGATCCGCCCGCGGCCCGGGCGAGGTTGGCGGCCAGGGTGCGCAGCACCTTGACGGCCTGCTCGGCGTCGGTGGCCGAGTCCACCGCGGCGGTCCGCAGCGCTGAGCCCTCGACCAGCACCAAGACGTTCATGGTCAGGGCGTCGCCGTAGACGTCGTCGACGACGGCCTGCTGGGTGCCGTAGGCCATGCTGGTGGCGCGTGAGCGGACCTGGTAGGCGTCGGAGATCAGACCGGTGACGGTGAGCTGGGCGAGCCATTGCAGGACCATCGGGGACAGCCGCTGCGCGGGTTCGTGCTCGGGCGAGGGCGGTGGGAGGAGGGTTTGCAGGCCGCGCCAGAGCGCTCGTGTGGTGTCGTGCGGGCGGGGCAAGTACACCGGCGTCCGCTTCTGCTGTTTCTCCCGGGCACCGCTGCGGCCCCAGACGCTCATCGGCTCCAGCAGGTGCCGGTCCTGCCAGTCGAACTGGTCTCCGTAGGAGATCATGGCTCCGGTGATGCCGTCACGGTCGCCGAACAGCCGAAGCCGCCGTGCCTGCCAGGTGTAGAGGCTCAGCAGTCCGCGGGGGCCGCCTGCAGCAGCTGGGTCCGCGGTGGCGTTGCGGGGTTGCAGTTCCCAGGCCGGTACATCGTGTTCGTCCTGCTGCCGCCAGCCCGGGGCGATCGGGATGAGATTGAGCAGCAACGTCTCCCGCAGCGTGCCGCCCTCGAGATGGACGCCGCCGAGGGCGCCGGCCGGTGCGACGCCGAGCGGCGGCTTCGCGTACACCTTGCCGCCTTGGACCCGGGGATCGCCGACGGCGCCGGTCTTGATGCCGGACGGGTCGTAGGCCTGGCAGTGCACGAGCCAGCGGGCTGCTTCCGCCGGCGTGATGAAGGCCAGGCCGCGGCCGGCCCGTGCGGTCAGGAACGGCAGATTGTTGGGGACGTCGGCGATCAGCCGCTCGAGTCCGAATGCGCCGTCACTTGCCGCCCGCAGATCCGCGACCTGGTAGAAGGGCTGCTCCGCGTGCAGCAGGTCGAACCGGTCGCGGAAGGCGTCCAGGTACTCGGTGATGTCGTGCAGCGGCAGAGTCGGTTCCCGCCACAGCGCCTGCCAGCTTGCGATACCTGGCGGGCCGTCGGTGGCGCGGTGGAGGATGGCAAGTACAAGCCGCAGGATGGCGAACGTCTGGCTGGGCAGTTCGCAGGCGAGCATGCGAAGGTCCTGGGCCTGCTGGAACAGCTCACTCAGGCCGACGTCGCGTCGCCGGCCGTCTGTGTCCAGGACCGGGATCCAGGGTTCGTCGATCAGGGAGAATGCTGGTCGTGGGGGGCTGGTCACGGCACCTCCATGCCGATGGCGGGTGTCAGGCGATGCGCGTCACGCGCAGGCCCTCGTCGGGGTCGTAGTGCAGGTCGAAACCGGCGACGGTGGCGTGGCCTCCGGTGTCGATGTCGAGGACGAGTTCGCCGGCCAGCCAGGGATTCTGCTGCCAGGCGCTCAGATCAGTGCGCGATTCCAGTTCGGCGATGACGTCGTCGATGTGCTCGGCGGCGGTCATGGTGCGCGGCAACGGCAGCGTGCACCGGGCGATCCGCCGGGGCAGCGGTCGCGCGGGTTCGTCAGCAGTCGGGACGGGTGTTCCGCCGTCGTGGAGCCACGGCGGGAGCACCAGGCCTTCAGCGGTGCGGACGAGCAGGAGTACCTCGAGAGTTTCGCCGTCGGTGTCGCGGACGTGGCCCTGGGCGATGCGGTCGTCGGTGTTGCCGACGCCGCCGGAGAGCCAGTTGATGAGCGGGGTTCCGCGTTCGGCCGGTTCGGCGAGCCGGTAGGCCTTTGCCTTGTCCTCCTTGGCGGCGGTCGTGTCGGCGTCGCGTTGTGCGGCCGTGGCCATCGACGGTTGCCAGCCTGGCGGGCCGACCGCCGCGCCGCTGTAGGCGGACTGGGTGAGGGGTGCGATGTCGGCAGGAAGGCGCAGTGGTGTGCCGTCGAGGTGCGGCAGCAGGACCGCGGCGGCGCGGAGCAGGGTGGAGGGCTGGTAGACGCGGCGTGAGCCGGCGACGGGCTGTGGCGGTTCCTGGGTCCAGTCGGCGCCCGTGATCCAGCATGTTGGTGTCGTGACGCGGGGCGGGCGTCCGGCGCGTGGATGGCGGTGCAGGCGGCCGATGCGTTGCAGGATCAGGTCCACCGGTGCGAGGTCGGTGACGAGCAGGTCGAAGTCGATGTCGAGGGACTGTTCGGCGACCTGGCTGGCGACGACGATGTGGCGTTCCGGGCGGGTGGTGTCGCCGGGCGGGCCGAAGGCTTCGCGGAGCCAGCGGTCTTTGGCGGCGCGGTCGATGGCCATGAACCGGGAATGCGCCACGGATACCGGTGTGCCGTGGCCGAGTGCTGCGCGCAGGGCATCGGCGGTCTGCTGGACCCGGGCGACGGTGTTGCGGACGATCAGCGCGCAGCCGCCGCCGGCGAGCCGTTCCTGGAGGAGATCCGCGAGGGTGGCGGGGTCGTCGGCGAGGCGGCGGAGGTGAACCTCGGTGTCCCGGCCGGAGCCGGCGCAGCTGGTGGCGGTGGCACCGCGTTCGACGGTGGAGACGGTGACGAGCGGATAGCGCAGATCGGTGCGCTGGGCGGCGTACCGGTCGGTGACGGGTTTGCCGCGGTCGCGCCAGGTGGGTTTCGGGGGCGGACCGAGCCGGCCGTGGTCGTAGGCCTCCATCAGGGCAGCGCGCCGCTGGGCGGGCAGGGTTGCGGACAGTACGACCACGGGGACGCCGTAGCTGCCGAGCCATTCCAGGGCCCGGTCGAGGAACTGGGCCATGTAGACGTCGTAGGCGTGGGCCTCGTCGATGACGACGACTTTCCCGGCCAGGCCGAGATGGCGCAGTACGAGGTGCCGGCCACGCAGCGCGGCGAAGAGCAGCTGGTCGATGGTACCGACGACGAAGCTGGACAGCATGGTGCGTTTGGGGCCGGCCAGCCAGGTGTGGACACCGATGTCGGCGCCGCCTTCGTCCTCGGCGATGCCGCTGGGCAGCGCGGTGTACCGCAGCCGGTCGTATTCGGGGTTGAGGGCGGCCTTGCCGTGGGCGAGGCGGACGTCGCGGTTGCCGCGGCCGGGCTCGGCGTCGGGGAGCCGGCGCAGCCAGGTGAGGATCCGGCCGAACATGGCGTCGCTGGTGGCCCGGGTCGGGAGTGCGAGGTAGCAGCCGGATGCGCCGGTCCGCCGGGCGAGAATCTCGACAGCGGCGAGCGCGGCTTCGGTCTTGCCCTCCCCCATGGCGGCCTCGACGATCATCATGCCGGGCGTCGGCATGGTTGCGGCGAGCTCGGCAACGGCTCGTTGGACCGGGCGTGGGGTTGCACCCGGCGGGAGGTCGAATCGGGCGGCGAACATGGTGGCCGCGTCGGCGGGTGGTACCGCGGGCTGCCAGGGTTCGGGCAGGTCCAGGATTTCCCAGCCGGTGTGCAGGCGGCCGGTGTCATCGCGGTCGAGCAGGTATGGGAAGTATTGCTCATTGCTGGCGATCCAGTCGGCGACGATGACGAGGCCGGTCAGGGCGGCCTGGACCGGCTGCGACAGCGGCGCGTCCTGCCATTCGGTGAGGCGGTCGCCGGCGCCAATCCGGTCGGTCATCCAGGTGAGCAGTTCCTGCTGTACCTGTTGCCAGGGTGAATCGCCGAGGAGATGCTTGCGAAGGTTGACGCCCTGGATGAGTTCGTGGGTGGGCGGCACGCCATGGTGGCCGCCGACGACCACGGCGTAGGGGTGCGGGTTCTCCCAGTCCTGGCCGCGAAGCCAGTCGGCGAGGATGACGTGCCCGGCGACGGCGTGCGGGGCGAGGTGCCGGTCGGCCTGAATCTGCGCGAGAGGGTAGGTGAGGCCGTGGTCGCGCATGCGTGCGGCATAGGCAGCCGCCTGGACGGCGAATGCCGGTGTCGCTTTTCCGATGTCGTGGATGCCGGCGAGCCAGGCGGCGAGTGTCCGGCCGTCGGCGGCACCGCCGGGCAGTTCCTCCGCAATGAGGTTTTGGACGGCGGGGCTGAGCCAGTGGTCCCAGAGATTCGCGGCGACGTCGGCGGTGTCGGCGAGGTGCCGCCACAACGGCAGCCAGCCGACCGGCGATGTGCCGGTGCGGTCGGTCTTGCCCCAGACGGAGCGGGTCGCATCACTGAGCGGCGGCCTGTTCACTGTCCTGCTCCTGCGAGTGCCGGCAGGAGGGTGCTGGGGGCGCCGCTGTGGGACAGGTAGACCACGTCGCGGGCCCGGGTCATGGCGACGAACAGCAGGCACCGCTCGCGTTGCAGATCCTGTTCGTGGGCTTGGGCGTCCTCGGCCCGGGGTGTGACCGCGGTCAGCGCGGGCAGCACGGTGGCGTCGAGGCCGACGACGGCGAGGCACTGGAACTCCAGGCCCTTCATGCGGTGCATCGTCGCGACCCAGACGCCGTCGGTGCCTCGCCGGTCGTCGGCGACGTCGATGTACGCCTCCTGCAGCACCTTGGTGATCGCGGCGACGAGGCTGTTGGTGCGGGCGGCGACCCCGATGGCGTGCGGCTCGACGCCCTGGTCGATCCACGTGCCGACCCGTTCGATGAGCGCGTCGAGCTCGCCGTCGCGGTCGGCATGGGCGGTCAGGGCCGGCGCGCTGCCGCGGGTGACGGCGTGGTAGCCGCGCAGCGTGTCGTCCTCGTCGTCGAGTCCGACGACGGTCTGCCCGTTGAGGATGTCGACCGCGTAGCCGAGGATCTCCCGGGTGGTGCGGTAGTTGACGGTCAGCCGGTGTGACCGGCCGCGGGTCTGGATGCCGAGCTGCGCCAGCGACACCCGGTTGTCGTAGATGCGCTGGTACGGGTCGGCGAGCAGGAACAGGTCGTCGGGTGCGGGCGGGACGAGGGCCCGCAGGAGTCGCCATTGGGCCGGATGCAGATCCTGCGCCTCGTCCACGACGATGTGCCGGTAGGACCGCGGTGTCCGGGTCACGATGTCGGCGGCCTCGTCAGCGAGCTGAAGGTGGGTCCGTAGGCCGCGCCTGGCAAGCTGGTCGACGGCGTGCTGGATCGCGGCCCAGACCTGCGTGCGCTGGGGCGCCCGCAACGCGTCGCCACGGCCGGACCGCACGGCGCCCAGGTACGCGTCGACATTGGTGAGCCGGCGGGCGAGGATCACCTGCTCCCATTCCCGCCGCAGGAACGCGCCGCTGTACCTGGCCACGCGGCCGGCCCGGTTGACGTAGGTGGGACCTGTGGCGGCGGCCTCCGCCCAGAGCGGATCGAGCACGTCCTCACCGGCCACCTTGACCTTCCGCGTGGACGCGACGATGTCGTAGGCGAGTTTGTCGATGCTGATGACGTCGATGCGGCCGCGTACCGCGGGGTCGTCCGTGAGCCGGTACAACTGCCGGTCCAGCGCCCCTGCGAGCGCCCGGGTGAAGGTGGTGAGCAGGACCTTGGAGCCCGTGTTGGGCAACCGGCCGGCCAGGAAGGTGGCCCGGTGCACGCCGGTGACGGTCTTGCCGGTGCCGGCGCTGCCCGTGATGAGCGCGGGGCCGCTGTAGTGCGCGCGGTAGGCCACGGCGCGCTGCAAGGGGTGCAGGAAGACGCGCCACAGGTCGAACGGTCGCGCCAGGATCGCGGCGAGTTCGACCGGGCCTGAGACGAACATGATGCGGTCGGGGGTCCGGCGGGCAGCCGCGGTCAGATCGTCCGGATCGATGTCGCCGGCGTCCTGCCCGGCAAGGATCTGCTCCGCAAGTTCGGCGGCTACCTCAGCGGCGGACATGCCTGATGCGAGCCCGGTCAGGACGGTCGCCTGCACTTCTGGCAGAAGTCTGCACAGCGCTTCGACCTGCTGGTCGCCGTTGACGCGGCGCACGAGCGGGATCAGGTCGGGATCGATACCGAGTCGCTTGAGGTCAACGGCGGATGTGCCGTCGAAGGTGCCCCCGGCGGTCGCGTCGTCGGGCAGGGTGCGGGCGAACTCCTCGATGCCGGCCTGGTCGCGGACCTCGAGTACGCCGAGCGCCTGGTTGACCGTGAATGTCCGGCTGATGGCGTACGCGTTGGCATCGTCGTGCGGCAATACGTCCTTGAGCAGGTACCTGGCCTCGCCGAGGGCCACCACGATGCCCCGCCAGAACCGCGAGATCCGGATGGTCCGGACGTTCGGATCGCGGGCTCCGGCCAGCTTCTCCAGGTGCAGCCCCGCGTGGGTGTGCTCGGCGAACTTCCGGATCGCGGCGTCGACTCCGTGCTGCACGGAGCGTTCGAGCCTTGCGTAGCGGCGCAGGAACTCCGCATCGATGGCCAACTCAGCCATACCACCCTCCCCCGCAGGCGTTGAGTGACATCTGCGGCGGTCATCATATTGTGAACACTGACCACAAGCAAATGCCTTATGGATAGTCTTCACGAACCGCCGGGCTGCATCGACGGCCCGAACGGCCGGGCGATTCCGGCTGCCGTCGCTTCGCTACACTCGCCGAGTGCTGGCGGATGCCCTGCTCAACGACCGGTACCAAGTGGCCCGCCTGCCGTTCGCGCACACCGGTATGAGTGAGGTCTGGCCGGCCCAGGACACACTGCTCGGCCGCCGGGTGGTCGTCAAAGCCGTCGGCAGCGCCACGGATGTGAACCTCATGCGCCGGTTCCGCCGCGAGGCACGACTGACCGCCCAGCTCAACCATCCCGGCGTGCCAGCCGTGTACGACCTGGGGCAGCACGAGGGGCGTCTGTATCTCGTGCTGCAGTACATCGACGGCATCACGCTCGATGACCTGATCGCCGAGCACGGGCCCTTGCCGGTCGCATGGGCATCTGCGATCGGTGCGCAGATCGCGAGCGTGCTGATGGCGGCTCGACCGTCCGGCCTCGTGCACCGGGACCTCAAGCCCAGCAACATCATGGTCGAGCCGAGCGGCACGGTGAAGGTCATCGACTTCGGCATCGCGGCAATCCGTGGCGACCGCCGGTACTCGCGTATCACTCGCACCGGCGAGAGCGTCGGCACCTTCGGGTACATGGCGCCGGAGCAGGTATTCGACGATGCCATCGATCAGCGCACCGACCTGTACGGGCTCGGCGGCACACTGCACTACCTACTGACCGCCGAGCCACCGTTCGACGACGACATCACCGCCGTCCTGGTCCATCGACAGCTGCAGGAAGCACCACCACGTCCATCAGAACACCGTTCGGACGTCCCAGTGGCCATCGACGATCTGATTCACGCGCTGCTCGCCGCCAAGCCCGACGACCGGCCAGCCACCGCGGAAGTGGTCTACGACATCCTGGCAGCGCACGCCGGTCCGCCCCCTCGTCTGCCACGCGTCATCGCCGAGGGAGTCGACCCGGCGTTCGCCTACGTGTCGGCCGTGACCGGCCGTCGTACATCCGACGACGACACGGCGGCCAGTACTCCACCGCGCGAGTCCGACCTCGAGTACGCCACTGCGGATGCACAGCAACGGATCGAACGAGGCGAGTACCGAGCGGCCGCCCGCCTTTGGCGGCAGCTCGCCGCCCGGCATCGTGATGAGCACGGCCCCGCCCACCCGCTGGTCGTCGACTGCATGGTGCAGGTTGCCCGCGCCCATGTCGCGCTCCGTGAGCCAGAGCGCGCACGGCGGATCCTCGACCGCCTGCTCCAGGATCGGCTGCACGCAGCCGACCCCGACGATCCGGTGGTACGACAACTACGGGACGAGCTCGCGCGGGTACCCCCTCCCGGCTGAGGCCTGCACCGGGTCGCGGTCGATACAGACCGATTGCGGATCACTGAATCGGCGTGGCAGCAGTACCGCTTTCTGCTCCGGGAAACCCCCACGGCCCCGGAAGGCCAGGGCACAGGTCTGCCCTCGGATTTCGGTGGCCAGCGCCTGGCGCGCCAGCGGCGTATACAACCGGCAGTGCTTCAGCCAGGCCGCTTCCTCGCCATGCGCATCGAACCCGCGGCCGCTGGCGCCGTGCCCGAATGCGTCGTGCACCGCCCGGAACATGTCGTTCTCACCGTCGCTGAGGTACGGATGTGGATTGCCGCTGGCGGCGCTCGAAAAGACGCGTAGCCGCCGGGCGCGGAGATCGTCCAGGAGTGATTCGGCGTCCGAATACGGGTCGTCGTCAACGGCTCGGATCGTCATGCCGAGTCCGCCATACTCGATGCGGCCGATCAGGAAGTGGTACTGCCGCAGAGTTTGTACGCTCAGCGCAGCATAGGCGTCGAAGGCGAACGGGTCGCGCGGCGGCGCAGACATGTACGCATCGGCGATCTCCGCTCCTACGAGCGGATCGAGGCGCACCTGCTCGTAGGGAACCGGGTCATGGCCGAGGCCGCCGAGTCGGCGGACCCCATCAGCCAGATACGCAACGGCCTCGTACGGCGGAGCCGGAGGTGGCAGCGTCGGTACGAACAATCGTGTTCATGGTCCTCCTTCAATCGTCAGTGCCGGACGGACCTCGCGTCTCGCCCGTGTGGATCGCAGCGCCGCCCGGAACGACACCGAGCTCACGGCGCAACACTTCGCCGAGGATGCGGATCTCCGAGACTCGGCGGTCGTGCGCGAGCTTCGCGAACTTTCCGACGGTGGTACTCCGACCTCGCCGCGCCATGGCCCCTCCCGGCTCTCGAACGTCGCCACGCCAGCATACATCTGTGAACAGTGACCACAAAGCGTTTTCTGGTGGTACTGTTCACGCGTGACTGAAGATCGGCGCGGTTCGACCGGCGACGCTACTCTGACCGCGAGCGGCATCGCCGAGCTCGCCGGCGTCGGCCGTGCTGCGGTGAGCAACTGGCGCCGCCGGTACGCCGACTTCCCCCCGCCGACCGGCGGGACACCGGCCAGCCCCAGCTTCAACGCCGCCGAGATCGAGGAGTGGCTTCGCCGCCAAGGCAAGCTCCGCCAGGTCAGTGCCGAGCAGCTCACGTGGCGGCACATCGAGAGCTACCAGCCCGCAGCACAGATCGGTGATGCGCTAGGCATCACCGGGGCATACCTGCTCGCTGGCCCACAGCCCGGCGTGATCACACCGAAGCAGCTCATCACCCGCCTCCGGTCGATCGACCCCACACTCGCCGCAGCCGTCCGGCGCATCATGCCCGACCGTTGGACGCCACAACTGCAAACACTTCTCCGGACGGTCGACGCACTCGCACAGCAGGAGGATCCAGAGACCGCCTTCGAATACCTGCACGGCCGGTACGTCAGCTCCGCCCAGTCCATGTCGGGACTCGCCACTACCCCCGACCCCGTCGCGGAGATCATGCTCGACATCGCCGGGCCCAGCCCGCAGATCCTCGACTTCACGTGTGGAACAGGCTCGATCCTGCGCATCGCGGCCGACCGGGCACTGCGGGCGGGCACCAGCATCGCATGCTTCGGTCAGGAGATCAGCCAGGACTACGCCCTCATCGCCCTGATCCGGCTGTGGTGCATCAAACTCCGCGCGACGCAGCCCGCCACAACCCCGCACATCCATGTCGGCGATAGTCTCCTCGCCGACGCCTACACGACCCTGCGCACCGACGTCGTCGTCGCAAACTTTCCCTTCGGCATCCACGACTGGGGCCACGACCGGCTCGCGTACGACCCCCGCTGGGTCTACGGCATGCCACCCCGCACCGAACCGGAGCTCGCCTGGGTCCAGCACGCCCTCGCGCACCTCTCCCCCGGCGGCACCGCCGTTGTGCTCATGCCACCGGCCGCGGCCGTCCGCCCGGCCGGCCGCCGCATCCGAGCCGAACTCGTCCGCCGCGGCGCGTTACGCGCCGTCATCGCCCTGCCCGCCGGCCTCATGCCGCCCGTCGGAATCGGCCTGCACCTGTGGGTGCTGGTCCAGCCCGACGAGCACAAGCCACTCACTGATCGATTGCTTTTCATCGACGCCAGCCGAGGCGAACAACCGCTGCGGGACGTCGTGCCAGCCGCGTGGCACGCCTTCCGTGAAGGCCAACTCGCCGAAACAGCAGGCCTCAGCGGCGCAGTGCCCGCCATAGCGGTGCTCACGGACCAGGTCGACCTGACACCCCAGCGCTATCTGCCTGCACCACCCGGCCCAGCGACGAATCCCGGCCAGATCAAGGTCGACGTGTTCCACTTCGACCAGCTTCTCGTCGACATCTCTCGAGAACTTCCCGCGGTCGAGCCAGCGACGTCCGCCACGCTGGGTACCGCGCCACGGGCAAGCCTCGCCGATCTTATTCGTGCCGGCAGCATGACCATCCTGCGTGCGCTGCCCCGTGGCCGCACAGCCACCGACAGCGCTGCACTCACCGTCGTGGACGTCATGGCCGGCACCGGGCCCAGCGGACATGCCGTCCCTGCCGCGGACCACGACGAAGCATCACCTCGGGTGCAGGCTGGCGACATCCTCCTCCCCGTCGCGGGTCGCGAGGTCGTCGCCCGGGTCGCCACTGACGCGCAGGTCGGTGCGGCGCTCGGCCAAGGAATTCAGGCGCTGCGCATCGATCCCAACCTCTTCGACCCCTGGTTCGTCGCGGGCCTGCTCGCCCGGGAGGACAACGCTCGCGCGGCCGCCCGGACCTCCGGCGCCAGTGGCGGGACCCTCCGCGTCGACCTCAGGCGGCTTACCATCCCGGTGCTGACGATTCAGGAGCAACGGGTCTACGGGGAGGCCTTCCGCAGACTGGACGTGTTCCGGCTTGGTCTTGAGCGGGCGGCCGCTGCGGGCGCCGCGTTGGCTCGCAGCATCGGAGAAGGACTCGCTTCGGGCGCGCTCAGCGTTCACGATCGCAACGACCGGTCGCCGAACCGCCGCTAGGCATTCACTTCGAGGAGCGCGGGCCTAGCGTCCGCACGATGCCGACGAGCACGGGACCATTGCCACGCGTGCGGGCTCGACAGGGCAGGGGTGCCGGCCCGCTAATGGTCCAGGGGCACGAAACGACTTGCGCAATGCTCGGCGTCGCCTCGACCGGTCGCGACCCTGCGCACGCTGGCTCAGCTCGAGACCATCCCGCGTGTCCGGAGCGCGTCTGGCCAGGTGCGGGCGAGTCGGGACCATCGCCGCGTGTGCGAGGAGTATGGGATGCGCCGCGCGTGGTCCGTCGTTCGCTGGTCCGTGGTCGCGCATACGGTAACCGCTAACGGACGACTTGCGCGCTGGCCAATACGGACACCGCAGGGATCACCTCGGGTGCGGCACTTCCCCCGCCGTCGGCAGCCTCCCCCGACGGGAGCATCCCCACATGCGCGGGGAACACACGGCGACCAGGCTCGCCCGCCCCATCATCGTCGGACCACCCCCGCATCAGCGGGGAGCGCTTCAGGCCGGGCAGGAGCACGGCGAACCCCGCCGGACCTCCTTGCAGGTGCGGGGACCACAGCTTGCCCGACTTGTCGGCCGTCTCGATCCACGGACCATCCCCGCATGCGCGGTGAGCACCCCGTCAGGTGCTTCGCGTTGAACCAGAAGTCGGGACCATCCCCGCATGCGCAGGGAGCACAACTCCCACGGAGAGGTGGGCCCGGTGCCCGTCGGACCATCCCCGCATGCGCGGGAAGCACTGGCGCTTCGGCGTCCAGTCGATCCCGTTCAGCGGACCATCCCCGCGTGCGCGGGGAGCACGACGTGAGCGTGATCAGCAACGCGCGATTCGTCGGACCATCCCCGCGTGCGCGGGGAGCACTCGAGCCCGACACCGACGAACCGCCACCGCTCGGGACCATCCCCGCATGCGCGGGGAGCACTCGGCGTCGAACACGCCGCCCGTGAAGACCTTGGGACCATCCCCGCATGCGCGGGGAGCACCATCCAGCTGCAGGGCCAGGGCGCCGCCGGCACCGGACCATCCCCGCATGCGCGGGGAGCACCCGTTCAAGACGGTATGGGATCGGCCGAACCCGGGACCATCCCCGCATGCGCGGGGAGCACGCATGCGCTGGTACCAGCGGACACCTGACTCGGGGACCATCCCCGCATGCGCGGGGAGCACTACGTCGACGAGGTGTCCTTGGTTCCTGAGTCGGGACCATCCCCGCATGCGCGGGGAGCACGCAGCCGGCGCCGGTCCGGCAGCGCTCGAGCAGGGACCATCCCCGCATGCGCGGGGAGCACACCGACCCCGTGTGGCTGGCAAAAGTCAAGGACGGACCATCCCCGCATGCGCGGGGAGCACGTGCGCAGCAGCCGGGCTGCCTTGGTCAGCAGGGGACCATCCCCGCATGCGCGGGGAGCACAGCCGTCGTTGCGGCCCTCGGCGTCAGCCACGGGGACCATCCCCGCATGCGCGGGGAGCACTCGCAGTGGAAGTCGATGCAGGCGTCGGTGCCCGGACCATCCCCGCATGCGCGGGGAGCACAAAGCGGGGTCACTGGCCGGAACCCGCTGAAAGGGACCATCCCCGCATGCGCGGGGAGCACTTGATCTCGGCGAAGTCCGCCGGGGTCAGGTCGGGACCATCCCCGCATGCGCGGGGAGCACAGTCCATTGAGCGCCCGGGCGGGGGAGATCCGCGGACCATCCCCGCATGCGCGGGGAGCACGGCCGACATCAAGGCCCGGTTGGCGGAG
>NZ_JBEPEH010000047.1:24881-103402 GCF_040300725.1 Dactylosporangium sp. NPDC000244
CGGAGCTGTCGGACCATCCCCGCATGCGCGGGGAGCACGTCGTCGATGGCGGTCGTCATGGGGCATCTCCCGGACCATCCCCGCATGCGCGGGGAGCACGGCCGACATCAAGGCCCGGTTGGCGGAGCTGTCGGACCATCCCCGCATGCGCGGGGAGCACGTCGTCGATGGCGGTCGTCATGGGGCATCTCCCGGACCATCCCCGCATGCGCGGGGAGCACACTTTTTGACCTGCGCCGATGAAGATCGACTTCACCGATTTCATTCACTGACAAGTTGCGGCAGATCGTTCGAGGACCGGTCAGGCGCAGAGACGAGCTTCAGCTTCGGACGATACTAGGGCCTGGCCGGCACGAAGAGCGACGGCCTGGCCGAATCGGTCACACGAACGACCGTTCTCGCCAAGTGCGCATGCACGCGTTTGCCGACGGCTGGAGACGCACTCTCGAGACTCGGGCCGCCGTGACGATCACTGCCCGGTTGAACACCACGGCTAGCAAATCGACGCGAAGGCCATCACCGCGCCGCATGCGATGCCTGTCGATCCGGCGCCGTCAAGGCCGCGGCTCGCGGAACGGGCGGACCATCGCGTCCAGCAGTGAGTGCTGGTCGTCGTCGCCGCCGAGGTGCCACGTGAAGGCGCCGCGCAGGCCGTGCTCGGCGGCGAAGGCCGCGCGCTCCCCGATGGACTCGGCGTCCTCGTAGGAGACGAACGTGCGGGTCTGCGGGTGGTACAGCCACGGCGAGCGGGCCTCCGGGTGCCGGTGGCGTTCCCAGGCCGGATCGGGCAGCAGGTCCCGCGCGATGTCCCGATAGTCGCCGACGTGCACGGCACCGGCCTGCGGCTGGAACAGGCCCGGCGGCTCCGCGCGGAAGCCCCGGCCGTAGAACGGCACGCCCAGCACGAGTTTCTCCCGCGGCACGCCCTGGCTCTCGTAGTGGTCGACGGCGTCGGCCACCTCGGGCAGCGCGGCGTTGAAGGTCGCGATCGGCGAAAAGACGGTGCCGAAGTCGTACGTCATGAGGCACACGAAATCGAGCAGCCCGGCGAACGCCTCGAGCTCGTAGCTCTCCGCCGGGTCGTAGGGGCCCGCGGACTGCAGGCGCCCCGCGGGCAGGGCGGCGGTCAGCAGCCGGTCGGGGCCGAGGCGGTCGCGCAGCTCCCGGGCGAGCAGGGTGGCATTGCGCCGGTCCTCGGGGCGGTGGACGACCTCGGCCGGGCCGCCGGAGACCGGGAACTCCCAGTCCAGGTCCACGCCGTCGAAGCCGGCCGCCAGGGTCAGGCACTCGTCGGCGAACGCCGCCCGCGACGAGGCCGTGAGCGCCGCGTCCGAGAAGCCGTCCGCGGCCCAGCCGCCGACCGAGAGGATGACCTTCAGGTGCGGGTGGGCGCGGCGCAGGTACGCCAGGGTCGCGGGCGCGGCGGGCGGCAGGGTCAGGTGGCCGCGCTCGATGGTGGCGAAGGCGTAGAAGAGGTGCGTCAGGCGGCCGGCGGGGATCGCCTCGATCGGGCCCGAGTAGTAGTAGCCGCCCAGGACGGTACTCGTCGGCATGTGGTGCTCTCCCTGGTAGCGCGGGGTTTCCGTACGCCGACAGCGTACGGAAACCCGCGCCAGCTCAGTTGACGGCGAAGACGGTCAGGACGGCGGCGTGGTCGGACGGCCAGGCGTTGCCCGCCGGGTTCGACTGGGACGGGGTGCCCTCCCACAGCGCGTCCGAGGACAGCACGGTCAGCGGCCCGCGGTAGTGGACGAAGTCGATGCGGTCCTGCGGCTCGGGCTCGCCGGTGTGGGAGTCGTAGCCGTAGCCGCCGGCGAACGTCTTGTCCACCGGCGACCAGGTGTTGCCGGGGCTCTGGGCGGGGTTCGGGTGCGCCTGGCGGTACGAGTCGGTCATCCCGGCGCCGGCCGGGGCGGTCGACGTGGGCCACGGCACGTTGCCGTAGCCGCAGCGGGAGTTCCCGGCCGTCCAGTCCAGGTGGGACGGTGCGTTGAAGTCGCCGGTGAGCAGCACCGGGGTGGTCGCGGACGCGGCCAGGTCGGAGGCCATCGCGGAGATGACGCCGTTGATCTGGCCGGTGCGGCCGGAGGATGCCTCGCGGTCGAGGAGCTGTTGCACCGTGAGGTGGCCGAAGCAGGCGTCGTAGGGGCCGTACGGGGTGTAGCCGAGGTGCGCGTTCCACAGCCGCAGCGAGCGGGCACCGAGGTCGACGCGGGCCGCGACCGCCACGCCGGCGGTGGTGGGGGTCGTGGCGGTGATCGGGTAGCGGCTCAGCACCGCGACGTCGGCGTTCTGGTACGCCGACCAGCCGAGCGCGTTGGCGATCGACTGGGCCACGCCGTCCTGGTTCTCCTGGATGCCGACGACGTCGACGTCGCGTTCGAGCAGGAACTTCATGACCTTCTCGGGCCCGTTGTCCACGACGGTGGCGCCGTGCCACAGGTTCCAGCTCAGCACGCGCACCTGCGGGACGAGGGCGCCGGACTGCACCCGGATGGTGACGGTCGCGTTCGCGGTGCCGCCGCTGGTCGTGGCGCGGATGCCGACGGTCGCGGTGCCGGCCGCGGTCGGGGTGCCGGTGACCGCGCCCGTGCCGGAGACGTTCACCCAGGCCGGCCCGGAGGTCTTGGCGAAGGTCAGGCCCGCGGTGTTGCCCAGCACCAGCCCGCCGACGGTGGCCGAGTACGCGGTGCCGACCTTGGCGTTGCGCAGCGTGAACGCCGCGGTCGGGAAGTGCGGGGTGCCCGTGCCGGAGATGCGCAGCGGGACCGGTTGGGCGAGCCAGGTGTACCCGTCGTTGTAGAGGTAGTACACGATGTAGTCACCGGGCAGGAGTCCGGTCGTGGGCAGCGATGCGGTGCCGCTCGCGCCGGCCGTGTAGGTCCACTGCTCACTCTGGCCGACGAAGACCTGGTTGACCGGGCCGTTGCCGGGGTTGTGATAGAGGCCGATCCAGTTCTTCGCGTTCGGTTTCGTGGTGGCGTACGACACCTGGATCGGACTTCCCGCGGGCACTGTCGTCGAGGCGAGTGTGAGGGATCCGGTGAGCTGGAGTTTGACGGGCTGGGCGAGCCAGGTGTACCCGTCGTTGTAGAGGAAGTACAGGACGTACGCGCCGGGGGCGAGTCCCGCGGTGGGCAGGGTGCCCGAGCCGCTGGCCGACGGGGCGTAGGCCCACTTCGTCGACTGCCCGACGTAGACCTGGTTGACCGGCCCGTTGCCGGGGTCGGAGTAGAGGCCGACCCAGTTCTTCGCGTTCGGGGTGGGCGTCGAGTACGTGAACCGGATGTCCTGGCCGGCCGGGACGGAGGCGGCGGCGAGGGTCCCGTCGGCCGCGGCGAACGCGGCGGACGGGACGGGCACGACGGCGGCGAGCACCGCGAGCACGACGAGGAGGAGTCTTCGCACAGGATCTCCCGGGGATAGACGTTCGGCGATCACTTTGATCCTCGATGCCGTCTCGCCGCGGGCGCAATGCATGGCCAGCCAGACTGTCGATGAACTCTTCATGGGCGCGGCCGGTTGCCTACTGTCGGTTGATCGACTTCGAGCGGATCGCCGGGGCTTCGACCGACATCATGGTCGGCCATGTGGTTGTTGATTTCCCTCGGGGCGGTCGTGATCGGCACGATCGTCACCGTCAGTGGCATAAAGCGCATCAAGAGTTCCCGGAAGTTCCGCGCCCGGGCGGTCCGCGTCAACGGCATGGTGGTCGACAACATGTGGCGGCAGGTCGACGGCAGCGACGTCGCGATGCCGGTGTACGACTACCACACCCGCGAGGGGCACCCGATGCGCGCGACCGAGCAGGTCGGCACCAACCCGCCCCGCTACCGGCCCGGCACCCCGGTCGTCGTGCTCTACGACCCGGCCGAGCCGTACCGGGCCCAGCTGGAGGGCATGGCCGGCGCCACGAATGTGCTGCACGGCGTGTTCGTCGTGATCGGCCCGCTGGTCGCCATCGTCGGCGTGGCCTCCCTGGCCATCAACCTGATGCTGTAGCCCCTCCGGCTCCGGCAGTCCCGGCGGGCGACCCGCCGGGACTGCCGACCGGCCGCACCTCGGGACCGTAGCGCCGCACGCAGAAGTCCGAGATGCGGGTCGCGAACCTCCCCAGTTCCCGCGCGGCGTGGTGCACGGGATTCCATGCCGCGAACAGGTGTATCCGCAGCAGCCCGGCACCGGAGCGCACCCGCAACGGGACCAGGTCGAACCGCGGGTCGTCCGAGACGATCGCGACGCCGCGGCCCGCGGCGGCCAGGGCCTGCGCCACCTGCGCGTTCGTGCACTCCAGCACGGCGCCGTAGGTCAGGCCAGCCTCGTCGACGGCGCGGTCGAGGATGATGCGCGGGCGGTACTGCTCGGTCATCAGGACGAGCTGCCGGTCGACGAGCCGGTGCAGCGGGACCTCGGCCTGAGCCGTCCACGGGTCGTCGCCGCGCACGTACGCCCAGATCGGCAGCACCGCGAGCGGGATGCTCGCCAGCCCCCGCGGCGGCCGGTTGGTCACGATCGCGAGGTCCGCACCGGACTGCAGCGCGGCCAGGGCGCCGCGCGGGTCCAGCTCACGCACGATCGGTACGGGATCGTGGTGCTCCAACGTCGCCAGAAACGGGGCGAGCACGTCGGTCAGCGTCGTCGTCGGCACGGCCAGGCGCAGCACGTCGAGCCCTCCGGCCGCCAGGTGCGCGGCGGCGCGCTCGACCTCGTCCGCCTGCACGAGCAGGCCGCGCGCCCTGGCCAGGAACTCCTCACCGGCCGGGGTCAGCCGAAGTCGCCGGCCGGCGCGTTCGAACAGCGACAGCCCGATCCGCCGCTCCAGCTCGCGCAGCTGCCGGGAGAGCACGGGCTGGGTGAGGTGGAGCGCCTGGGCCGCCTTCGTGACCGACCCCTGGTCGACGGTGGCGACCAGGTAGGTCAGCAGGCGCAGATCTATGCTCACCAGACATGATTCTAGTGCCGAACAGGTGTTGGACGGCATGGTTGGTGGCAGCCCATTATCAAGACCATGGGCGATCTTGAGCGAACCGGCGTGACCACCGCCTCCACCGACGATGTCACCGCCTACATCGAGATGCTGAACCCGGCCGCCGCCGGCGGTGGCGTTTTCGCCGTGGAGAACCCCGCGACCACGAAGACCATCGCCCATGTCGCGGACGGCACCGCCGTCGAGGCCGCCGCCGCCGCGCACACCGCCGCGGCCCGCTTCCCGGCCTGGGCAGCGCTTCCGCCTCGCACCCGCGGTGAGCTGCTGAGCCGGACCCGTGAGCTGATGCTCCGCGACGCCGAGCAGCTGACCGCGCTGATCTGCGCCGAGAACGGCAAATCACACGCCGACGCGCGAGCAGAGGTCGAATACGCGGCGGAGTTCTTCCGCTGGTACGCCGAGGAGGCGGTCCGCTCCGGTGGGGACTACGGGCCGTCGCCGGCCGGTGGCACCCGCACGATCGTCACCCACAAGCCGGTCGGCGTCGCCGCGCTGGTCACGCCCTGGAACTTCCCGGCCGCCATGGCCGCGCGCAAGATCGCCCCCGCACTCGCCGCGGGCTGCACGGTGGTGCTGAAGCCTGCCGCCGAGACACCGCTCACCGCCCTGGCGATCGCACGGCTGCTCGAGGAGGCCGGCGTGCCCGCCGGTGTCGTCAACGTCGTCGCGGGCCTGGACGCCGCCGGGATCGTGACCACCTGGCTCCGGCATCCCGACGTCCGCAAGCTCTCCTTCACCGGGTCGACCGGCGTCGGGCGGACCCTGCTGCGGCAGGCGGCGGACCGGGTGCTGAACACATCGATGGAGCTCGGCGGCAACGCACCGTTCATCGTCACCGCGACCGCCGATGTCGCGGCCGCGGTCGACGGAGCGATGATCGCCAAGTTCCGCAACGGCGGTCAAGCGTGCACGGCGGCGAACCGGTTCTACGTGCACGAGAGCGTCGCGGAGCAGTTCACCGCCGACCTCGGGGCGCGGGTGGAGGCGCTCACCGTCGGCCCCGCACAGTCAGGCGCCGACGTCGGGCCGCTGATCTCGAAGCGAGCCCTTGCCGGGGTCACCGACCTGGTGGAGCAGGCTCTCGCCGCCGGGGCACGGCTGGCGTACCGGTCGCGGCCGGCGACCGCCGAGGGATACTTCTACAGCCCGGCCGTCGTCACCGATGTCCCGGCCGACTCCCCGCTCGTGCGCGAAGAGATCTTCGGGCCGGTCGCCGCGATCGTGACCTGGAGCGATCCCGAGCAGCTCCTGGCGATGGTCAACGACACCGAGTACGGGCTCGCCGCCTACGTGTACGGCGAACTCGGCGATGCGCTGCGGCTCGCGGAGCGTATCGACGCCGGAATGGTCGGCATCAACCGTGGCCTCGTCTCCGATCCCGCGGCGCCGTTCGGCGGTGTCAAGCAGAGTGGCATCGGACGCGAAGGGGCCCGGGCCGGCATCGAGGAGTACCTGGAAACCCGGTACTTCACCATCGCCTGGTAAAGCCCGAGGACCTCGCGCTCTTCCCGGCGCCGGGTCACGGGCTGGGCTCGACGCCGGCGATCGCGATGCGCAGCAGCCGGGCGGCCAGTTCCGGGTCGCCCTCGGCCTGGATGGCGATGCCGTTGGCCAGGGCGAGCAGGTCGTCGACGGCGATCCCGGGGCGCAGCCGTCCGGCCCCGGCCGCGACCGTCGCGAGCTCGGCGGCCACGTCCGCGAGGACGCCGTGGCAGCCGCTGGTCGCGGCCCCGGCCGGCCGCAGCGACACGGCGAGCCCGCGAGTGGTGGCGGTGTAGCGGGTCAGCTCCTCCAGCCAGGCGGTCAGCCCGTCGCCGCCCGCGGTCGCGCCGAGTTCCCGGCCGCGGGCCGCCAGCCGCTCGACGCCCTCGATGAAGACCTCGGTCAGCAGGGCCTCGCGGGATCGGAAGTGCCGGTGCAGGGTGGCCGAGCCGACGCCGGCCCGGCGGGCGAGCGGTGGGGCGCCTTCCCGGCCCACTACTGGCGCAGCAAGATCGAGGCCGAACGGGTGGTTCGCGAGGCCAGCTTCGATGCTTGGACCATCCTGCGGCCGGCCGGCTTCATGGAGAACCTGCGGCCGCCGTCGCTGTGGTTCGCGGGCTTCACGTCGAACCGGCTGACGGTCGTCAACGACCTCGACGCGATCCGCCCGTGGGTCGCGGTCCGGGACATCGGCGCGGCCGCGCTCGCGGCGCTCGCGGACCCGGGGCGCTTCCACGAGGTCGTGCTGGAGCTCGCGGGCGACGAGGTGTCCCTGCGCCGCGCGGTCGAGATCCTCAACGCCGTCCGGGCGGAGCCGATCGAGCTGCCGGACAGTCCGGAGCAGGCGATCGCCTGGGGTGTCCCGCCGGAGCTGGCGAAGTCGCAGCGGCGGATGGACACCTACCCGGCCCCGGCCCGCCCGGCGATGGCCGCGGCGTTCGGCATCGCGACGACGACCTTCGAGCGGTGGGCTCGCTCGCACTAGAGATCCCAGCGAACACCCAGCTCGTGGTCGTACCGTCAGGTCGCATACATCCGGCGTTCATGTGAATGGAGCGGAGCATGGCAGGTACGGCAACGGAGCAGACCTGGATCACCGACGACGACACCTCGCCCGTGGCACGACTGCGCCGGGCCGAGCTCCGCGTCGCCCACCTGGAGGGCCAGGTCGAGGCGCTGCAGGCCCAGATCGCCGCGCTGGAGGCGGCCGACGAGCACCACCGGGCCGAGCTGACCACCGCGCACACCGAGGCCGCCGAGGCGACGGCCACGGCCCGCGAGGCCCAGGCCCGCGCCGAGGAGCGCCGCCTGCTCATCGACGAGCTCCGGCGGCAGCTCGCCGCCGCTCAGGCGAGCGAGGCGCCCGTCGCCCCGGACGCCAAGGGGAGCTGGCTGAGCCGCCGACGCTGAGATCCGCCGCGCAGGCAACGCGGACGCGCCCGGGACACGTCAATCGTCGTGAGAGGAATGGAGGGCCGATGCGGAGCGATGCCGAGCCTGATCCGCCGGACGACGATGGCGGCCCGGGCGCGACGGAGGAGCTGGAGCAGTGGGCGCGGCGCCTGCTCGCCACCTGCGATGCGGTGACGCTGCTGCGGTGCCTCGCCGAGGTCGACCCCGATCCGTTCGCCCGGGGTCCGCTCGTCAAGGTCCGCACCGTCCGGCGGGTGATCACCATGCCGGGCGGCCGCCTCGTGGCACTGGAGTTCCCGGCGATCCGCCGCCGGCGCGGGTAGGCGGCCCCTACTCGCGTCCGGGGCAGCCGAATCGGCCGTCCCGGGCGCGAGTGGCTGCCCAACCCGCGACGGCCGGCGCTGTACCGTCGGCGGCGTTGATCACCAGTCGCGCCATTCACCGGCCGCCTCGTCGACGCCGCGGCGTTCCAGCAGCGCCTCGACGTCGATGCCGGCCCCGGCGAGGACGTCTTCGATGTACTCGCTCAACTCCTCCCGGGTCATGGTCTCGATGTGTTCACCGAACGCCAGGTCGACGTCGTTGAGCGCTACCACGACCCGTTCGACCGCGGCCCACACCGCCTCGTCCGTCGGCGGATTCAGGCTCGCGACCTCCTGCTCGTACGCCTCCAGGGCCGCGTCCACCGCAGCGACGAACGGCGGCGGGAAGAACGTCAGCGCGTATGCCTCTTCTCGCGGCATCGTCCCGGCGGCGACCGCCGCTTCCTGCTCCGCCGTCTCCCGCCGCCACCGATGGGTCAAACGCTCGATCATGGCGACAGCGTAGGCGGCGACGACGATCCCACGGCCGCCGACCGTGGCTACTACGAACGGCCGCGGAACCAGCGCCGCAAGCTCAGCGTGACGAGCAGGCCCGCGGTGAGCCAGCCGAGGGGGCGTTCGGGTTGGGCGATGGCGAGCACGGCCGACACGAGAGCGAGCAGCGTCAGCGCAATGGTGGCCAGGGTGCTCGCCGTGCGGCCGCGGTACATGGTCAATCGATCCAGGCGTGCGCGGGCCGGCACGGCGAGCCGGCGGCCCCGGGCGCGTAGGCCGGCGGCACGGTTCGGGCGGGGAACCGCGTCCGGGGCGCGGGCCGGGAGGTCGATCAGCACTTCCGGCGGCAGGGCCGCGTCGATGCGGGCCGCCGCATCGCTCGGCAGACGGAACAGGGTGGGCTCGATCTGCACGGCGATGGCGTCCGGGCCGATCAGGTGGCGTGCCCCGTCGGGAAAGCGCAGGGCGGCAACGCATTCGGTGAACAGCACGGTGCTCGGGGCGTGCGGGCGGACGACGCTCACGCCGTCGGCGCCGAGGACGAGGACGGTGTTCGGGTCGGTGCGTGAGCGGTGCCGGGTGCCGGTGACGGCGAAGCGCGAGTACGACGGTGCGGCCTCGAATCCGGCGGGCGGTCGTCGCACCCCCGTTCTCGGCACCATGAGCAGCGCCGAGCGCTCGGCGTCGGCGGCCACCTCACGCACGTCTGCGGCGGTGAGTGAGCGGAAGCCCTCGACCAGCTCGGCGGTGGTGGCGGCGTCGAATCCGCACAACAGGTCGGCGGCACGACGTGGCAGCAGGTTCGCGTCGGCATCGGCGCTGTCCAGCACAGCGAGCTCGCGGGCGCGGACCGTCTCGAGCTCCGCCGGGTCGACCTCGGTGGTGGCCAGCCGGTGGACCTCGGCGAGGAAGCCGTCGAGGACCTCGCCGAGCTGGGCGGGGCGACCGTCGGCAACGGCGGTGACGTAGGCGTGTGGCCGGCCGTCGGTGGTGTACGCGGCGGCGGCCGTGTACGACAGGCCGCCTTCCTGCCGCAGCTGCCGGAACAGGGCCCGATCCAGCAGCCGGGCGTAGGCGGCCGCGGCGCGGGTTCGCGGTACCGGCGCGTTCATGACCACCGCGGGCGCGGCGCCGGTGAACCAGGCGGGCGTCACCGGCAGCGCCGACGACTCGGGCGGCGGCGGCCACCGGTCGCCGTCGGGCAGGTCGAGCCGCAAGCCCGGCGGGATGTCGTCGCCTGCGATCCACAGCGCGGCGTTGGCGCGGTTGAACCTCGTCCGCGCCCATTCGGCCACCTGCTCGGCGGTAAGGGAGTGGATGCCCCACTCGGGCAGACCGGCGAGGCCGTAGTCGCGCGCGCCGTAGCGGTACACCGCCAGCGGCAGGCCGACAGGGTCGGCGCGGTTGTCCGCCTCGGTACCCAGGATCCGCTGCTCCACCCCGAGACGCTCCAGCGGCAGCTCGCGCAGGCCGGCGCACACCTCGTGCAGGAAGGCGGCCACCGACTCCGGGGTACCCTGCGTGACGAACTGGGTGGTCGTCATGCCGGTCATGCCGTTGGCGTCGTGCCCCAGGCCGCCCTGGCGATGCAGGGCGAGGTGCTCGACGAGGTGCGTGATGCCACCGGTGGCCGCGGTCTCGTCGGCGCGGCCGACGCGGAACACCAGCCCGGCCCGCGTCGGGCCACCGCCCCCGGGCGCGAGCAGCACCGGCACGCCGTCGATCTCGGTGTGTTGGGTCGCGTGCATGGCTACCGCCCCGACCGGGGCATCGCGCGCCGGGCGGCGCGCACGATCGGCTTCCACTGCGGCGCGACGAGCTCCCAGCCGTACGGCGAGATCCGGTCGCCCAGCGCGGCGAAGTGATCCGACGCCGATCCGAGGTGACCGCCGTAGTACAGCGCGAAGGCGAACGTGGAGTGTGCGGTGACCCAGCCGTGCACCGGGCGGAAGTCCGGGTGCAGGACGGTGTGCTCGGCGGCGCTCTCCACGGCCCGGCGCGGACCGCTCTGGCCGAGGTACCGGTGCATCGCGGACAGCGTTTCGCCGTCGAGCGCGTGCTCGATGTGGGCGTCGGCCACGACCGCGCCGCTGAGCGAGCCGGGGGCGCCGTCCCGCCGGCACTGCTCGGCGAACGCGTCGACCTGCGCGAACGTGCCGCCCCACTTCGGGCAGAGGTTCTGCACCAGCTGCGCCTGGGCGCGGTACGGCGCATCGCAGTGCTCGGCGGCCCGCTCGTACCGCCGGCGCGCCTCGTCCAGGCCCAGGCTCATGGCCCGGGCGGTGGTGATCCGCTCCGTCCAGGCCGCCGCGTCGGTGGGGTCGATCGCGGTGGCGTCGGCGAGCAGCCGCTCGGCGCGGCCGATGTAGTCGTGGAACACCCGCCACTGCGCCTGGGTGACGTACTTGGCGCGGGCGCTGGTGCGCGCCGCCCACCCGATGACGATGCACCGGGCGCCGAGCAGCGTACGGGGCAGCGCCGCGTCCCGCTCGGCGTCCACCGCCGCCTGCAGGAACCGCTCGGCGCCGGACGAGGTCGCGACCAGCCGGAGGGCCACCGAGTGGTCGGAGCGGGGCGCGAGGGCCGCGAAGTACGCCGAGACACCGCCCCAGTCGCCCGCGCGTACCGCCCGGCGCAGCGGCGCCAGGTCCGGATAGTGCGCGACGGGGTCGGTGCGCACGGGGCCGAGGCCCAAAGCTCGCAAGATCACGCGCGCGATCGTACGGCCCGGCGCCGATTTGTGTGGCCCGCCGAACGGGCCCTTTCCAATGCGGGCCCTCGGTCGCCGAGCACGAGCAGGTCCGCGCGTTCGGTGTCCCATCGGGCGATCGTCGCGGTGCTGTACGGGCTCTCGCCGGGCCGCAGGCCGTGGGTGTCGCGGACGTGCGCGATCGCGTCGGCGAGGATGTCGGCGAGCGGTGTGCCGTGGCCGGGCAGGCGTCCGGTGAGGGCCTGGCCGAGGGTGCGGGCGTACCAGCCGCCGTCCCGGGGATCCGGCCCGTCGTACGTGTGCAGCCAGGAGGTCGCGCCGTCGAGGACCGCGGCGGCGCCGTCGACCACGATGAGCTGGTCCTGGTTGGTGGCGCGGTCTCCGCGCAGGGTCGCCGCGGATGCGATCCAGGTCATGCGCGGGCGGCGAAGTCGTCGAGGATGGTCTCGGTGGCGGTCGCGCCGAAGCGGGTGGCGCCGGCCTCGTGCAGGGTCAGCAGCGTGTCGAGGGTGCGGACGCCGCCGGCGGCCTTGACCTCGATGGACGGGGACACCGCGGCCCGCATGAGCCGGATGTCGGCCAGGGTCGCGCCGCCGGGGGCGAAGCCGGTGCTGGTCTTCACGAAGTGGGCGCCGGCACGCTCGGCGAGGCGGCAGCCGGTGACCTTCTCCGCGTCGGTGAGGTACGCGTTCTCGAGGATGACCTTCACGATCCGGCCCTGGGCGGCGGCGACGACCGCGGCGATGTCGTCGTGGACGTAGCCGGTGTCGCCGTCGCGGAGCCGGCCGATGTGCAGGACCATGTCGATCTCGTCGGCGCCGGCCTCGACGAGCGCCCGGGTCTCGGCCGCCTTGACGGCGGTCGTGGTGTCGCCGTGCGGGAAGCCGGCCACGGTGCCGACGAGCACGCCGGTGCCGGCGAGGGCGGTCACGGCGAGCGGGACGTCCGACGGGCGGACGCAGACCGAGGCGACCTCGCGGCGGGCCGCGATCTCGCAGCCGTGCCGGACGTCGGCGGTGGTCAGCTCGGGGCGCAGCAGCGAGTGGTCGATCATCTTGGCGACGTTCATGCGGGTGCCTGCACGTCGAACGTGACCCGCAGGGCATAGCGGGAGCCGACATAACGGCTGATCGTGTACTCCAGCGGCGCCGCCTCCTGGTCGACGATGAGCCTGGTCTCGACGAGCAGTGGCTCGTCCTCGGGCACCTGGAGCCGGCCGCCGTCGGGGCCGGCCGGCTGGGCCGTCAGGGTCGAGGAGCCCAGCGTCGGGCGCAGCCCGAGACCGTGCAGCGTGCGGTGCAGGGACCCGCCCTCGAGGTCGGCGTCGAGCAGCGCGGTCAGGTGGGCGGGGAAGCAGGCGTACTCCACCGCGAGCGGCGTCCCGTCGGCCATCCGCACGCGGACGATCGAGACCACGCGGGGCGCGGACGCGGTGAGCCCCAGCGCCGCCGCCTCCTCGCCGGACGCGGCCCGGACCTCGGCCTCGACCAGCCGCGACGAGGGTGTGCGGCCCCAGCTGCGGACCTGGTCCTGGAAGCTCATGAGGGTGCCGGCGGCGCGGGGTGCGGGCCGCTGCCGCACGAACGTCCCCCGGCCCTGGATTCGCTCGATCAGCCCGTCGGCCTCGAGCGCGTTGAGCGCGGCCCGCATGGTCATGCGCGCGACGCCGAACTCCGCCGCGAGCACTGCTTCGGCCGGCAGCGCGTCACCGGGCCGGGCTCCGGCGAGGCGCATGCGCAGTTCCCGCTCGATCCGCACGTACAGTGGCGCTTTCACCACACGTCCTCCAAGTCATCTAGACAACCTAGATGTTGGCACGGTCGTGCGGGGGATGTCCAGGGTTCCGGTGCCGCCGCGGGGTCAGGAGGCCGCCGGCGAGCGGTACGAGACGCCGTGCGAGTCCTCGCAGTGGGGGCCGTCGAGGCTCGCCTCGCGGCCGGTGAACACGGTGGGACCGGTGCCGGCATGGTCGACCTGGAGCGTGCTGTGCGTGATGCGGTACTCCTGCCGCAGCATGGTCTCGATGGCGGCGCGCACGGCGTGGCAGTCGCGGCCCGCCGTGACGAGCACGTGGGCGGACAGGGCCGGCTCGCCGGAGGTGATCTCCCAGACGTGCAGGTCGTGGACCTCGACCACGCCGCTGACCGCTGCCAGCCGCGCCCCCAGCGCGGGCGGGTCGATGCCGGTCGGGGCCGCCTCGAGGAAGATACGCCCGGACGCGCGGATGAGCCCGATCCCGGCCTTGAACATCAGCACCACGACGACGAGGGTGGCGATTGGGTCGGCCCGGGTGAAGCCGGTCAGCACCATGACGAGGCCGGCGGCCGCGGTGGCGATGAACGCGAACAGGTCGTTGAGGATGTGCTGGAACGCGCCCTCGACGTTGAGGCTGGACCGGTTCGCCCGCGACATCGCCCACGCCGCGGCGAGGTTGACCACGATCCCGGCGAGCGCCGTGACCAGCACGAGCCCGCCGGCGACCTCGGGCGGGTGCATGAGCCGGCGGATCGCCTCGAAGCCGAGCCAGCCGCCAAGGATGATCATGGTGAGCCCGTTGGCCTGCGCCGAGAGGATCTCGGCCCGTTTCAAGCCGAAGGTGTACCCCCCTTTCGGCGGCCGCGCCGCCAGCCGCATGGCCACGAGCGCGAGCACGATGGCGCCCGCGTCGGTCAGCATGTGCGCGGCATCGGAGAGCAGCGCAAGGGAGCGGGCGAGGAGCCCGACGACGACCTCGCCGGCCATGAAGACGCCGATCAGGCCGAGCGCGAGGGTGAGCCAGCGCCGGTCGGCATCCGCGGCCACTCCGTGAGCGTGACCACCGTGCCCATGGTCATCGTGCTCATGACCATCGTGCTGCTGACCACCATGCTCGTGGTCACCGACGTGCTCGTGGTCATGACGCTCGGTGTCGCTGCTGCTCATGACAAGCGGCCTCTCGTGACCCGGAACCTCGACGTATGCGGGATGCCGCATATGTCACCACCGTACTCTCCCATCGCAACGCACGCTGGAGGGAATGGCGACACCCCCGGGAGGCGGCTGACCGAAAGGCGTCTCCGGCTCGAACTTCGAGTGACGGTAGTAGTACGGTACCGGGGCTCGATTCTGAATCTTGAGGAGTTGCCGTCATGGCGAACGGTGGCCCGCGGCGCCTGGCCGCGTACAGCGCGGCGATCGCGGCCGGCCTGATGGCCACCCTGCTGCCGGCCGCCCCCGCGTCCGCGCACGTGAAGGTCAGCGCGGACAAGCCGCACGCGAGCGCCCGGAACGTGACGATCACGTTCACCAGCGAGGGTGAATCCTCGCGGGCCGGCATCAGCGCCGAACGGGTCGCGCTGCCGGAGGGCATCGAGATGGGCGACGTGGAGCTGGTCGACGCCCCGCAGGGGTGGTCGTTCAGCGCCGGGACGGAGGGCTACACGATCTCCGGCCCCGCGCTGAAGCCGCGGGCCGACGCGGTGCACAAGATCCGCATCGCACAGTTGCCGGCGACGGCCCGCATGCTGGCCTTCAAGACGCTGGAGACGTACAGCGACGGCAGTGTCACCCGCTGGATCGACCTGCCGGAGGCGGGCAACCCGGAGCCCGAGCATCCGGCCCCGGTGCTCATGCTGCAACCGGCGGCCTCCACTCCCGGCACCGCCCACAGCGCCGCCCCGAGCGTCGCGGCCACCGAGCCCGCGGCCGCGAGCCCGACGCCGGTCGCCGCGAACCAGGACACGAGCCAGAACACCGCGGGCACGGTGACGGCGATCGCGCTCATGACCGTGGCCCTGCTGGTCGTCGCCGGCGTCCTGCTCCTCGTCGTCCGCACCCGCCGGCGCCGCACCACCCCGTAGCGGCGCTACGGCACGTCGGAGGCGCAGCGGAAGCCGCAGTGTCCGGTCGAGCTGTCCGGGGTGCTCCCCGTGCGGGCGGCGACCCGGTAGCGGTTGCAGTAGCTGACGTGGCACAGGTATGAGCCGCCGCGCATCGCACGGGCCGCGCCCGACGGCGGGCCCTTCGGGTCGATGCGGGTCTGGCGGGTCGCTTCCCGGTGCCAGTCGGCGCTGAACCAGTCGGCGCACCACTCCCAGACGTTGCCGGAGGTGTTGTACAGGCCGAATCCGTTGGCCTCGAACGCGCCGACCGGTGCGGTGCCGGCGTAGCCGTCCTCGGCGGTGTCCAACCGGGGGAACGTGCCCTGCCAGGTGTTGCACCGGTGCACCCCGCCGGGTGCCAGCTCGTCGCCCCAGGGGAAGCGGGCTCGTTCGCGCCCGCCGCGGGCGGCCATCTCCCACTCGGCCTCGGTCGGCAGCCGTTTGCCCGCCCAGGCGGCGAAGGCGACGGCGTCGTGCCACGACACGTGTACCACCGGGTGGTCGGAGCGGTCGGTGATGTCCGAGCCGGGCCCGTCGGGGCGGCGCCAGTCAGCGCCCTCGACCGCGAGCCACCACGGCGCCCCGGGCACGGTCGCGTCCATGACGTGCGGCCGTGCCGCCGGGTGCAGCAGCCGATGGAATACGAAGGACCAGCCGAACTGCTCGGCCTCGGTACGGTGTCCGGTCGCCGCGACGAAGGCCGCGAACCGTGCGTTGCTCACGGCCGTCGTATCGATCCGGAACGCCGAAAGCGTCACCTCGCGGATCGGGCCCTCCCCGTCGGCGGGGAACGCGTCGGGGTCGTCGCCACCCATGAGGAAGGTCCCGGCGGGCACCGTCACCATCGCGGCGTCGTCGGTGCCGCGGCCGGCGGACGGGGCGGCGGGTCGGCCGGTGGACGGTTCGGCGGCGCCGGGTGGCGGTACCCGCCCGGGAGAGCAGCAGCTGTTGGTCATCCTTGCCCTTTCGGCACGGTGTCGGTCACGGCTGGTGCGCCAGGAGGTCCAGCAGGAACAGCACACCGAAGAGGGCGTTGCCGGCGGCCACGGTGACCAGGGGCCGCGCCGACACCGGCCCGGGCCGCTCGGGCCGGGTCAGGGTGCGCCGGCGCCGGCGGGCGGTCACGAACGTCACGGCGGCGAGCGCGAACGCCATCGCGACGAGCAACAGGACCGCCAGGTCGGTCCGGTCGCGCAGGTAGCGCGGGATGAACAGCACCCCGTTCGCCAGGCAGCACGCGGCGGTGCGGGTCCACGCGATCGCGGTACGTTCGGCCTGCAGGCCGGGGTCGAGGCGCGCCATTCACGGCCCGGCCAGCATCATGACGCACACGCCGAGCCCGGCGGCGGCCAGCCCGGCCGCCACCACCCAGACGGCCGCCGAGCCGGGCAGCGGCCGGCCGCGGCGCATCGCACGCTGCACGGTACGCCAGCGCAGCACAGCGGCGATCGCGACGACGACGCTGAGGACGGTGAAGCCCAGTCCGGTCGCCTCCCGCACGGCCGGGCGGCCGAGCAGCGGCACGAACTGCACGACGGCGACGCCCGCGGCCATGAGCGCGAGTGAGGTGCGCAGCCAGGCCAGCACCGTTCGCTCGTTGGCGAGCGTGAAGCGGTAGTCGGGCTCGCGCTCGACCTCCGGCGCGGCGGTGGTCTCGACGGCCTCCGCGTCCTCGCCCCGCCTGCCCGGGGCGGCCCTGAAGACCGATTCGGCCGGCACGGCGCTCAGTCCATCGCCAGCGGCCGGTCGGCGGCCGGGTGCGGTTCGGTCACCGTCGGGCCGAGGTCGATGAGCACCTCGTGCAGGGTGCCGGCGAAGGTGAACGGCGGTTCGTAGTGCGGGCTCACCGGCGACGGCGAGTTGTGCCCGCACTGCAGCGACAGGCAGCCGAGGCCGGCCGGCAGTACGGCGGGAACGGGAGCCCGGTGCACTTCCACGCCGTCGACGGTGAACGCGGCCTCGGCCCCGCTGTGGTCGCCCGCGAGCGTCAGGGCGACGGCCGCCGGTCCCAGGGCCAGCGGCTCGGGTGCGGTCACGACGGTGTGCCGACCGGCGAGGTTGAGGTCGAGGCTCAGCCGGCCGTCGGCGACGAAGAAGCTGAACCCCGCGGCCCGCCGCCCGTAGGCGAGCAGGACGCCGTCGTCGCCGGGCCGGTGCCGTTCGAGGCGTGCGGTGACGGTGAAGTGGCGCCCCGCGAAGTCCGGGCCGGCCGGTCCGTTGGCCAGCCGCGCGCCCGGCAGCAGCCGGTACCGGGTCCTCGCCCATGCCGGGTCCTTGACCGCGACCCGGCTCTGCATCCGGTCGTCGAGCGGCAGGACGCCGTAGGCCCGTGCGTCGTCCCACCAGGCTGTCACGAGGTCCGCGACGATCGCCGGATGTTCGGCGGCGAGGTCGTGCAGTTCGGCGAAGTCCTCGTCGAGGCGGTACAGCTCGAACCGGTCGGTGTCGAACGGGGTGCCGGGCAGGTGGGTGGTGACGGCCTTCCAGCCGTCGCGGTAGATGCCGCGGTGCCCGGCCGTCTCGAAGTACTGCTGCCTGCGCCGACCGGTGGTGCCGGGCTCGTCCAGCGTGTAGAGCATCGACGTGCCGTGCACGGGAAGCTGCGGCACGCCCCGGTAGGAGGCGGGGGCCTGCACTCCGGCCGCCTGCAGCACCGTCGGCAGGACGTCGATGACGTGGTGGAACTGGGTGCGCACCGTGCCGGGCGCGGCGATCCTGCCGGGCCAGTGCACGATGAGCGGCGCGCGCACGCCGCCGCCGAACGTGTGCTTCTTGTACAGCTTCAGCGGGGTGTTGCCGGCCTGGGCCCATCCGGACGGGTAGTGGTTGTGGGTTGCCGGGCCGCCGAGTTCGTCGATCTGCTCCAGCGCGTCCTCGAACCGGTCGGCGAGGCCGAGGAAGTAGCGGTACTCGTTGGCCGAGCCGTCGGCGCCGCCCTCGCCGCTGGCGCCGTTGTCGGACAGCACGACGAGCAGGGTGTTGTCGAGCTCGCCGATGCCGCGCAGGTATTCGACGAGCCGGCCGATCTGCGCGTCGGTGTGCTCCATGAACCCGGCGAACACCTCCTGCATCCGGGCGTAGAGACGGTGCTGGTCGCCGTCCAGGTCGGCCCAGTTCGCCACGCCCTCGTTCGGCGGTGGCAGGGTCGTGCCCGGCGGTACGACGCCGAGCGCGATCTGGCGCTGCAGGGTGTGCTCGCGCTCGACGTCCCAGCCGTGGTCGAAGCGGCCGCGGTAGCGCTCGAGGTATTCACGGGGCGCCTGGTGCGGCGCGTGGCAGGCGCCGAACGCCAGGTAGAGGAAGAAGGGCCGGTCGGGGGCGGCGCTGACGTGGTCGGCGACGTAGCGCTGGGCCCGGTCGACGAGGTCCTCGCTGAGGTGGTAGCCGTCGCGGCGGGGCGGCTCGACGTGGTGCTGGTCCTGCCACAGGTCGGGCGCCCACTGGTCGTCCTCGCCCCAGAGGAAACCGTAGTAGCGGTCGAAGCCGCGGCCGGTCGGCCACTGGTGGAACGGCCCGGCCGGGGTCATGTGCGCGGGCGGGGTCAGGTGCCACTTGCCGACGGCGTAGGTGCCGTAGCCGCCGTCGCGCAGCATCTCGGCGAGGGTCGCCGCGCGCGGGGTGACCGCGCCGCGGTAGCCGGGGAAACCGGTGTCGAAGTCGGCCAGGAACCCGACCCCGACCGCGTGGTGGTTGCGCCCGGTCAGCAGGCTCGACCGGGTGGTCGAGCACAGGCCGGTCACGTGGAAGTTGGCGAACCGGGCACCGTCCGCGGCGAGGGCGTTCATGGCCGGCGTGTGGGTCGCCGCGCCGTAGCAGCCGATCTGGCCGTATCCGACATCGTCGAGGACGATCATCACGATGTTCGGCGCGCCGTCGCCGGGCCGGACGGCCGGGGCCCACCAGGGGGTCGATTCGGCGACGGTGTCGGCGACGACACCGCCGAAGGGCGCCGGCTCCAGCCGCGGGTCGGGGTGCTGCATGTCGGATCCGTTCAGCTCGGTGGGCATGTCAGTCGTTCACCTCGTGGCCGCGGCCGGGGCCGCCGTCGAGCAGCTCGATCACGACCTGCCGGAGCGTGCCGGTGAACGGGAACGGCCCGTCGCCGCCCGCGCGTACCGGGGACAGCCGGTCGCCGCCGACGTCGAGCCCCTGGAAGGCCACGAAATGCTCGAAGGTTTCGGCCAGGTGGGAGGAGGCTGCCGGCTCCGCGTCGACGAGCAGGGTCACGTCGCAGGCCGTCCCCCGCCCGGTCGGTTCGACCCGGACCGCCACCGCGCTATCTCCGGCCGGCAGCGGCTGAGGCGTGCGGGTGATGTGATGCGTGCCGTAGTGGTTGAAGTCGAATTCCAGGTGCCCGTCGCGCACCAGCAGGGCGAAGCCGCTGTTGACGCTGCCGAAGGCGAGCAGGACGCCGTCGCCGACGCCGGCGGGACGCTCGATCGCGGCGCTGATCTCGAACGGGTGACCGGCCACGACGGGGGCGGCGCCCGTGCCGATGTGATGCATGCCGTTGTGGAAGACGAACCGGCTGCGGTTGCGTGGCGAGTCGGGCCGGATGTTGACCGTCGCCCGCTCGGCGAAGCCGCGGTCGTCCAGCGGCAGCACCTTGTTGCGTCCGGCCTCGGCCCACCACGCGTCGACGAGTTCGGCAAGCTTGTCCGGCATCTGGGCGGCCAGGTCGGTGCTCTCGGAGAAGTCCTGCTCCAGGTGGTAGAGCTCCCAGCGGTCCTCGTCGTAGTCCGCGCCGCGTTGGTGGAACGCGACGGCCTTCCATCCGTTCTTCCAGATGGCCCGGTGACCGAGGGTCTCGAAGTACTGCGCGCGAGGGTCGATCGCGGCCGTGGGGTCGGTGAGGGTACGGCGCATGCTCACCCCGTCGATCGGCAGCTGCGGCAGGCCGCCGAGCGCGGCGGGCGGCTCGATGCCGATCAGGTCCAGCACGGTGGGGACGATGTCGGTGACGTGGTGGAACTGGTCGCGGATGCCCCCGCGAGGCAGGTCGGCCAGGGCGCGGGGCGGCCGCACGATCATCGCGGTGCGGATGCCCCCGGCGTGGGTGTTCTGCTTGTACCGCTTGAGCGGCGTGTTGCCCGCCTGCGCCCAGCCGAGCGGGTAGTTGACATGCGCGGTGCGTCCGTCGATCTCGTCGAGGCGGGCCAGGTTCTCGGCCAGGGACGGGAAGCGGCCGTTCTCGTAGGACGTGGTGTCGAGCACGCCGTGCGGGCCGCCCTCCTGGCTGGCGCCGTTGTCCGACACCACCACGACGATGGTGTCCTCGAGCCGGCCGATCTCCTCGAGGTAGGCCACCAGCCGGCCGAGTTCGTGATCGGTGTGGTCCAGGAACCCGGCGTACACCTCCTGGAAGCGGGCGTAGAGCCGCTGCGCCTGCGGGTCGAGGTCCGCCCAGGCGGGCACCCCTTCGTTGGCCGGCGGCAGCTCGGTGCCGGCCGGGATGACGCCGGTCTCGAGCTGCCGCTCGTAGCGGCGGCGGCGGATGACGTCCCAGCCTTCGTCGTAGCGCCCGTGGTACTTGGCCACGAAGTCGGCGGGTGCCTGGAACGGGGTGTGGGTGGCGCCGAAGGCGAGGTACAGGAAGAAGGGCTTCTCGGGTGTCATCGAGGTCTGGTCGCGGATGAGCCCGATGGATCGGTCGATGAGGTCGGTGGTGAGGTGGTAGTCCTCGTCGCGGGTGTCCGGCGGGGGTACCGGCGAGTTGTCGCTGTACAGCTCGGGGAAGTAGTGGTCGGTCAGGCCTTCCAGAAACCCGTAGTAGCGTTCGAAGCCGCGGCCGAGCGGCCACTGGTCGTAGGGTCCGGCGGCGGTCGTCTCGTCCATCGGGGTGAGGTGCCACTTGCCGACGGCGAAGGTGTTGTAGCCGTGTTCGCGCACCATCTCGGCGAGTGTGGCGGCCCGGTGGGTGATCCGTCCGCGGTAGCCCGGGTAGCCGTCATCGACGTGGGACAGGTAGGCCATCCCGACGGCGTGGTGGTTGCGCCCGGTCAGCAGGCTCGCGCGGGTCGGGGAGCACAGCGCCGTCGCGTGGAAGTTGGTGAACTGCACACCCTCGGCGGCGAGCCGGTCCATCACCGGTGTGTCGATCTCCGAGCCGTAGCAGCCGAGGCTGCCGAAACCCATGTCGTCGAGGACGACGAACACGACGTTGGGCCGCCCGGTCGACGTCGGCCGGCTCGGCCACGACGGCACGGAGTCGCGGTAGGTGCGTCCGATGCGGCCGGCGAAGGGCTCCTGGACGGTGTCCGACACGTCGGTGTTCCTCTCGAGTCAGTGGATCGATCTACTTCAGTGCCGACGGCGGCTGCGGCGGTGGGCTGAAGGGGGTGCGGTCAGGCGGCCGGGCAGCCGCACGAGCGGCGCACGACGAGGTCGGGCTGCAGCAGGACGACCTCGGGCTCGGCCAGAGGGTCGTCCATCAGGCGCAGCAGCGCGGTGGCGGTGCGCCGGCCGACCTCGCGGCCGTTGGCGGCCACGGACGAGATCGGCGGCTCCCACAGCGCGGCCTCGTCGACGTCGTCGAACGCGACGACCCGGACCCGATCGACCAGGTCGGGCGCGACATCGCGCAAGGCGCGGTAGACGCCGAACGCGACGGGGTCGTTGTGACACACGATCGCGTCCGGTATCGGGCCCTCGGCGAGCAGCCGGGCGGCCGCCTCGCTGGCCCAGCGGCCCAGCGCGGGCCCGGTGCGGTGCGCGATCAGCCGCGCGCCGGGCACCCGGGCCAGGGCCGCATTGAGGCCCGTCATCCGGTCCTGCCGCGGACGCAGGCCGACCAGGCCGCCCAGGTAGACGAACTGCCGGCAACCGTGGGCGAGCAGGTGCTCCCCGGCCAGCTCGCCACCGCGGACGTTGTCGATGCCGACGTAGGTGGTGCGATGGGCCGCCTCCGCCCGGATCGTGACCACGGTGGGGATGCCGGTCGCGGCGAGCCGGTCGGCGAACGCCTCGTCGGTGCCGAGCGCGGGCAGCACCACGAGGCCGTCGACGCGGTTCTCGATGAGCGCCCGCAGCAGCCGGTCCTGGCGCTGCGGGTCCTCGAACGCATTGGCCGTGAGCAGCAGCAGGCCGCGCTCGGCCAGTGCCGACTCGAGACTGATCGCCATCTCGCCCATGAATGCGTACGCCGGGTCCGGCAGGATCAGCCCGACGGTCTTGGTCTGGCTGGCCCGCAGCGACGCCGCGCCACGGTGGTAGACGTAGCCGAGCGCCCGCATCGAGGACCGCACCCGCTCGCGGGTGCTGTCGCTGAGGTTCCCGGCGTCGCGGATCACCAGCGACGCGGTGGCGCGCGAGACCCCGGCGTGGGCGGCCACGTCGGCCAGGGTGACGCGCTTGTTCACGATGGACGCTCCAATCTCGCGCGGCATCTTACATCGGCAACGGTCGGTGTGCTGGCCCCTCGGCCGCCCGTGCGAGGGGCCGTGGCGTGGGCCGTCGGGCGGGTCACGGCGCACCCGCACGGCGGCCGGCGTCCTCCTGCACCGCGGCCAGGCGGTGCACCGCGGCGCGGGTGGCCGGGTACAGGCCGTCGTAGATCTCGGCCAGCTCGGCGTAGACCGCGTGGTTGGATGGATCGGGGATCACGCGGCGCCCTTCGACCGCCCAGTCGGCGTCGGCCGGGGCCAGCCCGGCGGCGATCGCGGCGAGCTGGGCATCGCCGTAGCTGGCGCCGATCGCCTGGGCCGGGACTATCTGTTCGCGCCCGCTCACGTCGCTGACGATCTGGGTCCACAGTCCGCCCTGCGTGCCCCCGCCGACGGCGACCGTGCGCCCGGCCGGGCCGGCGGTCGCGTCGAGCAGGTCCAGGATCTGCCGGATGCCGTACGCGATGCCCTCGTAGGCGGCCCGGAACAGGTGCCCCGGGCCGTGGTTGAGGGTGAGCCCGGCCACGACGCCCCGGGCGCGCGGGTCGAAGATCGGCGTCCGTTCGCCCGCGAAGTAGGGCAGCAGCACGAGCCCGTCGGAGCCGGGCGGCACGTTGCGGGCCGCCGTCACCAGCTCCTCGAAGGGTGCGCCGCCGGTCAGCCGGCGCACCCAGTCGGTCAGCGTGCCGGAGGTGCTCATGCCGGCAGCGGTGCTCCACGTGCCGGGGTACACCCCGGCGGTGTTCCACATGCCCGGATGCGCGGCCGGCGTGGCGAGCATGTGGACGAAGAACATCGTCGAGCCGTACATCAGCATGCGGTCCCCGGGCCGGCGCACTCCGGCGCTGAGCGCCTCGGCCCAGGCGTCGACGGTGCCGGCGCAGACCGGGGTGCCCGGGGCCAGGCCGGTAGCCGCCGCGGCGGCCGGCAGGACGTGTCCGACGACCTCGCCGGGCCACGCCAGCCGCGGCGCGGGCAGGCCCGGGGCCACCTCGGCGAGCCAGTCGTCCGCCCACTGCGCGCGGTGCATGTCGTAGAGCGGGTCGCACTGGCTGGCGGTGTGGTGGTCCAGCACGTACGCGCCGGTGAGCTTCGCCACCACGTAGGAGTTGGAGCTGAACCAGCGCCGGGCGCGCTGCCAGGCCTCCGGCTCGTGCCGGCGCACCCATGCCAGCTTGGGGCCGACGGCCTGGGTGGTCAGCTCGGTCATCCCGCGGGCGAGGATCGCCTCGGCGCCGAAGTGCTCGGTCAGCTGCTCGATCTCCGCGGTGGCGCGCATGTCGATGCCGTAGAGGATGGCCGGGCGGACCGGGCGCAGCTCGGCGTCGGTGAGCAGCAGGCACGGGCCGACCCCGCTGACGCAGACGGCGGCCACCGGCCGGTCCCCGGCGGCCTCGGTCAGCTCACGGGTGACCGCCACGACGTCGCCCCACCACACCGCTTCGGCGTCCATCTCGGCCCAGCCCGGCCGGGGCATCGACATGCCGTGCGCGCGGGTGGCGGTGGCCAGCACGTCGCCGTCCGGGGTCACGAGCACGCCCTTGGTGCTGGACGTGCCGATGTCCACACCGATCACGAGCATGGCTGATCCTTCCCGGCCGTCCAGGCCACGTCGGCGCCGGGTTCGGCGACCTGGCCGCCGAGGAAGTACCCGGCGAGGTCGCTGAACGGCTCCGGCTGCGGGTTCGGCGGTGGCACGAGCCCGCCCACCTCGGCGATCCACGACAGCAGCCGGGCCCGCAGCGCCGCGGCCACGTCGGGGTGCGACGCGGCGAGATCGCGGTGTTCGCCGGGGTCGGCGGCGATGTCGAACAGCGTGTCGGGGTCGCCCTCGAACTCGTGGACGAGCTTCCACCGGCCCTCGCGGACGGCTGCCGCGGGCCGGCCGCCCTGGTTGCTGTAGTGCGGGTAGTGCCAGTAGACGGGGCCGCGTTCGAACGGCTCGCCGCGCAGCAGCGGCGTGACGTCGGCGCCGTCGACGTGCTGGGCCGGCAGCGGCGGCAGGCCGGCCGCGGTCAGCAAAGTGGGATAGAAGTCGGGGCTGGTGACCGGTGCGGCGATACGCCGGCCCGGCTCGACGACGCCGGGCCAGCGCACGATCAGCGGCTCGCGGACGCCGCCCTCCGAGACCCAGCCCTTGCCCTCCGACAGCGGCAGATTGCTTGTCGGTGAGCCCTCCGCGGTGGACAGGCCGCCGTTGTCGGAGGTGAACACCACGATCGTGTTGTCGGCCTTGCCCGCCGCCTCCAGCGCGTCGAGCAGCCGGCCGATGTTGGTGTCGAGGTTCTCCACCATCGCCGCATATGCGGGATCGGACTGCACGACCCGCCGGCGGACCCGGGCGGCGCGCTGGTGCCAGGCCGGGAACCGCTCCCCGGGCTCGAACGGGTCCAGCGTGTCCAGACCCAGATCCGCGGCCTTGCGCTCGTACTTGGCGATCAGCTCGGCCGGGGCGTGGATCGGCACGTGCACCGCGTAATGCCACAGGTTGAGGAAGAACGGCTCGTCGCCGGCGGTCTCGATGAGCCGGATCGCCTCGTCGGTGAGCCGGTCGGTGAGGTACTCCCCGTCGGGGCCGTCGGGAAGCGTCGGGTTGCCGTACGGGCTGAACCAGTTCCTCGGATGCCCCCACTCGCAACCGCCGATATTGACGTCGAAGCCATGCTGGTCGGGCCACGTCCGCCGCGGCCCCAGGTGCCACTTGCCGACATGCCAGGTCCGGTACCCACCCGCCCGCAGCGCCCGGGCCAGCGACAGCTCGTTGGTGGGCAGGAACTGGTGGTACGGCACGTCGGCGAGCTTGCCCACACCGTGGCCGCCGATGTACTGCGTGACCCCGACCCGCGCCGGGTACCGGCCGGTGAGGATGCTCGCGCGGGTCGGCGAACACACCGGCGCGGCCGCGTACGCGTCGGTGAACAACGCGCCCTGCGCGGCGAGCCGGTCCAGCCGCGGCGTCTCGTAGAACGAGCTGCCGTAACAGCCGAGGTCGGCCCAGCCCATGTCGTCGATGAGGACGAACACGATGTTCGGCTTCACTGCGATGCCACCTCCGCGAGCCAGTCGGTGTCGCGGGTGTCGACTGACCGCGGCTGCAGCTCGACGTCGACGTGCAGCAGGTCGCCCGCGTAGCGGAACGGCCCGGTGTAGTCGTCGGTGACCGCCGACGGGGCGTTGTGCCCGCACTGCAGCGACAGGGTGCCCATCCCGCCGGGCAGCAGCCGGGGCAGTGCTCCGCGGATCACCGCGACGCCGTCGGCGCTGAGCTCGGCGTGCACTCCGGCGGGCCCGTCCTGCACCAGCAGGCCGATCCGGCGCGCGTGGGCCGGCAGCGGGTCCGCCGAGCGCACGACGGTACGGTCCCCGGCCAGGTTCAGCGCGAACACCGGCCGGCCGTCGCGTACGTAGAACGAGAACCCGTGGGCCCGCCGGCCGTAGGCCAGCAGCACCCCGTCGGCCGGCGGCCCGGTCAGGACCGCGTCGATGCGAAACGAGCGCCCGGCGAAGGTGGGTCCCGCCACGCTGTTCATGATCCGGGTGCCCGGCAGCATGCGGTAGTGCAGCCGGTCCGCGGCCGGGTCCATCCCGGCGACCCGGGTACCCATCCGGTCGTCGAGGGGCAGCACGCCGTACCGCTCGGCTTGGCGGTCCCACTCCTCGACCAGCTCACGCAGCAGGCCGGGGTGGCGGGCGGCGAGGTCGTGCGCCTCGGACACGTCGGTGGTCAGGTCGAACAGCTCCCACCGGTCGTCGTCGTAGGCGGTGCCGGGCGTGTGGTCGGCGACGGCCTTCCAGCCGTCGCGGTAGATCCCGCGGAAGCCGGCGGTCTCGAAGTACTGCGTCGTGCGGGTGGACGCGGCCGCCGGGTCGGTGAACGTGTACGCCATCGAGGTGCCGTGCACCGGGATCTGCTCGTGACCACGGTAGCTGGCGGGCATCTCCGCCCCGGCGAGCGCGGTGATCGTCGGCAGGATGTCCACCGCGTGGTGGAACTGCCCGCGCAGCGGCACCCCCGGGTCGATGCCGCGCGGCCAGTGGGCGATGAGCGGCACCCGCACCCCGCCGCCGTAGGTGTGTTTCTTGTAGTAGCGCAGCGGCGTGTTCCCGGCCTGCGCCCAGCCCGACGGATAGTGGTTGTGCGCGGCCGGGCCGCCGAGGTCGTCGATCGCGGCGAGCCCGTCCTCGAGGGAATCGCCGAGGCCGAGGAAGTAGCGGTACTCGTTGGCGGTGCCGTGCCGGCCGCCCTCACCGCTGGCCCCGTTGTCCGACACGACCAGCAGCAGCGTGTCGTCGAGCAGCCCGTGCCGGCCGAGGAAGTCCACCAGCACCCCGATCTGCTCGTCGGTGTGTTCCATGAACCCGGCGAACACCTCCTGCATCCGGGCGTAGAGGCGCCGCTCGTCGCCCGACAGGTCGGCCCAGGCACGCACGTCCGGGTTGCGCGGCGGCAGCTCGGTCTGGGGCGGTACCACGCCCAGCTCGACCTGCCGGGCGAGGACGGCCTCGCGCTCGGCGTCCCAGCCTTGGTCGAACGCCCCCCGGTATCGATCGAGGAACGCCGGCGGCGCCTGGTGCGGCGCGTGGCAGGCACCGAACGCGAGGTACAGGAAGAACGGGTCGTCGGGGCGGCCGGTCACGTGGTCGGCGACGAACCCGGTCGCCTTCGCGACCAGGTCGGCGCTGAGGTGGTAGTCGGGGTCGTCGGGCACGTCGACGCGGTGCTGGTCGGACCACAGCTCCGGCTCGAACTGGTCGTCCTCGCCCCAGAGGAACCCGTAGTAGCGGTCGAACCCGCGCCCGGTCGGCCACTGGTCGAACGGGCCGGCCGCGGTGAGCTGCGTCGGCGGGACCAGGTGCCACTTCCCGGCGGCGTAGGTGCCGTACCCGCTGTCGCGCAGCACCTCTGCGAGGGTGGCCGCCCGCGGCGTCACCTCGGCGCGGTAGCCGGGGAAACCGGTGTCGAACGCCGCCAGGAATCCCATGCCGACCGCGTGGTGGTTGCGGCCGGTGAGCAGGCTCGCCCTCGTCGGCGAGCACAGCGCGGCGACGTGGAAGTTGGTGTAGCGCACGCCGCCGCCGGCCAGGGCGTCCATCCGCGGGGTACGGATGGCCGAGCCGTAGCAGCCGAGCTGCGCGAAACCGACGTCGTCGAGCACGATGAGCACCACGTTGGGCCGCCGTGGCCCGGTGCGCGCCGGGGGCCACCACGGGGTGGCATCGCCGACGGTACGGCCGATCCGGCCGGGGAAGCCGCTCGTGCTCACTGTTCCCTCATCTCGGCGTCGGCGGTCTCGCGCCGCACGGCCGGTGCGGCCCCGGCGGGCAGGCCGGGCAGCACCACCAGTTCGTGCAGCTCACCGGTGAACGGGTTGGGCGGGGTGAACGCGCCGCTGACGGGGGCGCTGGTGACGTGGCCGACGTAGGTGCGGCCCGAGCCGATCGGCACCCGTTTCAGCAGGCGCGACACGCTGCCGCCGCCCACGGCCACGCCGTCGACGGTGAACATGATCCGCGCGGACAGGTCGGCCGCCGCGTCGACGGCCACCTCCAGCCGGTGCCGGCCCGGTGCCACGACGAATGGGGCGGTGACCGTCTCGGTCTGCACCGAGGACTGGGCCACCTCGAAGCGGACCTGCCCGTCCTGCAGGTACCAGCAGTAGCCGCCGTGTCCGCCGCCGACCGCGTAGAGGACCCCGCGCGGCTTCCCGTCGAGTGCCGTCGCGTCGCCGACGGTGACCTCGGCGTACATCCGGAACGACCGGCCCGCCACCCGCGGGGCGACGCCGCGCTCGTAGGGGCCGCCGGGGCCGTGGAAGCGGGCTCGCGCCGGGTCCGACCCCGCCGGGGCCGGCGGATCGGCGGGCCAGCGCTCGGCGCGGGCCCGGTTGTCGACGGGCAGCACGTCGTAGCGGCCGGCCGCGGCCCACCACAGTTCCGTCATGGCTCGCAGCCGGGCCGGTTCACGCTCGGCGAGATCATCACACTCCGACGGGTCGCTGCGGTGGTCGTACAGCTCCCAGCGCAGCTCGTCGAGGGTCGCCGGCGGACGCTGGGGCGGGAAGGCGCCCGCGCCGTCGGGCTGCAGCCGGCACACCGCCATCCAGCCGTCCTGCCAGATCCCGCGGTTGCCCCACATCTCGTAGTGCTGGGTGTGGCGGTGCCCAGGCGCGTCGGCGTCGGCGAAGGAGTACCGCATGCTGACGCCGTGCATCGGCTGCTGGGCGACGCCCCGCACCGTCGCCGGCGGTGCTATCCCGGTGAGGTCCAGCAGGGTCGGGGTGATGTCGATGACGTGGTGGTACTGCCGCCGGATGCCCCCGGCGGGCACACCGCCGCCCGGGTGGCGCACCAGCAGGCCGTTGGTGATCCCGCCGGCGTGCGTGAACTGCTTGTACCACCGGAACGGCGTGTTGCCGGCCTGTGCCCAGCCCCACGGGTAATGGTTGTAGAGGCGAGGCCCGCCGAGCTCGTCGATGTGCGCCAGCCCGTCCTCGGTGCGCTGCGGCCGGTCGTTGAGGTAGAGCCCTTCGTCGACGCTGCCCTCCGGGCCACCCTCGCCGCTGGCGCCGTTGTCGGAGCAGAGCATCACGACCGTGTCGTCGAGATCGCCGGTGGCCTCCAGCGCGTCGAGCAGGCGGCCGATCTGCGCGTCGGTGTAGCTGACGAAGCCGGCGTACACCTCCATCATCCGGCTGGCCAGCCGGCGTTGCTCATCGGTGAGATCGGTCCATGCCGGTACTCCCGGATTGGACGTCCCCAGTCGTGTGCCCGGCGGCATCACACCCAGCTCGATCTGGCGGGCCAGGACCCGGTCCCGTTCGGCGTCCCAGCCGGCGTCGAAGGCGCCGCGGTAGCGCTCGATCCAATCGGCGGGCGCCTGGTGCGGCGCGTGCCCGCAGCCGGTGGCCAGATAGAGCATGAAGGGCCTGTCCGGTGCCACGGCCCGCAGATCGCGGATCTGCCGGATGCTTTCGTCGACCAGGTCGGCGCTGAGGTGGTAGCCCTCCGCGGCGGTGCGCGGCGGGCCGGCCGGCGTGTTGTCCCGCACGAGCTCCGGCGCGTACTGGTCCGTCGAGCCGCCGAGGAAGCCGTAGAACCGGTCGAAGCCGCGGCCCAGCGGCCAGCGCTCGAACGGGCCCTGCGGGCCGGTCTCGTAGGACGGCGTGAGGTGCCACTTGCCGACCGCCCAGGTCGTGTAGCCGTTGCCGCGCAGGATCTCCGCGACCGTCGCGGCGCTGTCCGGCAGCCGCATCGAGTAGCCGGGGTAGCCGGCCAGCCGCTCCGTCACGTGCCCGAACCCGACCGAGTGGCAGTTGCGCCCGGTCAGCAACGACGCCCGCGTGGGTGAGCAGACGGCCGTGGTGTGGAAGTTGACGTAGCGCAGGCCCTCACGCGCCAGGCGGTCGATTGCCGGGGTCTGGATGGTGGAGCCGAAGCAGCCGTACTGCGCGAAGCCGACGTCGTCGAGCAGGATGACCACGACGTTGGGTGAGCCGGCGGCCCGGCTGCCACCGGCCAAGTCCGGCCAGCGCTCCTGCGACTCGGCCGGGGTGCGGCCGATGCGCTGCTGAGTCATGACACCACCTGTTCCCTGGATCCGGGCGATGCGGCCAGCAGCGCCCTGGTGTACTCGTGCTGCGGGTCGGCGAACACCCGCTCGGCCGGTCCCTGCTCGACGATCACCCCGCCCTGCATCACCGCCACGTCCTCGCACAGGTGCCGCACCACGCTCAGGTCGTGGGCGATGACCACATAGGACAGTCCGAGCTCGTCGCGCAGGTCGGCCAGCAGGTTGATGATCTGCGCCTGCACCGACACGTCGAGGGCGGAGACCGGCTCGTCGGCGACGATGAGCCGCGGCTCGACCGCGAGGGCCCGGGCGATGCCGACCCGCTGCCGCTGCCCGCCGGAGAGCTGGTAGGGGTAGCGCTCCAGCAGGCTCTGGGGCAGACCGACCAGCGACATCAGCTCGGCGACCCGGCGTGCCCGGCCGGCCCGCGGCACCAGCTGGTGCACGGTCAGCGGCTCGGTCAGCAGGGTCTCGATCGTCTGCCGCGGGTTGAGGGACTGGTAGGGGTCCTGGAACACCATCTGCACCGTGCGGCGCAGCTCGGCGCGGCGGTCCCGGTCGGTCCACTGCATTCCGTCGATGCTGATCCGCCCGGACAGCAGCGGCACGAGCCCGACGATCGTGCGGGCGAGCGTCGACTTGCCGGAGCCGGACTCGCCGACCAGGCCGAGGGTCCGCCCCGGGTAGGCCTTGAGCGAGACGCCGTCGACGATGATCCGCGGCGGCTTGCGCCGCAGCGGCGACGGCCGCCCGTAGGTGATGCGGGCGTCCGCGACGTCGAGGATCGGTGCGCGCTCGTCGTCGTGCCGGACCTCGCGGACCTGCGCGGTGCTCACCGCCGGCGCGGGCAGCGGCTCGATCGACAGCCAGCACGCGGCGCGGTGCCCGGCGCCGGTGTCCTGCTCGGGCGGCATCTCCTCACGGCACCGGTCGAACGCCAGCGGGCAGCGCGGGTGGAAGGGGCAGCCGCCCGGCCGCCGGGTCACGTCCGGCGGCTGGCCGGGGATGGCCGGCAACCGCCGCAGCACCGGCACGTCGAGACGCGGGGTCGAGCGCATCAGCTCCCGTGTGTACGGGTGGCGGGGGTCGCCGAGCACCGTCTCGGCGGCACCCTGCTCGACGGCGCGGCCGGCGTACATCACCATGATCGAGTCGCAGACGTCCTCGACGACGCCGATGTCGTGGGTGATGAGCAGCAGTGCGGTGCCGAGCTCGGCACGCAGCCGGCCGAGCAGTTCGAGGATGCCGGCCTGCACGGTGACGTCGAGCGCGGTGGTGGGCTCGTCGGCGATGAGCAGGGTCGGGTTGTTGGCGACCGCCATCGCGATGACGACCCGCTGGCGCATGCCACCGGAGAACTGGTGCGGATAGTCCTCGGCGCGCTTGCCCGGGTCGCGCACGCCGACCAGGTCGAGCAACTCCACGGCGCGGGCGGCGGCGGCCTTGCGGCCCATGCCGTGCAGGCGCAGCACCTCGCGGATCTGCGCGCCGACGGTGAGCAGCGGGTTGAGATAGGCCATCGGGTCCTGGAACACCATGCCGATCCGGTCGCCGCGCAGGGCGGTGATCTCCCGCTCGGGCATGGTGAGCAGGTCCTGGCCGAGGTAGCGCACGGCGCCGCTGTCGACGGTGACGGCGGCCGGCAGCATGCGCATGACCGACAGCGCCGTCAGCGACTTGCCGGAGCCGGATTCACCGACGACGCCCAGGATCTGGCCGGGATTGACCTGGAAGCTCACGTCCTTGACAACCGGGACGGCACCGCCGGGCGTACGCAGGCGCAGCGACAGGCCGGACACCTCGAGGACCGGTTGAACCGGGCGGGCCGGTGTCGGCGGGTGGTCGGCTCGGGTCATTTGCGCAGCACCGCCTGGTTCAGAGCGTTGGACAGCAGGGTGTAGCCGACGACCAGCAGCACGACGACCACGACCGGGGCGAGGGCGTAGGCCGGGTGCTCGAGCAGGTATCCGCTGCCCGACTTGATCATTGAGCCGAGGGAGGCATCGGGTGACTGGATGCCCAGGCCGACGACGCTCAGGCCGCCCTCCACCATGATCGCGTGGGACATCTCCACCGCGAAGCGCACGATGATGACGTCGATGATGTTGGGCAGGATGTGCCGCAGCATCACCCGGCGGCGCGGGTAGCCGAGCACCTCGGCGGCGGCGACGTAGTCCAGCGGCAGCTGGCCCAGCAGCGAGCTGCGGGCCTGGCGGCCGAAGACCGGCATGACGACCAGAACGATCGCGATGACGACCGCGGCGGTGCCGGGGGCGACGGCGATGGTGACCGCGACGCCGAGGATGACGGCCGGCACGCCCAGCAGCACGTCGAACACCCGCTGGAAGAACGCGCCCAGCCAGCCGTTGACCACGCTGAGCAGGCCGAGCAGCGTGCCCGCCACCGCCGCGACGGGCACCGCGATGAGCGTGATCAGCAGGTCGAGCCGGGTGCCGGCGACGACGCGGGCGAGCAGGTCACGGCCGACCTCGTCGGTGCCGAGCGGGTGCCCGCCGCCCGGGGACAGCAGGCTGTTCGGTCCCTGCTGGTACGGCCCGTACGGCAGCAACAACGGCATGATCAGGCTGGCCAGCACGATGAGCAGCACCAGGCACATCCCGACGATCCCGCCGGGAGTGCGCAGCGCGGCGAGGTAGCGGCTGCGCCGGACCCTTCCGCCGGCCGGACCCGGGTCTTGCGCGGCGAGGGCATCCGATGTCGGGCCTGGCGTGTCCGTCGGCGTGTCGAGCTGCCCTTGCGGCTCCGGGGATGGGCTCATGCCTTGCCTCCCAACCGGACGCGCGGGTCCATCCGGGCGATGAGCAGCTCCGACAGGAGCTGGATGACGATGGCCGCGGCGATCGCGAGCAGCAGCAGCACCTGGGCGAGGCGGTAGTCGCGTGTCTGTACCGCCTGCACGAGCAGGCTGCCCAGCCCGGCCCGGGCGAAGATCGCCTCGGCGACGACCGCGCCGCCCAGCAGGTGCCCGATGCGGATCGCCAGCTCCAGGACCGCCGGGCCGAGGCTGTTGGGCAGCACGTGCCGCCAGGTGATCCGGCGGCGGCCGGCGCCCTTGGCCAGGGCCGTCAGCACGTACTCCTGATCGAGGTTGCGCCGGATCTCCGTGGCGAGCAGCCGCGCGACGACCGGGATCGCCGGCAGCGCCATCGCGACGGCGGGAAGGATCAACCGGCGGATCGAGCTGGCCGGCGTATCCAGCAGCGACGCGTCGCCGCCGCTGGGTAGCACCCGCCACAGCACCGCGAAGAAGAAGATGAGCACCACCCCGCTGACGAACGGTGGCAGCGCCAGCGACAGCGTCGACAGCTGGTCGATCACCCACCGCAGGACCCGTGACCGGGTGGTGGCCAGCACCACCCCGGTCAACAGGCCGAACACCGTCATCACGAGCGTCGCGGCCACCGTCAGCTGCAGCGTGCCGGGCAGCCGCTGGGCGATCAGGCTGCTGATCGGCTGCCCCAGCGTGTACGAGGTGCCGAGGTGGCCGGTGCACAGCTGGCGCACCCAGTCGAAGTACTGAGCCGTCAGCGACCGGTCCAGTCCCAGGTCGGATCGGATCCGATCTACCGTGGCCTGGTCCGCGTCGGCGCCGGCGATGATGACGGCCGGGTCGCCGGGTGCCAGGTGCAGCAGGCTGAACACCACGACGGACACGACCACCAGCACCGCGAACGCGCCGAACAGCCGGGTGATGACGTACCGGGTCATGCCGACAACTTCGCCTGGGTGAGGTCGATCGCCAGGGTCAGGTCGGCGCTCACGCCGGTGAGGCCCTTGACGCCGACCATCGGCGTCTTGGCCTGGGCGATGCTGTTGTGGAACGCCTGCTGCAGCAGGTAGTCGGTCAGCTTCGTGCTGGTGCCGGCCCGCTGCTCGTCGGTCTGCGCCGAGGTCACGGCCTCCACCAGCGTGGCGTACTCGGGGGCGGCGAAGTTCGAGGTGTTCTTGCCGACCGTCAGCGGGTTGGCGGTCAGCAGCGAGGTGAGCTGGCCCATAGAGGTCAGCGCGACGTCGGTGATCCACAGGCCGGGGAAGTCGCCGGCCTGCACGTGCTGCGGGAACTGGGCGGCGTCGTAGCTGACCGGTTTGACCTTGAAGCCGATCTGGTCGAGCCCGTACTGCACGATGTCCTGGATCGACTTGTAGGTCGGCTCCGCGGCCAGCGCCGAGATCGACACCTCGGTGCCGACCGCCCCCGCCTCCTGCAACAGTGCCTTGGCCTTGGCCACGTCGTAGCCGTAGCTGGCGATCTGCTGCTTGGTGATGCCGGGCGTGCTCTCGTCCCACGGCACGGAACTCGGCGTCGCGAAGCCCTTGTAGACCTGATCGGCGATGCGGGCACGGTCCAGTGAGTAGGCGACCGCCTGCCGGACCCTGATGTCGTCGAACGGCTTGACCTTCACGTTCACGCCGACGTACATCTCGTAGCCCACGGTGCTGCTCACCGTGAACCGGTTGTCGCTCTTGAGCGAGTCGGCGTCGCGGGCGATCATCCGCAGCGCGAGGTCGAGGCTGCCCGAGCGCATCGCGGCCAGCATCGCCTGCGCGTCCGGGATGATGCTGAACGCCAGCGTCTCGAAGTTGGCCTTGCCGCGCCAGCAATTGTCGTAGCGGACCAGATCGAATTTGCTGCCCGGCGTCCACGACTGCCACTTGAACGGCCCGGTGCCGACGACCTGCTTGCCGTCCTTGAGCTGAGCGAAGGTCTCGCTGTCGATGATCGGCAACATGGCCAGTGCGTCGAGGTAGCCGGTGAAGGGCTTGTCGAAGGTCACGGTGACCTCGTGCGGGCCGGTCTTGTTGACGCCGGAGGCCCGCTTGAGCAGCTGCGCGGCCTGCACGCCCGAGCCCTCGGCGGTCGCCTGTTTGATCGAGGCGACCACGTCGTCGGCGCCGAACGCCCGCCCGGTGTGGAAGGTGACGTCTTCGCGCAGCTTCAGCACCAGCGAGGTGTTCTGCGCGTTCCACTCCCACTTCGTCGCCAGCGCGGCGCGGTAGGAACCGTCGGGGTTCTTGTCGACGAGGTAGTCGAAAATGGTCCGGCGCAGCGGCTGATTGTGCGCCTGGAACCGCTGGATGCTGCCGAGCAGCACGTCGCTCGGCGTGCCGATGCGCAAGGTGGTCGCGCCGGTACTGCCGCTGGGGGTAGGGGAATCGCTGCAGGCGGCCAGCAGGCCGGTAGCGGCGGCGAAGGCGCCGCCGAGCAGGGTGCGGCGGGAGATCGGCGCGATAAGGGGACGGTCCATGGAAGCTCCTGGTGAGGGAGAGCGCTCAGGCGGGAAGGAGGGACACCTTGATCGAGGCAGAGCCGTCGGCCACCAGGTCGAGGCCCTCTTGGAAGCGGTCGAGGGGAAGCTGGTGGGTGCAGATGCGCTCCAGCGGCAGGCGGCCCGACTCGATCATGCGGATCGCCGCCGGCCAGCAGTGCGGCCCGAGGTGCGCGCCGAGCACGTTGAGCTCCTTGTCGTCGCTGATGATGCTCCAGTCGACGGTCACGTCGGAGCCGAAGACGCTGTACTCGACGTAGGTGCCGAGCTTGCGCAGCAGGTTGAGGCCCTGCAGCACCGCCGACGGGTGCCCTGTGCCCTCGAGGTAGACGTCGGCGCCGTAGCCGTCGGTGAGCTCGCGGACCGTGCCGAGGACGTCGTCGCGGCTGATGTTGAGCGTGAGGTCGGCGCCACACGCCCGGGCCAGCGCCAGCTTGTCGTCGGCCATGTCCAGCGCGATGACCTTGGCCGGGTTCTTCGCCGCGGCGCCGGCGACCATGCCCAGCCCGATCGGCCCGCACCCGGCGACCACGACGACGTCGTCGAAGGTGATGCCGGCGCGCTCGACCGCGTGCAGGGCGCAGGACAGCGGTTCGGCGAACGCGGCATGCGCGGGCGGGACGCTCGCGGAGATCGGGTGCACCAGCGAGCGGGCCGGCAGGAGAACGTATTCGGCCATCGCGCCCATCGCGGCCCGTTTGAAGCCGAAGATGTCATGCACGGCGCACATCCAGTACTGACCGCGCTCGCAGTAGCGGCATTCCCCACACGGCAGGATCTGCTCGGCGACGACCCGGTCGCCGACGTCGACGCCCCAGCGGGCGCGGGCCTCGTCGTCCAGCGCGACGATGTCGCCGACGAACTCGTGGCCGGGGACCACGTCGGTCTCGGCCCAGGCCGGGCGGCTTTCGTCGCCCCAGAACTTCGCTGCGCCGTGGTAGCACTTGAGGTCGCTGGCGCAGATGCCGACCGCGGCGACGCGCAGCAGTGCTTCACCCGGGCCGGGCCGGGGCACGGGAAGGTCGGTGAGCCTGTAGTCCTCGGGGCCGTACGAGACGACGGCCCGCATCCGCTGGGGGATGTCGGCGCGCTCGCTCTGCTGCATGGGTGCTCCCTTTGTCAGGGGACGGGGAATCGGGCTGGGTGCATGGCTGCGCCGGGGGGTGCGGCGGAGCAGCCCTGGTTGGTGTGGGCCGCGTCCGGCGGGGGCCGTGGGTCGACCAGGGTGGCGGTCGCGGTGCCCCCGGCGGCTGACTAGTAGATCGATCTACTCGCACTACAACAGTGTTTCCAGCACGTGTCAAGAACTTTGTGACAACGTGGTGGGAGCCCGTCCCCGGTGAATACGGTCGACTAGGTCGGGAAGTCGGGCGATGCGGATCGATCTACGGATGCCGCGACGGCCCAGGCCGGACGCCTCGGGCGCCGGCGCGCCTCACACGCATCAGGATCTTGCTCGATGCCCGCAGTTCACGAAGAGTGCAACTGCCTTGCTACGGCACTCCTTGACACGCCAGCGAAACGTTGTTTAGTAGTGACTAGATCGATCCACTTGATCGACGCCGCCATCGATGGCGTGCCGCACACCCGGGGCCGGAACCAACCGCATCCGGTCCTCGTCTGCGCGGCGACCGCAGCGCGCTCGCCGGCCGGACGGCCGGGACCGGGCGGTGCCCGCGGCCGGACCGCACCCACACCGACCACCGCCGGTCATCGCGGCGAGTCGCCGCACCCGAGCCGGCAACCCACCTCACCGCAAGGCCTCGACCTGCCCGCCGACGGCGCGAACGAGCAACCGCACGAACGAGCAACGGCATGAACGAGAAGGGACCAGCATGACCGACAGCGACAACACCGCGGCCGAGACGCACCCGAGCGGGTTGACACGGCGGACACTCCTCGCCGCCAGCGCCACGACGGCTCTGGGCATCGCGGTCGCCACACCCGCCCAGGCGTCCCACCGGCCCGCGCCGAAACTGCCCGAGGGGGCGTTCGCGCTCGGCGTCGCGTCAGGTGATCCGTTGCCCGAGGCAGTCGTGATCTGGACTCGCCTGGCACCCGAGCCGCTGCGGCTTGACGGCACCGGCGGCATGCCGCCCGAAGCGTTCCCGGTGGAGTGGGAAGTCGCGGAGGACGAGCGGTTCCGCAAGATCGTGCACCGCGGGACGCAACTGGCGAGGGCTGAGGACGCGCACACGGTGCACGTGGACGTGCGTGGCCTGCGCGCCGAACGAGAGTACTTCTACCGGTTCCGCGCCGGCGGTCAGATCAGCCCCGTCGGGCGCACCCGCACCGCGCCGGTCCCGGGCTCCCGGTCGGCGCGGGTGAGGTTCGCCGTGGCCTGTTGCCAGCGCTTCACGGACGGCTACTACACGGCCTACCAGGACATGCTGCGCTACGAGCCGGACCTGGTGTTCCATCTCGGCGACTACTTCTACGAGAAGGACAACGGACCCGGGCCGGTCGGACGTCAGCACCTGCCCATCGGCGAGTGCATGGCGCTGCCCGACTATCGCGTGCGTATCGCCCAGGTCCGCATGGACCCGGACATGCGGGCCATCCACGCGAGCGCACCGTTCGTGGTCACGTTCGACGACCACGAGGTCTCAGGCAACTACGCCGGCGACATCCCGGAGACCGGGCAGGGCGCCGACGCGACGGTCGAGGAGTTCCGCCTGCGCAAGGCCGCCGCATACAAGTCCTACTGGGAACACATGCCCCTGCGATCGGCGCAGCGGCCGAACGGGGCGGACATCCAGTTGTACCGCCGGCTGTCCTGGGGGAAGCTGGCCACCTTCAACGTCCTGGACACCCGCCAGTACCGAAGCGACCAGGTCACCGACGCCGGTTCGCCCGAGGCATACGACCCCAGCCGCACAATCCTCGGCTCGCGGCAGGAACGCTGGTTGCTGCAGGATCTGCAGCACTCCAACACCTCCTGGAACGTTCTGGCGCAGCAGGTGCCGTTCTTCGCCGACCCGGACATCGCCCACCCGGAGGACAAGTGGGACGGCTACCGCGCCGCCCGCGAGAACATCCTGCGGGGCATGGCCTCGAACCCGAAGTGCCACCCGGTGGTGCTTTCCGGCGACATCCACAAGAACAGGGCGGCCGATCTCAAGCGGGACTTCTCCAACCCGGCGTCCGAGACCCTCGGGGTCGAGTTCACGACCACGTCGATCACGTCGTCCGGAACGATCGGTGTGGACGAGACGGTGACCGCCAAGTTCGACCCCGTGCCCGCAACGCCTCACCTGCGGTTCGAAGGCAACGGCCGCGGATACGTCACGGTCGAGCTGACGCCGAACCAACTGCGCGCCGACTTCCGGGCCGTGAACACGATCCTGTCCACCTCGTCGCCCGCATCGACGGTGGCTTCATATCTCAGCGACCCGGATCGGCCTGGCCTGCGGCGGGCCTGACCCGTCGGACGCGGACGACGACTCGGACTGCGATGCCGACGCGAAGGCGCGGCCATCGCACGTCCGAGCGTCAATCGCGTGGCCCCCGCGCCCGGCAAGTCGGTCGTCGCCCCGGCCGCTGCCGGGACCGGAGCGCGCCGCCGCGCTTGTCGCGGTCCTGGCCGGGTGAGCGGCCGACGTCAGAAGAGGGTCGGCTGGCTCGGCCCGGGCTCGGGGCGGCGCTTGCCGAGCAGCGCGAACTTGTCCTCGGTGGTGTCGTCGGGGATCGGCAGGCCGTGGCGGCGCAGGGCCCGGTCCACGCGGGCGCGGACGGCGTCGCGATAGGCGCGCGGGAGACGGGATCCGGAGTCGTACAGCTCCGCGTAGGCGGGCACCTGCTCCGGGTACCACCGCCGAAGCCAGGTGAAGAACAGCTCCTTCACGCCCCGGATGAGATAGAGCGGAGTCGGCAGGACGTGCGCCGCGCCGGCCTCGGCGAGCGCGCCGATCGTGGTGTCGAGCTGCTCCTGGCCGTCGGTGAGGTGCGGCAGGATCGGCGCGAGGAACACGGTCGGGGCGAAGCCGGCGGCGCGCATGGCCCGCAGGGTGTCCAGCCGCGCGGCCGTCGACGGGGCGCCGGGCTCGAGGGTGCGCTGCAGCGTCTCGTCCACGAACGGGATCGACAGGCCCAGCTCTACGTTCACGTGCCGGGCCGCGGCGGCGAGGCGGGCGAGGTCGCGGCGGATCACGGTGCCCTTGGTGAGGATCGAGAACGGCACCCGGGCGCCGGTGAGCGCGTCGATGACCGGGGGCATCAGCGCGTACCGGCCCTCGGCGCGCTGGTACGGGTCGGTGTTGGTGCCGAACGCGACCCGGTCGGGCAGGACCCGCTTGGTCGCGAGCTCGCGCCGCAGGACCTCGGCGAGGTTCACCTTGACGACGATCTGGCGGTCGAAGTCGGCGCCGAGGTCGAGGCCGAGGTGTTCGTGGCTGGGGCGGGCGAAGCAGTACGCGCAGGCGTGGGTGCAGCCGCGGTACGGGTTGATCGTCCACTCCCCCGGCAGCATCGCGCTCGTCGCCGGGACGTGGTTGAGGGCGCTCTTGGTCAGCACCTCGTGGAACGTGACGCCCTCGAACTCGGGGGTGCGCACGCTGCGGACGAGGTTGCTCAGGCGGGCGAGGCCGGGCAGGCTCCCGGGCGCGATCGCGTCGACCCGCTGGCCGGCCCAGCGCAGTTCGTGCTCGGCGGTGGTCACGCCGTCAAGCCTGCCACGGGCGGGCGTCGACCTCGGGCGCGTCGGCCGCGGCGGCGACCTCCCGCGGCACCGGCCGGGCGCTGATCAGCAGCAGGCAGCCCGCGGCGCTGATCATCGCGCACAGCAGCAGCGCCGCCCGGTATCCGAGCGCCTGCGCGGCCGCGCCCGCGACGAGCCCGGAGATCAGCGACGCGGTGATGAACGCGTTGCCGAACAGCGCGGTCGCGCGGCCGGTGGCCTCGGGCATCAGGTCCTGGATGTACGTGATGCCGAGCGCGTTGACCGCGGCGATGGCCACGCCCCGGGCCACCTGGGCGGCGAGCAGCAGCGGCAGGCCGGAGCTGACGGGGACCAGGGCGAAGTACAGCACGAACAGCAGCATGCCCAGCAGGAGTACCCGCTGCTGACGCACCCGGGCCGGCAGCAGCATCAGGCCCAGCGCCGCCGGGATCTCCGCCAGGGCGCACACGCTGGCCAGCAGCCCCACGTCCTGATCGGGCCGGGCCAGGGTGCGCGTGATGTACAGCGGCAGCGCGACCGAGCCGGCGCACATCGCGGTGTTGAACAGCGCGAAACTCGCCGCCACCAACAGCACCGGCCGCCGCAACCGCGATGAAGCCCGCGACTGCGGCTCGGTCCGGGGTGTGACCGGCGTCGGGCCCAGCAGCAGCAGTGGGGCCGCGATCACCGCGAACGCCAGGGATGTCAGCAGCAGCAGCCCGCCGTACCCCCGCCACGCCAGCGCCGCCGCCCCGAGGATCGGGCCGACGGCCCAGGCCAGCGAGAACGCCGAGCGCAGCGCCAGGGTCCCGCGGCGCGACGCGTCGCCGGAGGCCCGGTCCAGGTGGGTGCGGGCCAGCGCGAACACCTGCGAGAAGGCGGCCAGGCCGGCGCCGAGCAGTCCCGCGCCGATGAGCAGCAACAGGGCGTACCTGGTGGTCGTGCTCAGCGCGAGGTACCCGGCGGCCGGCGCCAGCACGGCGACCACCGCCGGCCACCGGCCGGCACCGCGGTCGTACCGGCGACCGAGCCACGACGTCACGAACAGCCCGCTGACGGCGATGACGGAGAGGAACACGCCGACCTGGAGCGGGGACAGGCGCGCCCGGTCGGCGCCGAACAGCACCAGGTACGGCCCGATCATGGAGTCGGCGATGCCCAGCAGCAGGACGCAGAGCAGCAGGTGCGGCAGCTTCGCCTCGATTACGCGCCTCGCGCCGATGACCATCTGCATCCACATCCCTGGATCGCGACGGCAGCACTACCCGCCGCGGACGCTACCGGCCCGCCGAGGTCCCGTCACCGCATCCCGGCGCCGCGCGATGACCGCGCCGGCAAGTCGGCCGGTCACCGGCGAGCAGCACGCCCGCGAACGCTGCAAGTTTCTCGGCCGCGGCCGTGGTCAAGGCCGTGGTCAAGGTTGCCGGATGAGGTCGGTGCCCGCGAGGTACTCGGTGCGCTGCCGGATCAGGGTTCGCAGCTCGTCGGCGTCGGCGTCGGTCTTCTGCCGGTCGTAGCCGCCGGCGGTGCCCAGCACCCCGCTGATGGCGTCCACGGCGGCCAGGGCGGCGCCGCTGCCGTACATCTTCTGGTAGAGCTCGCGGTAGGCCTTCTGGTACACCGGCTTGAAGGCGGCGCTGGCCAGGAAGCGCTCCTTGAGCTTGTTGCCGCCGAGTCCGCCGAAGCCGCCGCCGCCCTGGGGCCGCATCCCGGCCGGCGGCTGGAAGCCGTCCGGGGGCTGGAATCCCGCCGGTGGCATGCCGTCGGCGCCGCCGGCGAACATGCCGCCCATGCTGACCGACGCGGCCGGGTCCTGGTCGGCGCGGCCGGAGAACGCGAGGTTGTAGTCCCAGCCGATGACCGTGAACCGCTTGGTCCGCAGGTCGTACCACAGGTAGTAGTTGCGGCCCGGCCCGGCCATGTCGTCGGAGTTGAGCAGCAGGTTCTGCGCCGCGGTGTACCGGGCGAAGGACTCCACGTCGAGGCGGTCGCCGAGCTTCGCGTCGAACTGCTGGTCGTCGGCGGTGTTGACCCAGCGCACGAGGTCGATGACGGGCTGGAGGTCCTGGCTGCCCTTCTTGGTGATCTGCTTGAAGTCGTCGGCGTAGCTGGTCGGGTCGCCGCCCTGGTCGGTGAACTGGCTGGTGGCCAGGCTCTTGTAGAGCACACCGGAGCCGCCGACCGCCTCGGCGAAGTGCTCGTCGGGATGCTCCACGACGAGCCGCGCCGTGGTCGGGCGGTCGTTGACGGTGAAGCTGGTGTACGCGTACCGCTGCGCGGTCTGCCCGGCGCCGGCCAGCAGGCTGAGCGATACCGCCTCGTTGAGCACGGTGGTGCCGCCGCCCATGCCGCCCACGCGCACGGCGATCTCGCGGTGTCCCTGGTAGCGGCGCCCCGACACGAACTCGTCGAACCGGATCAGCCACGGCAGCGTCTCGGGCTCCTCGGCCTTGAGCGCCGCGCCGAAGCCGCCCCGGCCGCCGCCGCCCGGACCTCCGCCGCCCGGACCTCCGCCGCCGCCGCCCGGACCTCCGCCGCCCGGACCTCCGCCGCCCGGACCGAAGCCTCCCAGCCCGCCACCAGCCGGACCTCCACCAGCCGGACCTCCACCGCCCGGGCCGACGCCGCCTGGGTCGCCGCCACCCAGTGCCTGGCCGCCAGGCCCACGGCCGCCGGCCCCGAATCCGCCGGGCCGGGATGCTCCGCCGCGCGTCAGCCCGGCCAGCGTGGAGTTGCCCTTGAGCCGGATGCCGACGCCGGCGACGACGGTGCCGTCGATGGTCAGGTCGGCCTCGAGGAACTCCTTCTCGCCCTCGTTCCAGAAGGAGTCGAGCAGCCGCTGGTAGTCGGCGTCGCGGAAGGTGATCGTCATGCTGTGGGCCAGGGTGGCGTCGAACAGGTCCCGGGTGCCGCGCACGTTCTGGGTGACCTGGTCACCGTTCTCGTCGCTGGTGCTCGTGACCAGCGGCGCCACCCGCACGGTGCTGAGCACCGTGGCGAGGACGGCGACGACCGCGGCGCAGACGGCCAGGAGCTTCCAGTAGTGGCGCACCCGCACCGGGATGCGGTACCGCAGCCGTCGCAGCATCACAGGTCCGTCTGGTCGTAGCCGGTCAGCACCGTCACCCGCTGCCCGCCGGTGCGTTCGCCGAGCGCCGCGATGAGCTGCCCCGGTTCGTGGCCCTTTTTCAGGCGCACGGTGTACATCAGCTCGGTGAGGGCGCCGCCGCGGATCGACTCGATGCTGACCAGCTCGAACTCGCTGGTGTGGGCGATGAGCACGTCCTGGATGGCCTCGGTGGAGTTGCCGCCGGCGCCGAAGTCCGGCGGGATCTGGACCTTGACGATCTGCCGCTGGACGCTGGCGGCGAACCAGCTGAAGCGGTACATCACCAGGATCACGAGGCTGATCGCGACCGCGGCGACGACGGCCAGCGTGTAGAAGCGGGTGCCGGCCGCCATGCCGATGCCCATGACGAGGAAGATGAACCCGACGTCGCGGGTCTCCTTGACGGCATTGCGGAAGCGCACCACCGACAGCGCCCCGACCAGCGCGAACGCGCGGGCGATGTTGGAGCCGACGATGAGCATGATGAGCGCGACGAGCATGCCGAGGATGACGAGGGTCTGCACGTAGGACTGGCTGTAGGACACGTTGCGGTGGGTGAACCGGTAGACCCAGCCGATCATGGCGCTGAGCACGAACGACAGCGACAGGGCGATGGCGATGTCGCCGACGCTGAAGGTGCCGGAAAGGTCCTGAACGTTGAACGGCATCGGGGCTACACCTTCAGGTCGTCGGGGTGTTCGGCGGGGATTCGTCGGGGATGTGGAAGATGGAGCGGGGTGCGCGGCCGAAGGCCTCGACGGCCTGGCAGTACTTGGAGACCCGCACCACCGACAGGTTCAGCTCGGCGGCGAGGTCGGTGAGCCAGTACGGGACGCGCTCGTCGGCCTTGAACTCGACGACCGACAGCCCGGCCGGCACGACGAGCCGGTTCTCGGCGTCGGCGGCGAAGTGGAAGTCACGGTCGCGGCCGCGGACGCGGTGGTCCATGGTGACGCGCAGCCCCGTGTCGGCGTCGCGGCCGACGAACGCCTCCCGCTGGTAGCCGGTCATCGCCACCGCTCGCAGGTCCAGCCGCGAGAGCAGCTCGAGCACCTCCTCCAGGAAGGCCCGCTGCGCCGGGGCGTGCTCGACCGGCTGCCGCCGGTCGCAGAGGTCGCGGGCGAGCCGGTACGGCAGCGCGACCCGCCGCTTCTGGGTGACCCGGTTGACCCGCTGTTTGATCTCGATGTGCACGGGGGTGTCGCCGTCGACGCTGAACCGGTCGCCGTAGTGGCGCACCCGCAGCTTGCGCCGGAACCGCAGCCCCTCGATCTTCTCCCAGTAGAACCGCAGGTCACGACTGTCGTAGTAGACACTCCAGACCCCGTAGGAGCCGTCGGTGCCGTGACTGTCGTGGTCCAGCCGGGCCGCCAGTTCCCGCCGCAGCCGCGGGATCCGCGAGCTCGGCACCAGATACTTGATCTCGTAGCGGTTGAACGCGTGCAGCCTCGTCGGCGCCCGCAGCGCGTGGCCGTCGTGATCGTCGTTGCGGTGACCGTCGTCCGGGGCGGCGCGGACGGGAGCGGGTTGCGGTGGCGCGGCACCACGCCGGAACGGCAGTCGCATGGCAGAACCATCCGCGGGGAACGAAACATGAACGGGAGGTGTACGGTGCAGGCATCACCATCGCCCGCCCGGACCACCCGCCGCGTCCTCCAAGCGCAGACATCGGCTCGCCGCCGCTACTGCATCCGTGGTATTTCCGGGCAGAAGCGGTGCAAGGACGTGAATCGGCCGATTCCGGGAGACGAGGATTGCTATCGTGCTACCGCGTCCGCAGTAAGCCGCGGCGATCCGCTACCGCCGGTAGACGACGCCCGGCTCCCGGGCCGGCACCTACCGTCGAGACCATGGACTCCACCGTCGTGCAGCGGCAACTGCGCCGGGCCGCCCTACGGCATCCGCAGCTGCTCGACCTGCTCCTCGGCGTGCTGCTGGTCGGCCCGCCGCTGGTCGCGACGGCGAGCCACGGCGACCGTCACCTGGCGGGTCCGGTCGCGCCGGCGGGCGTCGCCGCCGCGGTCCTCGCCTGCCTCGCGATCACCTTCCGGCGGGTGTGGCCGCTGCCGGTGCTGCTCGCCACCGCCGTCGCCACGCTCGCGTTCACGGTCGCGTCCGGACCGCAGCCGCCGGTCCCGATGATCGCCCTGGTGATCGCCGTATACACCGTGGCGTCGCGCCTCGAGCGCCGGCGGACGTGGCTGATCTCCGCCGCCATCGCCCTGTCGCTCTACCTCGCCACCGTCCTGACCTCGGCGGGCAGCTGGTGGGCGCCGCAGAACATCGGCGTCCTCGCCTGGATCGGCATGGCCACCGCGGTCGGCGACGCCACCGGCAGCCGCCGCGCCTACGTCACCGCCGTCGAGGAGCGCGCCCGCCGGGCCGAGCAGACCCGCGAGGACGAGGCCCGCCGCCGCGTCGTCGAGGAGCGCATGCGGATCGCCCGCGAGCTGCACGACGTGGTCAGCCACCACATCGCCGTCATCAACGTCCAGGCCGGTGCCGCCCGCCACGTCCTGCATCGGCAGCCCGGCGCCGCCGACAGCGCGCTCGAGCACATCCGGCACGCCTCCGACACGGTGATGCGGGAGCTCTCCTCGATCGTCGGCGTGCTGCGCGACCCCGGCGACACGCCCGGCAGCACCGAGCCGGCCCGCGGCCTCGCCCGGCTGACCGCGCTGCTCGACACCGTCGCCGTCGCCGGCCTGCACATCGAGCACCGGCAGCACGGCGAGGCCCGGGAACTGCCCGCAGTCGTGGACCTCGCGGCGTACCGGATCCTGCAGGAGGCCCTCACCAACGCCCACAAGCACGGCACCGGCTCGGCGTGCCTCACCGTCACCTACGCTCCCGACAAGGTCGTCCTGGAGGTCGACAACCCGACCGGCCCGGACCGGCCCGGGAGTGGCTACGGGCTGCTCGGCATGCGCGAACGCGCCTCCGCGGCCGGCGGCACGCTCACGGCGCGGCACGAACCGACCGGCCGGTTCCGGGTGCGTGCCGAACTGCCCGCCGCGAAGACGAGGCCGCAGCCGTGACGATCCGTGTGGTGCTCGCCGACGACCAGGCCCTCATCCGCGGCGGGTTCCGGCTCATCCTCGACGGCGACCCCGGCATCGACGTCGTCGGCGAGGCGACCAACGGCATCGAGGCCGTCGATCTCGCCCGAACCACCCGGGCCGACGTGGTGCTCATGGACATCCGCATGCCCGAGATGGACGGGCTCGAGGCCACCCGGCGCATCGCCGGCGACCATCAGCTGTCCGGCGTCCGGATCCTGATCCTCACCACGTTCGAGAACGAGGAGAACGTCGTGCGTGCGCTCCGGCTCGGCGCCAGCGGCTTCCTCGGCAAGAACGTCGAGCCCGACGACCTCGTCCGCGCCGTGCGTACCGTCGCCGCGGGCGAGGCCCTCCTCTCCCCCATCGCCACGCAGTCGCTGATCACACGGTTCCTGCGCCACCCCGACCTTCCGCCGCTGCCGCCCGCCGGGCCCATCGACGTGCTCACCGACCGCGAACGCGAGGTGCTGGTCCTCGTGGCGCACGGGCTGTCGAACGACGAGATCGCCGACCGGCTCTACCTCTCCCCGCTGACGGCGAAGACCCACGTCAACCGGGCGATGGCCAAGCTCGACGTGCGCGACCGCGCCCAGCTCGTCGTGCTCGCCTATCAGAGCGGTCTCGTCCGCCCCGGTGACGCGCCACCGGCCTGACCGCGACCACCGCCGTCCGGCCGGGCCGCACCTATCGGTACCGCTCGTCCAAGCCGCGCACCTCCGCGTCGATGGCGCGCTGGTCGGCCTCCCGGTCACGCTCGTTCGCGGCCCGTTCCCGCAGGTCGGCCCGCTGCTCCCGCTCGGCGATGCGCCGGCTCCGCTCGTCGAGGTGCCGGTCGCGTTCGTCGGCCAGCGCGCCCCGCCGCTCCAGCTCACCCTCCTGCACCGCGGCCTGGGTGTTCCGGCCTTCGAGCTCGATGTCACGCTGGTCCGCGGCGGCGTCACGCTCGTCGGCGAGCGCCTCGCGTTCGTCGGCTACTCTCTCCCGCGCCGTGACGAGGTCCTCGCGGCGGGCCAGGTCAGCGTCCTTTTCGCCCGGTCCCACAACCCAAAGTCTAGGCGCCGCCGACGGCCGTGGCCATCACCGGACGGCCGCGCGGATCAGCAGCCCAGCTGCAGGCGAGCCTTGAACCGCAGCGTGCCCGCGGGCACGTCCTCGTCGCACCGCACGGTGCGTGAGGCATGCGCGAACCATGCACGCCGGGCGACTCCGGACGCTCAGACGGTGCAGGTGTTCGGTATCTTGGGTCGCCGCGGACGGGCCGGAAGGCCGACCGTGGCACGAGCTCGAACGGCCTGTCCGGGAGGATCGATGTACGCCAGGCGCCATCTCATTGAGGCGTACCTCGGCGCTCAGGCGCGGGGCTTCGGTGGGTACCTGCCCGAGTCGTCGGCCTTCAACGCCGCCCTCAAGGCGTATCACGCCGGCATGCTCGACGGGCTCGGGCAGCTGTTCGGGCTGCACTTGGATTCGCAGCAGATGGATACCTTCAACAACCGCGTGTATTTCAGGCTGTTCGTCTCGACGGCCGACTCGCTGCTCGCCCTGAGGACCCCATGGTCAGGCTTCCTCGAAGCGGGCCTGCTGGTGAGGAAGGTGGAACAGGCAGGGCCCGACGGACAGCGCGTGATGACGGCCAGCAGCCGCATCGGAGCCGTCGTCGAGGAGTCACGGCAGCAGCATCTGGAAATGCTCGATGCCTTGGCCGCCATCATGCTCGGCGACCGTGCGGCGCTCACCTTCAGCCGGGCGGACCTGCGGGCGATCGGCGTCGATGACACCGCGCCCAACCCGGCGGACTACCCGATCTACGACGATTGAGCGCCAGTTCGGCGCCGCGCCGACGCGGAGCTTCTCGACGAGGCCGCCGGGAGGGTGGGCCGCCCTGCCATGGCACGGCCCGCCCTCCCGGCGGCAGCGGGCGTCAAGCGGATGCCGACGCCGCCGGCTGATACGCGCAGTCAAGCGCGCGTGCGATGTACAGGCCGTCGTTCAGGTAAGCCAGAAACGCGTCCACGGTCCCGTTGTCGAGCGCTTCCTGCGCGGCCGCCTGCACGTGCGAGCCAGCGTTCGGCATCGTCCGGTTCACCGCAATCCGCAGATCCGTCGACCAGACCCCCCACAGGCTCGTCTTGAGAAACGCCCGCAGATCGCCCGCGGAACCGTCCAACCGCGCCTGCATCCTGCCCGGCAACGTGGTCAACGCATCAGCGACCGCCGCCGCCATGATCCGGTTCGCCAGCACCCGCACATCGATGTCCGAGGCGGTATCGAGATCGATCGTGACAAGCTCGCGGATGTCCGCGTAGAAAACCGCCTGGCAGGATGTCGCGGGCGATTCGGCTTGAGCCGCCGCCGGTGTCGCCGGGATCAGCAAGGCGACTGCCAGCAGGAGGGCAGCCGGGATCTTCCATCGCATGTGAACTTCTCCCCGTGTGAGTCCAACGCGCGCGATCGTCGATGCGAAGTATACAAGATCTTCGACGTCCGCCGGGGCCGACAAAGCCCGCGCGGCGCCACCGCCGAGTGTGTCGACGGTGCCGCCGGCCGGTGCGGTCGGGTCAGGGGGTCAGCGGCGGGAGGCCGGTCCGCGTGCGGGTCGGGGTCGGGGTGCTCTGCACCGGCACCATCAGGGCGGTGATGTCCGGGCTCGTGCCGGCCCAGATGCCACCTCGAGGTGGCCGGACTGGTCGGCCGCGACGGCCGGGCTCGTGTGCGGCGCCATGCCCAGGCCGTTGCCGAGCAGGGTGACGGCGCCATTCGCGGCCATAGCGTAGAGCATCCGGTCCGAGCCCGCGAAGATGATCTCGTAGCTGCCGGTCGACAGGCCGATGATGCCCAGGCCGCTGTCCGGGTCGAGAATCCACGGCGTCTGCACCTGGGGCCGGCCGAGTCGACGATCCACAGGTTGTTGTCAGCGCCCTGCAGCGCGACCTCCCAGCCGCCGCTGCGGTCGGCGGCGATGACGGGGGTCGTGCCGGCGCGACGCCGAGGCCGTTGCCGACGTAGCGCTCGTTCAGCCCGTCGCTGATGTACGCGGCGCCAACCCGGCCGCCACCTAGACCATCATCGCCCGGTGCGCGCGGCTGCCGCTCGCCCTGGCGGTCGTGGCGGCGCGCGCCGCGGCCCGCCCGTCGTTCCCGCTCGCCGTGTTCGCCGCCGAGCTGTCCACCCCGGACGTCCTGGACGCCCTGTACTCCCTGGGCGGTGGCGACCCGGTGCTCGACCCGCGGGCCGTGTTCTCCTGGAGCTACCGCAAGCTCGGCGCCGATGCCGCGCGCCTCTTCCGCCTCCTCTCCGTGCACCCGGGGCTCGACGTCACGGTGCCCGCCGCGGCCTCGCTCGCCGCCCTGCCCCGCGCCCGGACCGCCCGGCTGCTGGCCGAGCTGGCCGACGCGCAGCTGCTGACCGAACGCGCCCCCGGCCGGTACACCGGCCACTGCCTGCTGCGCGCGTACGCCGCCGAGCGCGCCGAGCGGTGTGCCGCCCTGGGCCGGGTGCTCGGCCACTACCTGCACAGCGCGCTCGGGGCCGCCTCGCGCCTGCCGACGTTCGTGCGCGTTCCGATCGTGCCCGCGCCACCGGCCGAAGGCGTGCTGGTGGAAGAGCGCCTGGGTGCGGAGTGGTTCGCCGCCGAGCGGGAGGTGCTCCTCGCCGCGATCGAGCGGGCCGCCGGCTTCCCGGCCGTGGCGTGGCAGCTGGCGCACGCGCTCGGCGTGTACCAGAACCTGCTCGGCGACTGGGCCGGCCGGGCGGCCACCCACCGGCGCGCGCTCGAGGTCGCCACCGACCCGCTCGGCCTCGGCGTGGCCGAGGACGGCATCGCGTTCGAGCACTTCCGGTGCGACCGCTTCGACGAGGCCGAGACGCACTTCCGCCGGGCCCTCGACCACTTCGCGGCGGCCGGCTCCGTCGAGGGCATGCACCCCCCGCCCACCGCCGCCTGGCCAACCTGTCGGTGGAGTGCGACGACCCGAACTGCGCGCTCGACCATGCCCGGCGGGCGCACGCGCTGGTGGCCGACCTCGGCGACCCGATCGGTACCGCCCGCTCGCAGAACAACCTGGGCTGGTGCCTGACCCTGCGCGGCGACCACGCCGAGGCCCTCGGCCTGTGCGTGGACGCGCTGGCCGCGATGCGCCGCCTCCGGGACCGCTTCGGCGAGGCCACCACCCTGGACACCATCGGCCACGCCTGCCTGCGGCTCGGCCGGACCCACGACGCGATCGCCTGCTACCGGGACTCCCACGCGCTGTTCCACGAGCTCGGGGACCGCTTCCCGCAGGCCGACGTGCTGGTCCACCTCGGCGACGCGCACGAGACGCTGGGCGAGACGGACGAGGCCCGATCCTCACCAAGCTCGAGCACTCCCTCGGCGACCGCGTCCGCGACAGACTCCTCGCGGCCTAAAGCCGACCGGTGTCACCGCTGGCGATCGCCGTCACGCTCCGTGGCCGACGTCGACCCGCGCGCAGGGGTCGCGTCGTCACCGCCCGCGTCTGTGTCTGAACACCAGCAGTTCTGCGTGGTGGACTGCCACCGCGGCATCTTCACTTTGCTTCCGCCGGGCTGCATCGACCTCAGTGTCGGTGGCGTAGTACAGGAATTCGTCGCCACCGCCGGCGCTTGCGAGTGCGACAATGTGGAGTACGTGTTGCAGGCCTGCGGACTGGGCGGCGGGCAGGAGCGCACGGATGTCCTCGGCGAGCGTGCCGCCGGGCTTGCCTGGTGTCGCCGGCCGCAATGCCACGATGGTGTACGCGCCGGCCGTCATCATCGGGTGGCACATAGCGAGCACCTCGGCAATGCCCGCGATCGCGGTGGCGTGTGGGAGCGGCCAGCGCAGCAGGATGAGACCGACCGGGGCGGTGACCATGTCCTGCCTGGCGAGTGAGCTGGTGTCTGCGCTCGCCAGGCACGGCCGGGATGTGTGGATCCCAGCGTGCTCGACGTGCGGGTCGTGGGTGAGGTCCACGGTCGTGTCGCCGTGGTCGGCGTAGACGTGGATGAGGCGGCTGGTGAGCCGTGCCGCGAAGCGGTTGTCCGTGGTGGTCGCTGCGGCCGGGTCGTCACGGTCGTCCAGTCGCCAGATGGCGGTTGGGACGTCATCTTCATCGCAGCCCTTCATCCGCACCCTGGCCATCGACACCGCCGTCGCGGGATTCACCGCGGGCGCGGTCACCGTGGGGTGAGCGGCGGCACCGCCGCGCAGCCTCCCGGCGCCGGGCCGACGTATCAGGTCGCCGCGACAGCCGCTATCCGGGACCGGTCGCTGAACCGTCACGGTCCGCGACGAAGGTGTGTGTCAGAGTGCGGGCGAGCAATTGACCGGCTTCGTCCGCGGTTCTGCGTCCGACCAGCACTTCCTCGTTGGCCGCGCGGCCGAGCCCATGGATCATCGCGTACATCCACTCGGGCGTGAGATCGGTGTGGAGCTCACCCCGCTCGGCGGACTTGGTCAGCCATATGAGCAGCGGCTCATCGGCGGCGGGGTGGCGCAGCGGCGCGTCGGTGACGCTGCCGGAACGGTTGTCCAGGAACCGGTAGCGTTCTCCGACCCGGATGATCCCCGGGCCGAGCCGGCCGAAGACTTCGGTCGCCGTGGCGTCCGGCGTGATCGCGGTCGTGACGACGGCCCGTTCCTCCTCCACGACGAGGTCGATGAGCGCCCGGATGAGGTGTTCACGCGTCGGAAAGTGCCGATAGACGGTGATCCGCGCCACGCCGGACTCCGCGGCGATCTGCCGCATGCTCGCCTCCGGGTCGGCCGCGAGTATCCGAATCGCCGCGGCGATCACCGCATCCCGGTTGCGCCGGGCGTCCTGCCGCAGTGCCTGTTCGGTCGCATCAAGATGACTGGCGTCGCCCACGAGTAAATGATACAACATGTCACAACTGATACAGCATGTTTCATTTGGAGGGCGCGTGGGCGCGATCGAAGCAACGGGCATCAACCGCACCCGCCCGTCGAGGCGGAAGCAAAGGATGACCCTCGTCGCGGTGGCGTTGGGCGTGGTGATGGTCAGCTTGGACGGAACCGTCGTCCACATCGCCAACCCGACGATCGCCCGCAGCCTCGGCTCGTCGATGACCGGTCTGCAGTGGGTGACCAACGGCTACCTTCTCGCCCTAGCGGTGACGTTGATCGTCGGCGGCAAGCTCGGCGACAGGTTTGGCCGGCGCAGGATCTTCGTGATCGGCGTCGCCGGTTTCGCGCTCGCGTCCCTCGGGTGCGCTCTGTCCCCGTCGACCGCGGCACTGATCGCCTTCCGCGTGCTGCAGGGACTCGCCGGAGCGATGCTGGTACCGAACACCCTCGCGATCCTGAAGTCGACGTTCCCAGCGTCGGAGTTGCACCGTGCCATTGGGATGTGGGGTGCCGCGTCGGCGTCCGCCGCCGCCGCTGGACCGATCATCGGCGGACTGCTGGTGGAGTACCTGTCCTGGCCGGCGATCTTCGTGTTGAACGTCCCGATCGGGTTGGCCGCCGCCGCGTCGGCGCTGCGGTGGGCCGGCGAGAGTCGCGCCCCGGGCCGTGCCGACCGGTTCGACATCGTCGGCGCCGGTGTGCTGGCCGGGGCGATGTTCGTCCTGGTGTGGTCGTTGACCGGCGCAACCGGCCGCGAATGGTGGTACTGGGCCGCGGGCGTGCTCGCGGCGCTGGTCCTCCTCGCCGGGTTCGTGATCCGGCAGCGACGGTTCCCCGCGCCGATCCTCCCGCTGTCGCTGTTTCGTTCCCGGGCGTTGTCGGTGGGTGTCGTCCTGCTCGTGACCGGAAACATTGCGTTGTACGGAGTGCTGTTCTCCATCGGTCTGTACATGCAGAACGTGAACGGCTGCACGCCGCTGGAGACCGGCGTTCGCCTGCTGCCGCTGATGGGGATGTTCATGGTCGGCTCGCCGCTGGGCGGACGCTTGACCGGGCGGCTGGGTTCGCGTTGGCCGCTCGCCCTCGGAATGGCGCTGCTCGCGGCGAGCTTCGTCGGGCTGGTCGGCCTGGCCGCGGGCTCCCCCTACGGCCGGCAGTGGCCGTGGCTGGTCCTGCTGGGCCTCGGCATGGGAATGGTCGTGGTCGCCGGGACCGAGGCCGTCGTCGGAACGGCTCCCGTACAGCACGGCGGAGTCGCCGGGGGCCTGCAGACCACCGCGAATCAACTCGGCGGCGTGCTCGGCACAACGGTGTTCGGGACGGTGATCGCGACGCTCGTCGCGCGGACGCTGCCGGCAGAACTGCGCACCGCCGGCGTCCCCGACGCGATCGCGGAACAGGTCGCCATCCACAAGGGCCTGGCCGAACAGGGAATCGCTCCGCTCGGCGCACGGCTGAACCTCACCGGGCAGTTCGACGACGTGGCCGCGGCGGCCATCACTCGTGCGACGGAACGCGCCTTCATGTCCGGCCTGCACACCGTCATGTGGATCGGCGCCGGCATCGCGCTCCTCAGCGCGCTACTGGCGCTGCTGATCCCGGCCCGCAACGCTCCGCCGCATGCATCCGGTCGGTAGACGAGGATGCGGGGACGGGACTGCGGAGATAGGCAAGGGCCTCCATGATCGACGGTGCTAAGCAACGATGACCATGGAGGCCACGTGCACGTCGATCTGGAGACCCTTGCCATCGCACCGTACGTCAAGATCGACGATGAGATGCGCGCCAGTCCCGAGCTGCTCACCATGTCGGTCATGCAGGCCCTGCTCGGCTACCGCTCAGAACGCCGCTGGCTGCGTCACCTCGACAAACACCTGCGCCACCTGTTCCCCTACCAACCCACCCAGTCCGGCTACAACCGCCGGCTCCGGGCCGCCCTGCCGCTGGTCAAGCACTTCATCCGCACCCTGGCCATCGACACCGACTTCTGGTTCGACAACCACTGGATCCTCGACTCCACCCCGGTCGAGTGCGGCCGGTCCCGCCCGACCGTGCAATGCTCCAACGCCGCCGGCTGGGCAGTCTACGGCTACTGCGCCTCCCACAGCCGATTCTTCTGGGGACTGCGGCTCTACTTGACTTGATCTGCACCCCGACCGGCATGCCGATCCTCTGGGCACTGGCCGATGCCAAGCTCGGCGAACGCGAGGTGGTCGAGGCGATGCTCGACCGCGAACCGCAGCTGCTCGCCGACCGTCCCGGCCTACCGCTGATCACCGACAAGGGCTTCGCCTCCAAACGGTTCGAGACCGACCTGGCCGAACGCGGGGGCCACGCTGCTGCGCCCGGCACGCAAGAAGGAACAGCCCCGGGCAGGGCAGACACTGCTCAAGGCGGTCCGGCAGCTGATCGAGTCGGTCAACGACACACTCAAAGGCCAGCTCGATCTGGAAATGCACGGCGGGCGTACCTTCGCCGGCATCGCTGTCCGGGTCGCGCAACGTCTGCTGGCCATGACGGCCGCAATCTGGCACAACCACAAGACGGGACAACCGGTGACTCGCAGCCTGATCGCCTTTGATCACTGATGGGCAGATAGCTCCCCGCATCACTCGTCTAGCAGGAGTGCCACCGACCTCGCCGCGCGCCCTCGCAGTGAAGCCCAGATAAAGGAGATCACGGCGCTACTCTCTCGCAATACATTGTTACAATGCAAGATGCGGGTACAGTCCTGGTATGCCGATCCACCACGCGGTGCTCTCACTGCTGGCCCACGGGCCCAGCTACGGATACGAGCTCAAGAGCGCCTCCGAAGCGGCAGTCGGCCCGCAGTGAGGCCGCTGAACACCGGCCACCTGTACCAGATCCTCGACCGTCTGTGCCGCGACGGCATGGTGAGCTCCGAACGACGGGTCCCAGGCGGTGAAAACCGGACCGCGTGATCTACGAGACCACCGAAGCTGGAGCAGTCGAGCTGCGGCGCTGGCTCTCCGAAGCAAGCCCCCGTAGCGGCGGCTTCCGGGACGACCTATGCCTGAAAGTGACAGCGGCCGCACGAACAGGCGATTCGGATACGGTGCAGATGGTGCTCGGCCGGCCGCGCACTCATCTGCTAAGGGAACTTCGCAACCTCGACGGCCTGCGGCCGCGCGGCGACAGACCCGGTGGTCGGCCTGTTGCTGTCGTCCGCACCCCGGCACGTGCAGGCGGACCTGTCCTTCATCGACGAGGAAGTCGTCGTCACGGAGCTCCGCGACCTTGAACCACTCGCCGAGCAGCATCGACGCCACCCGGCGGGCCTGCGCCGGGCCTCTGCGGTTCCGGGTGCCGGGGCCGGTGACCGTCGTGGCGGATGCCGGCGAGGCGGTGGTGGTCCTGTGCGCGAAGCTGCGACTACTGCTCGCAACACGGCCATCGCGCACACGATCAGACCGTCATGGTCCTGGCTAGGAAGGCGACCACCTCCTCGCGCAGTTCCGCCGCCCCGACGATCGCCGTGCTCACCAGAGCCCAACGACGGCCGGTCCGAGTTTGGCCAGCGCCTTGTCGCGGTAGCTCGGGGTGGGGAATCGCAGTATCTCATCCGCCGATTCCGAAGCGGGGTCCAGGCGGCGGACAGCAGCCAGCCCACCGACCCACCGGTTCGACCGCCGCGTGCAACGCCTCGCATATGGTCGGCAGCGACTTCAGCCAGCCCGCGCGCTGCGGCTGCCGCACAAGCGGACTCGATATGTCAATCCTTCGACGTCGTCGGGTACAGCCTGGTCATTGCCCGGAGCGTAGTGGTGATGCGTGCGACCAGCTCGGGAGGGGCGAGCGCCTGCGCGTCCGCGCCGAGCCGGAGCAAGCTGGCAGCGGCGTGGTCCACGTTTTCCAGCGGGATGGTGACGCGTCGCCATCCGGCCGGGTCGGCGGGTGTGAGGGTGCGCGCTGCCAGCCGGCCGGCCCTCGGGCCAAGGATGTCAGGTAGCGCGGCGATCCCGGCGGGCGACAGGCGTACCACGGCAACCTCGGCCGTTTCGGCCCGCTCGTATCGTTCGACGTGTGCGTGCCAGAACGTGATCAGGTCGAAGCCGTCCGGGCGGGTGAACAGCTCCGGCAGCTGCCGGAGCTCGACGATGGCGGAGACCCGGTAGGTGCGCGGCTCACCGCTCCCGGCGGCGATCAGATACCAGACTCCCGCCTTGAGGACGAGTCCGAGCGGGTGCAGCCGCCGGCCGACCACGCCCGGCCGAGGGGCCCAGCGACGGTACCGGACCTCGATGACCTGGTCCTGCCAGAGCGCCTCCGCGACGGCGAGCAGGTGCGGCACCGCGTCCGGCTCCCGGTACCAGCCCGGCGCGTCGAGGTGGAAGCGCTGCCGGATCCGTCTCGACGCCTCCCGGTACGGGGTGGGCAACGCGGCCATCAGTTTGAGTTCGGCGGCGGCTACCTGGGCACCGAGTCCCAGCTCGGCGGCCGGCTGCGGCATGCCGGTCAGGAACAGCGACTCGGCCTCGTCAGCGGTCAGCCCGGTCAACCGGGTGCGGTAGCCGTCCATCAGCTGGTAACCGCCGGTGGGTCCCTGCTCGGCGTAGATCGGCACGCCTGCCGCGGCCAGCGCCTCGACGTCGCGGTAGACGGTCCGGGCGGTGACGCCGAGCTCCGCGGCGAGCTGTGCGGCGCTCATCCGCCCACGGTTCTGCAGCAACAGCAGCAGGGACAACAACCGGCTGGCACGCACCACGACAGTCTTCCAGACCACTGACAGAAGATGTCAGGGGTAGCGCCCCATGATCGTCGGCATGAACGACTTCGACTTCATCATCGGCTCGTGGAACGTGGCCAACCGGCGCCTCAGGACGCTCTTCGCCGGCAGCGAGGAGTGGGACCACTTCCCGAGCACGGTGACCAGCCAGAGCATCTTCGACGGTGCCGGCAACACCGAGGAGATCGTCTTCCCGACGCTCGGCAGCCGCGGCTTCTCGCTGCGACTGTTCGACGTCGAACGCAAGGAGTGGTCGATCCACTGGGCGAGCAGCACCACCGGCCTGCTCTACCCGCCGGTGGTGGGCACCTTCACCGACGGCCGCGGCGACTTCTACGGCGACGACACCCACGACGGAAGGCCGATCAAGGCGCACTTCATCTGGTCAGACATCACCTCCACCTCGGCACGCTGGGAGCAAGAGTTCTCCGCCGACGGTGGACACACGTGGGAATCCAACTGGGTCATGGAATTCTCCCGCGCCTGACCAGCGGCCGGCGACACGGCTCCCCTGACTTCGGGACGGTCGGCGCCACCACAGTGGATGGTCGACGAACCCAGTTCCTCATCACCGGCAACTCCACCACGCAGGCGGTCCGGCAAGCCTGCACACCGTATCGGAGGTCGCCCTGTGCGACGCGAACCGACCGTGAGAGCTTCCAGCGCACGGCCGTGTTCGAGGCCGACTTGGCCCGTTGCTGCACCAATTCGACAGGGCGGGTTGCTGCCGTACGCGACAACGGGCGCTGTTGCACGTGGCGATCGGGAGAACGCGGTTAAGGCCGGTGCGGGCCGGTGTCAGATGGTGGCGGCGAGCGCGGTGAACGCGGCAGCGACTCGGAGTCCGCGTGGAGCGTCGACGCCGAGTTCGTAGTGGCCGCGGCGAACGTTCTGCATGAACGCGTGCCCGGCGATGATCGTCTGTGCGGTCCGGGCAGTACGGAGTCCGCGCATCGGTCTGAGCCGGTGTTTGAGCTGGCTGTGATCGGCCTCAATCCGATTGTTGGCGTGCCGTTCCACGTGGTGCCAGGCCGAAGGGACCAGCTCATCGCGCACGGCCGGGTACACCGGTGCCGCGTCTGTGACCACCTCGCTCGGTGTCACCTTCAACGTGGCCAACGCCCGGCGGAAGAACCGACGGGCCACGGCAGCGTCACGGCGGGCGGAGAAAAGCACGTCGATGACCTGGCCATACTGGTCGACGGCCCGGTACACGTACCGCCATACGCCGTTGACCTTGATGTACGTCTCGTCGACGAACCACCTGTCGCCTGGTGAATGCCAGCCGAACCTGGCTGCGTCAGCCAGCAGCGGTGTCAACCGCTGGACCCAGCGGAAGATCGTGACGTGATCGACCTCGACACCACGCTCGAGCAGTAACTCCTCGACGTCGCGGTAGGAAAAGGTTGTACCGCAGGTACAGCCGAACGGCGACCATGACCACCTCCGGCGGAACCGCAAGCTGGCGAACGCTGACTGCGGTGGTACGGCTGCCCGCCGGTTCGAGAACCTCACTGCTCAAGTCTGCCTCGATGTTGCCGAACGGCGGATGCAACAGAGCCCACGCAGGATTACAACTTACCTTCGTACCGACGACCCGAAGTGTTGGCGGCACGGTGCGTGAATCATGACCATGGCAGTTCCCGCCCATCCGTGCGCGAACGGCGGCATGACAGAGCGCTCCTGACCGCTACGACGACGCTGGCGCGTGGGCGGCTAACGCGCGGTCCAGACCCCGGCGCATTCGCCGGGATGCACCCGCAAGTCCGCCGAGCGGGCGGATCTCTTCCGGTCGCAGCTCCGGCCGCTCGGCCAGCGCCAGGACCGCGGCATACGGTCGGGCGCCCGCACGCAACAGCTCTGCCGCTCGGCCGAGAACCGCAAGCAGCACCGGACGGTCGGCGCCGGCGTGGCGGGCGACGAGCAGCAGCACCGCGTTGTAGCCCCAATCTCGCGGATCATCCACAACCCGCAAATAGTCTGCCGGCGATCGCGCGGCAGGCAGCAAGTCGTCAAGGTTCACCCCCAGCATCCTGCCAAATTCCCGACGCCTCCCGACCGATCGCGCCCAGGTGGGATGCACTCAACTGGGCAGGACGTCGGGCGCTGAGCCGGCCACTCGTGCCAGCAGCGATCACAATCCGGCATAGTGCAGTGCACCCAGCCGCCGCAGATCTCATCCGGCTCCCACAGCACGTACACCTCACCTGCGAGGGTGGCGGTGTAGGCGGCGGCCAGCTCGCGTTCGAAGACGACCCGGGACTGGCCGTCGAACCCCAGGTGATGTACCGAGTAGTGGAAGAGCGACTCCTCGGCGCCGACGCGCACAGCAGTGCCCGCAGGAGCGGACCTGCGCTCAGGTCATGCGCCTGGCGCGCCCCGTCGGCCGCGGCGTCCAGCGCCGCCTGCCGCGGCGCCGGCGCAGTGCGCACGTCGAGCAGTTCGAGCCGGACCGCATCTGCGGGGCCGAACCGCATCTGCGGGCCGTCCGGGCCACGGGTCGCCCAGGACCGCAGCACGTCGTGCCCCTCGGCCACCGCCCGCAACGCGACCTGCAGCGCGGTCGCGTCCACCGGGTCGGCGACCCGGAACGCGCGCCGGGTGAGACACGACCCGTCGCCGCCGGCGGCCTCCTCGAGCAGCCACAGCCGCTCCTGGGCCGGTGCCAGTGGGACAGCGGTGGTCACACCGCCTCCAGAGCCAAGAGCCGCCTCGCCTCGACCGCCAGGGACTCGATCGTCGGCCGCTGGAACAGCGCCTCCAGCGGCAGGTCGACGCCGAGGACCTCACGCAGCTCGTAGACGACCCGGGTCACCAGCAGCGAGTGCCCGCCGAGCCAGAACGCTCCAAGCTCGCCCTGCTGCCCTGAACGCAGCACATCCGACCGCCGGAAGGACGCCATGGCCGCCATCCCAGCCCAGATGACCAACACCGCACCGCGCCGGCATGTGGCCGTAATGCCCTGCCGCTGGGGCGCCTCGCGCTTTCCCGGCAAGCCGTTGGCCCGCCTCGGTGACAAGCCGCTGCTCTGGCACGTCTACCAGCGCTGCCTCGAGGCCAAACGCCTCGACGGAATCGTCGTGGCGACCGACGACGAACGCATCGAAGCCGCGGCCAGCAACTGAACATCCCATGCGTCCGCACCGGGGAACACCTCACCGGCACTGACCGTGTCGCAGAGATCGCCGGCCGCCTGCCGGCCGACGGGTACATCAACGTCCAAGGCGACGAGCCGTTCATCGCTCCCGTCGCCATCAATGCCGTCTCCGAGGCGCGGAGCACCTGTCGCCGGACACCCTCGCCGTGAACGCGTACACCGAGCTGGTCGACGCGGGTACCATCCTCGACCACAACGTGGTCAAGGTGGCTGTCACAACCGACGGCCTAGCCCTCATGTTCTCGCGGCCGCCCATCCCGTACCCCAAAGCGACCGGCCCAGGTACCTCCGCCAACTGGGCATCTACGGCTTCACCGGCCCAGCCCTACAGCGCTTCCGACAGCTCCAAACGGGCCCACTCGAACGCGCCGAGGGAGTCGAAATGCTGCGCTTCATCGAACACGGTCACGCAGTGAAGATGATTCCTCTCGCGGACGACGGCATAGCGGTGGACACACCGGAAGACCTGGCACGAGCTAGTGACCTTCTCATTCAGCGCTCAACGTCATGACGCCCCGTGCTAAACAGCCTGACCTCGGCACGTCATACCCTCGATGCAGCGCTGCCGTGGCCCGCAAGCGACGTCGCCGCCACGTGCTTCTGCAGGACGGCGGGATGACAAGCCAAGGGGTGCGATCAATGCAGCCGACGGAAGCGGCGGCAATGGAGCATGGGAAAACGCCCAACGGCAACGCGCCTACCGCGTCAAAACCATCTCCCAGTCCCGATAGCAATGGGGCGGCCAGAGGCCCAGCACGAGACGACCCGCGCCGTACCGGTAGTCGGCGTCGGCCAGCCGGAAGACCGTTCCGGGCTGCTGTTCGACCATCATCGGCGTCCCCGGCTGTCGATGTGGACGGAAATCGCAGTACCAGGCAACGGCCGCAGCGCCACCCCATGCCAAGCCGTCGCCTGTATCCACGCGCCCACCCCATCCATCGGACACCATCCAGCCGAGCGGTTCCCCTGTTCTCGACGAGCAGGCCTCGCCGCCGCAACCGACGTCTGCCGGCGGTCGTAACGGACGGGTCATCGGCGTCTCAGGGTTGTGCCTCAACGGGGGCACCGGCCCGCGTGCCGACAGAGTCCACAGGCGCAGCTGCGACGACAGTCCGGGCCAGACGTAAACCGGGTGCGGGCGACGGCACCCGCAGAACCAGGGCCGATGCCTGCAGGCGGCAGGCGGTCAGGCCACCCTGCAGACCTGCGACGGTGACCCGCCCAACAATGGCGGCCGGGAGCCGCGGGTTCGTTGATCAGTCCGGCGTCGGAGCTGTGTCTCGGCGGGCCGGACGACGACGAGGATGGTAGGGCCCCTCGCAGCGCATGGCGGCCTGCAGCCAGTCCGCTGCGCAACGGTGGACCTTGCCGTAGCGAGCGGCGGGCGCCTCACGGCCGGCGGCCACCGCTCGCCCGCGGTTTCGCCCCCGACGTCGCTCCGGGCACGTCGGCCTCTGGCTAGGCTCGGCCAATGCTGGTCCGCGTCGTCAAGATGCACTGGATGCGCCTGCTGTTGGTCACGTTGTTGCTGGCCACGGCCCTCGTGGCGGATGGCGAGATCACCGCGCACGGCGTGCGTCCGGCCTCCGCCGGTGCCCACCCGTCGGCATCGCCGACCGCGACGGCATCTCCGAGTGCCTCGCCGCCCCCCGGCGTCTACGCCGACCGCCTGCCGCGGTTCGACAAGCCCCCGCCGGCCGTCCGCACGGCCGCGGCCGAGGACGGCGCCTTGCCGTGGGTCGCGCGGGTGCCGACCGATCAGCGGGTCGCGTTCCTCACCATCGACGACGGCTGGGTCAAGCATCCCGAGGCGGCCGAGCTGCTGCGGGAGGCGCACGTGCCCGTGACGCTGTTCCTCACGATCAACGCCATCAGCGACAACCCGGAGTACTTCCGGACGCTGCAGGGCCTCGGCGCGGTGATCGAGGCGCACACGATCACGCACAACAAGCTGACCGGCCTGTCGTACGACGCGCAGCGGCAGGAGATCTGCGGCTCGGCCGACCGGCTCGGCGAGCTCTACGGCCGTCGGCCGACATTGTTCCGACCGCCGTTCGGCGAGAAGGACGCGACGACGTTGCGCGTTGCACGCGACTGCGGGATGAAGGCCGCGTTCTTCTGGAAGGAGTCGGTCAATCAGGGCAACGTCTGGTACCAGGATGTCAAGGTCGTCCAGCCAGGCGACGTCATCCTCATGCACTTCCGCGACCAGTTCGTCGAGGACTTCATCGGCGCGCTGCAGGGCATCAAACGGGCCGGCCTGACGCCAGCCCGCCTGGAGGACTACTTCTCCTGATCGGCCCGGTGCGATCAGCCGGGGATCCAGCCAAAGGTGGCCGGGTTCGGCGGGATGCCGTCAGCCGGCCACCGCTCCAGTGCCGACACGAACGCCTCGGACCAAAACCCTCGGCGATGTCGAGGCTCCCGATCCGGCGGGCGAGTGTCGCGATCAACTGGGGCGCCTCGATCCGCCACAGCGCCTCGACCGACTTGCGCAGGTCCATGGCCGGGTCCGGTTCAGTCCGAGGTCGGGTCGAGCAACTGCTCGCTCTTGGCGAGCGCGTCAGCGTCGACAGTCTGGGCGAAGTCAGCCACGTCGAACAACGGCCGGATCTCCAGGATCTGCGAATCGCCGTAGGACGGGTCGAACGGACACCTCTTCGCCCACTCGATCGCCTCGGCCAGCGAGCTGACCTCCCAGATCCAGTAGCCCGCGATCACCTCTTTGGACTCGGTGAACGGGCCGTCGACCGCCGTCGTGCCCGCTGCCGAGAACGCGACCTTCGCCCCGGCGCTGGGCTGGAGCCCCTCGCCGCCGAGCATGATGCCGGCGTTGACGAGTTGCTCGTTGAAGACCCGCATCTTCTCGAACATCCCGGTCGTCGGCTCACCGTTGCCCTCGTCGGCGCCATCGCCCTTGGTCATCACATCACACGCATGAGGGTCTCAGTCCAGGCCGGTGCTCCGGCGCAGCAGGCCGGCGATGAAGTCGGTGTCGACCGTGTCGCCCTCGGCGAGGTCGACGACCTTGCGGTCGCCGTTGCCCACCGACCGCAGCACGCCCGGCACCGGGTCGACCTCACCAGCACCGAACACCATGAACGAGACCTTGGCGGCGGCCACGTGCAGCACTGCGGTGTTCTGGCCGGCGAGGTTGAAGTGCGGCTTGCCGTACTGGATGACCTCCTCGACGCCGAGGACGGTGTCGAGAACGGTCTGGCGCAGCGTCGCACAGGTCCTGCTGCCACGGCTTGGTCTTGGCGAGGTAGTCGGTGACGTCCTGGCTCATGTCGTCGCTCATCTCGGTGTTCCTGTTCAGGCGGTGGTGACGCGGTAGGTCGACACGACCGCCCCGGACTCGAAGGTGGTGGTCTCGAAGTGCTGGAGGCCGATTCGGCTCTCGGCGCGGAACAGCGGCTCGCCACTGCCCTTGAGGACCGGGTAGGTCCAGATCTTGTACTCGTCGAGGAGGCCGACCGTCGCGAGTGCATCGGTCAACCGGCCGTTGCCCGAGATCAGGATGGTCGGTGCCATGGTTCTCCTTGAGTGCCTTGACAGTGGTCAGCAGCTCGGCGCCGGCGATGACGGTCGTCGGGTTCCAGGCGCTGGTGTCGACCGGTTGGGAAGCGACGACGGATCGTCGCGGTGACGTCGAGCCGGTCGCACACGAGGTCGGCCGCGACGACCACGGTGAACCCGGCGACCAGACACCAGGACCGGACACGACCGAGTCCAGCCGCCGAGGACCGTGCCGCCACAACGAAGGCGACAGCAACTGCGACGATCGCCATCCAGCGCAGGTCGCGGGCCCAGTAGGTGTTGTTGCTCGCCACCTCTTCGCCGACCGGCTCGGTCAACGACTGCAGTCTGGTCAGCCCGACCGCCCAGAACACCGCACCGGCCCACAAGATCATCAAGCCGAAGAGCCGCCCCATCCACGGATGCCGCATCGAGCACCGCCGACATTCTGCCGCTTACGCGCGAGGTCCACGCTTGGGACGCGTTGCGTGGCTTCGATGAAGGCCGGGTCGCCGACGCCCGCGCAGGTCCCCTGCCAAGGCGAGCTATTGCAGCCCGCACATCGGCACGAGCGAGCACCGCCACCGTCGTGCGAGCCGCCCGGTCTACCACCACTCAGCGTGACGATCTCCGCGTTGGCTGCCGCGCGACACCTGCGGCAAATGTGCGCGCGTTCGCTGTGCGAATGTCGGGCGGCGCGAAATTTCCCAGCGGGGGCGCCGGTGAACCGTCAGTAGGGTTCATGTCGTGGCCGGTTTCCGCTGCGGCGAGCCGCGTTCGCGACGGCGACCTGACGGTGCGTGATCGGCTGTTGGCCCTCCGTGCTGCGTTCTGTGCTTCCGGACGTACGGGCTCTTGTCGGGAACGGCCTGTCTCGTGCGGACGGGCCTCACTCAGTATGCGAGGCCGTCAATGTCATCGCGACGGTCGTGCCATGCAGGTTGAGTTTGGCTAGCGCGGTGAGCCGGTTCAGCACGTCGGGCCGTCCATCGAAGTTTATTCTCGCCGATGTAGAGCGTTGTGAGAGCGGTGAGATTGGCCAAGCTTTCCGGCAATGTCGCCAACTCGTTCCTGGACATGTACAGCTCAGTGAGGGAGGTCAGATTGCCCAGTGTCTCGGGCAGCACGGTCAGCCTGTTGTGCGACAGGTACAGAATGGTGAGGGCGGTCAGGTTGCCCAGGCTGTCTGGAAGGACGGTCAGTTGGATTCGGCCCAGTGCCAGGTAGGTATAAGGCACGTGGCGTTACCGATGCTGTCGGGCAGCGTCGTCAGCTGGTTGTCGGCCAGGCCGAGCATAGCGAGGGACGGCATGTCGACCAGGACGTCCGGCACGGTGGTGAGCTGGTTGCCTTCCAGCTCGAGTTCGTGCAGCGCCATCAGGCTGGCCATACTCTCCGGCAGCGTCGTGAGCTCGTTTTGGGCCAGGCCGAGTACGCGCAGAGACGTCAGTTTGGCGATGACGTCGGGAACTGCGACCAGAGCCTGTTGTTCGCCATGGTGAGGGTCGTGAGGGCGGTGAGGTCGGCCAGTTCCTCGGGGAGTCCGGTGAGCTGGTTGTCGCCGGCGTAGAGCGTGGTGAGCGACGCGAGCTTGCCCAGGCTTTGCGGCAATGCGCGGTCAGCTGATTGCCGGACACGCCAAGCATGGTCAGGTCACTGAAGAGGTTGCCGAGGCTGTCCGGTATGGGGAGTTGAGCTGGTTGTTGTTTACGTAAAGCTCGGTGAGCGCGGTGAGGTTGCCGAGGGTCGTCGGCAGTGTGGTCAGTTTGTTGCCGTGCAGGTAGAGAGCTGCGTGAGGGCGGTGAGGTTGCCTAGACCCTCCGGGAGTGCGGTGAGTTGATTTTCGTGGACGTCGAGCTTGGTGAGCGCGGTGAGGTTTCCCAGGCTCTCCGGCAGGGTGGTCAGCTTGTTGGCGCCCAGCCTCAGCTCGCGCAGGGCCATCAGATCACTAGGGGTTCGAGTCCCTTCGGGCGCGCAACATCAAGAGGCGGTTGACCTGCGTAAACGTAGATCAACTGCCTCTTTTCGTTTGTCCATTGTGGACTTGAGAACCAACCTTCTGATCCGTATGGGCGATCGACGGGTGCGCATGCCGAAACGGTGCCCGGCGTGCTGAACGGTTGCGCTACATCCGATCACCACCGGAACACAACGCGATCGCTGCGGCGTGGATCCGCACGGCGATCACCCGTGCGGGGTCGGTCGGTCAGAGCCCGCCGGAGACGGTGATATCGCTGCCGGTGACGTACGACGCCGCTGGGGAGATCAGCCACGACACGGCGTCGGCGATCTCATTCGGCCGGCCGGCGCGACCGAGTGGACTACTCACGGCGGCTTCCTTAGCTCCTTCAGTTCCGGCCGCCATCTGCGTGTCGATGACACCTGGCGAGACGCTGTTGACCCGGATCCCTTCGGGGGCGACCTCGTGCGATAGGCCACGGCTGAACGACACCACGGCGCCCTTGGTGGCCTCGTACGGCACGAATCCCTGGATGCCGGGGGGCGCCTGGGCGGCGATCGAGGCGATGTTCACGATCGAGCCGCCCGTGCCGCCCCGCGCGGTGGACATCGCCTGCACGGCGTGCTTGGCGCAGACCATGGGGCCCACGACGTTGGTCTGCATCAGGCGGGTCAGGTGCTCTGCATCCTGCTCGTCGATACGAGCCTGGTCGCCGGCCGATCCGGCGTTGTTGACCAGCGCGGCCAGCGGGCCGATCTCCTGTCGTGCCCGGTCGAACAGCTCCGCGACGTCGCGCGGTGCCGTGACGTCCGCGCGCACGGCGACGGCCCGCCCACCGCGACCCCGGATGTCGGAGACGACGGACTCGGCGCCGTCGGCGTCCGCGGCGTAGTTGACCACCACGCCGTACCCGTCGTCGGCCAGCTTCTGCGCGATCGCGGCGCCGATCCCCCGGCTCGCACCGGTCACGATCGCCGCGCCCTTGGTCTGCGTCATGTGGATGCCCTCCCGTCGTAGGACCTTGTTCCAGTTTTCCGCGACCCCGTGCCGCAACCCTCACCCATTGGGGCGGGGCGGGATGGGCCGGTTTCGCCCGACGCTGGGGTCATGAGGGTCGTGGTGAACCTGACGCGATGCGAGGCGTACGCGCAGTGTGCCTTCCTCGCCCCGGACGTCTTCCGGATGCGCGGTGTCGAGGCGCTGATGTACGATCCGCAGCCCGACGATGCGCAGCGGGATAAAGTGTCGCGGGCCGCGGCAGCGTGCCCGGTGCAGGCGATCCTGGTCGACGACCTCGAGGACCGGGAGGTCCCGGCATCGGCCGGGCTCAGCGCCGTCCGGCTCGGCCAGCCCGCGCCGGATGATGGGTACACAGCGAGGTAGGCCAGGACATACCGAACGACAATCGACGTCTGCTGATGGATGTTGCCGGCTGGCCGCGGGATCTGCTCGATTGCTACAAACTCAAAGGTTACGCACGGTGACGGCGCCACGTTCCGGCGCCATCCGGACCTGCCGAGAGTCGGATGCCGTGCCGGTGTTCAAGGACGCGTCGCGCTGCTTTCCGGCCGCGTCTCAGGGTGCCGGTAAGAAACGTGTCACCAGCCGCGAACCGCGACGATCAGGCGGCGGGGCGGTCGGGCCGGTTGTCCGGCCACCGCGCGGCGCGCTTGGCGCACCTGCCTGACGATCTTGCTGTGGTGCGGGCCGGGCGGTCAGCCGTCGGGCGATGGCAACACGGCCGCCGCGGCCCTTCGCCTCAGGGGAGGTACCGCACCTCGGGGAAGGCCGGGCAAGGGCCTTCGAGCAGGCGCTGCCGCTGGTGGCGCAGGTGCAGGTCGAAGAAGGCGAGGGGGTACGCCTGCTGGATGCGTACCGCGCGGCCGGGGTCGAGTGTGCCGATCCAGGTCCGCAGGACCTCGTCGCTGACGCCGACCGCTGCCGCGATCTGCGGCAACAGGACTTGGTAGTCGTCGTACGCGTTGTGGACCGCACCGTCGGCCTGGACGTTGAGCTTCCAGCCGGTCAGGTGTGACCAGAATTGGGCGACCGGCGGCGTGGCTCGGGTGTAGTCCGCGGTCATCAGCATGAACGGCCGGTCGAGATCGCTGGTGATGAGCGGTTCCATCGGGCCGTCCAGGCTCAGTCCGGCTCGGACGCGCGGATCCATGCCCATGAGGAGAGCGGTCGCGGTCCCGCCTTTCGAGGCGCCGAACATGCCGATGCGCCGCGGATCGGGTGCGCCGCCTAGCCCGGCCGGCAGCGGCTTGCCGTCGGCGTCGGGGTTGTGGCCGGCGGCGAGACGGCCGATGCAGTCCAGTACGTACGGGATGTCCAGGGCGAAGTCCCGGGCGCCCAAGTAGTAGTCCCCGTCGAGCGGGGCGAGGCGCCGGCCGTCGGGGAATTCGACGAACGCGTCGTATGTGTGGTCCACGGTGACCACCAGGTACCCGTGGCTGGCCAGTTCCTGCACCACGATCGTGGTGTCGGCGCGTTGGTCGTGCGCTTCGTGTGAGAACACTACGACCGGTAGCTGGCCACCCGAGTGCCGCACCGGCGCACCCACGTGCCCGGCGGTGATCGGTGGGGCGGCCACCGGGTCGGCCGGGATCTCGTTGAGCTGCAGCAGTGCGCGCATGAGCGGGTCGGACATCCAGACGGCCCGTGGGTACCGGGCGACGTCGCGGGCCGGGTACCAGACGCTGACCATCAGTTCGCGGTAGTGGCCCGGGCCGGCCACCGGATCCGGCCGCGACCGGTCGACCAGGTGCAGCGCGACCGTACCGATCGGGTACGGACCGGTCGGCGCGGGCAGGACCATTCGCGGCGGGCTCAAGGTGAGCGGGCTGCTGGCGGCCGGAGCCGCTTCCGCGCGCCCGGCGAGGCCGAGCGGCGCGGTGAGCCCGGCGGCCAGCGCGGCGGTGATGAGGCCACGGCGGGTCAGGTGTGGGCCGATCGACGGTGTGAGGGTCATGGCGCCTCCTGCTGTTTTGGGGTAGCACCGGCCGCCTGGCCGCTGCTTTCGCGCGCACGGTGATCCGCGTGCCGACCGGCCGGCCGCGCACGATGCGCCCGTCGGCGGCGAGCAGCAACAGCAGCCGACTCGTCGCCGTGCGCCGGAGTGCGGGGACGGTTGTTCGGTCGACTGGTGTCGCTACTGCCCGTTGGTCGTCTCGACGCGGGCGACGAGCTGCTTGAGTCGCACGATCTCTTCGGTGAGCGCGGTGTTGCCGGTGGCGGTGAGGGTGATCCAGGTGCGGCCGCGCCGGCCTTCGTAGCCCTTCTCGACCTCAATCAGGCCGGCCGCTTCCAGCACGCTGAGGTGCTTGGAGAGGTTGCCGGCGGTTAGCTCGAGTTGGGTGCGCAGGTAGCCGAATTCGACTCGGCGTGCCTCATGCGCGATGGTCAGGATGCCGAGCCGTGCCCGCTGGTGCACCACCTCATCCAGCCCGGTGACCGGGTGCCCGGCATCCGGGTCCGGGGTGCCGGTCGCGGCCGTCACCGCTGCAGCCTGCGGGCCGCTCTGAAGAAGCCGACCGCGCCGAGCAGCAGCACTGCGCCGCTGATGACTTGCGGTACCGCGAATCGGGCCTGAAGTCCCCAGCCTGCCAGTCCCCAGCCCTCGTTCATCGGCAGTACCAGCAGCACCGCTGCCAGGTAGACGAGGGTGAACAGGAGCAACCCGATGTTGCGCTCCAGCCGGGCCAGCGCCAACAGCGCGATGCCGATCATGCTCCAGGGTGAGACCAGCCGGTCCAGCACCAACCCCCAGTACGAGAGCCGCTGCATCGACTCCGGGTGGCTCGGAAAATACAGGGCCGCGGCCACCCACGCGGCGGTGAACACGACGGTCGTCGCGGCGCCGGCGATCGTGTACGGCAGCACCCGGCCACCCAGCCCCCGCGCCCGGACAGCCCGCACGTAGGAGACGGCGATCGCCGTATAGGCGAGCATGAGCGCCGGTGGCCAGTAGTACAGCACGCCCCGCCGCGCGAATTCGCAGCTGGTGTCCGGGTGGCAGTGCACCGTCATACCGAGCCAGTCGAACGGGATCCCGACGAGCGTCACCGCGGCCAGCACCAGCAGCGCAACCCAGGTCATCCGTTGGTCGAGACGCACCCGGTGCGCCAGGGAGCGAACGTAAGACAGCAGTCGGCGGGGATCCCCGCCGGCAGAAATCGAATCAGTGGTCATGCCAATAGGTTTCCACAACAGACCTGTCGGCGCTAGTACCGAATTGGCTGAGACATCACACGGACCGCGAGCGGCGACCGACCCCCGCCCGTCAGGTATTTGAGGGGCGCACAGCAGCAACGCGGCTGCCATTCCACAGGCCGGCGCTGGCGGGGCCAGCCCGATCCCGCCGATCGGGTGCGCCGCCGAGTCGGTCCAGATCCCGAAAGGGAACGGCGTAGTCAGCCGGACCGTCCTGGGGTGGCGGCGGCGCAAGCTCCTGCGGGGCACTGGGCTGCGGGTGATACGGCCACCGCGGTTTTCGCTTCGGCCCGTTCACCCTCGAACTCGGCCTGCTGCGCGGTCCACTACACGTGCTCCCGATACCACAGCACCGGCTGGAACGCCTGCCGGCGGAGCGCGCCGTGCGCCTCGGCGTCATGGTCTTGCGCGGGCGCGACGTTTCCGGGTTTGAGCAGGACGGCAACGGTGTGACCGTGCAGGCCGCCGCCGAAGACTCGCCCGTCGAGCTGCGCGCCTGGTACCTCGTCGGTTGCGACGGCGCACAGAGTGCGTAAGAGCCTCGGTATCGGCCTCCCCGGCGTGACGAGCGCCAACATCTCCCGGCTGGCCCGGGTCACCATCCCGGCGGGCGCTGTGGCCCGGGTCGGCGATCGCATCGAGCTGCACGGTGTCGGCCGGCTCGTGCCCTTCCGGCCCAACCGGACCGGACACGGGTCGATCACCATCGCCCCTGCCGACGCGCTCGATCGGCCCGCCCCGGGATGACGTGTACATCGTCAGCACGCACGAACCGCGCGGTGACAGTGAGCCGACCGATGAGCTGAGCAACGAGGAGCTGCGGGGCGAGCCTTCGCCGCGTCCTGGGTGCCGAGCTGCCGTACACGACGGCCTATGCCGCGAGGAGCGTCGTCACGAACAGCCGGCACGCGGAGCGGTACCGCGAAGGCCGGGTCTTCCTCGCCGGCGACGCCGCGCACATCTTCAGCGCTGGCGGCTCGGCCATCAACGCCGGCCTGCTCGACGCCGTCGCCCTCGGCAAGACCCTCGCCGCGGTACTGCGCGGCGCGGCGCCGCAGACTCTGCTCGATGCCTACCAGTCGCAGCGGCACCCCGCTGCGCAACGCACCCTCGCGCTCACGCGCCTGCAGGTGGCGCTCGAAGCCGGCGACGAGACCGGCGAGGCACTGCGCGACGTGCTCGGCGAGTTGGTGCAGGACCGCGCCACCGCGCGCCGGATCGCGACGCTCATCGAAGGCTGAGCCGAACGCGCGCCGTCTCTCGGAGCGGTCCCCGTTGGGCGGCTGTTCAAAGCCACGCCGACCACGGCGTGGGACGTCAGGATCCCCTGCGGGCAAATGGGCCAGACCGAGAGCATCGTCTCGCAGCGAACATCCGCTTCTGCCACTGACGGAGCGCGAAAAGGGCAAGCCGGATTTGCGCCGTACGCTCGAGCTGTGGACCGCAGCGGCCCAGCTCGCGTCGGCAGCACCGAGGCGGAAGTCGGCCTTCCTCGGATGGCCGAGGCATTTCCCAAGCTTGTGGCCGAGATTGACCGGCTTTTTGACGCTCGATGATCCCGAGGACCCTCTTGCCGGCACGGTCGGCGACCTGCGGTACTACGGGCGCTGTACTTGTACAGAAACCTGCAGCAACCCCCTGACCGCACCAACCGGATCGGCTGGGCCCCACCTTGCCCAACTCGAACGGAACGGTACCGACGTCATCTGGCTCAGCCTCAACCCCAGCGGCACGACTGTCGTCGACATCGAGGTACTCGACCCGAGCGGTCTCGATGTCAGCCTTGCAGACGGTGAGCAGCCGCCGCGCCCACCGCCGTTCGGCAATGCTTGATCACGTTTCCGCACATGCCGCGAGTGCCGCGCGGCGGCCGGCTCGAAGACCGTCACGCTTCGTGGTCGTTTGCCCGCGGATCCGCCACGCAATCGCGCTCACGCTCGTGCCGATCCGGTGCATTGGCGGCCCCACCTGCCGGCAACCGACCGTATCCGACGGCGCCAAGCTTCGACCCCGACCGTGGCCGTGGAAAGGGCTCAGCGACTGCGGCTGCCTCGGCAGCCCCCGAGCGAGCAGGGGCGGCCAACGACGGTCTCGCCGGCGACGCGCCGACGCAGCACGGTGTGCAGCATGTCGGCGGTGATGACGGCCGGTCGGCCGCCGTGTTTGCCTTTGCGGGCTGCGGCGTCGAGGCCTTCGAGGGTGGCCTCGCGGATGTTCTCCCGTTCGGTCTCGCCCATCGCGGCGAAGAACGCGAACAGCATGCGGCCGGAGCCGGCCGGGTCGTAGAGGCCGGGCAGCGGCCCGGCGAGCATCTCCAGGACCAGGCCGTGCGCGCTGAGATGGTCGGCCAGTGCGGTGAGCTCGGCGGCGTCACGGCCGAGCCGTTTCATCTCGTTGACGGTGAGGATGACCCGGCAGTGCGGGGCGTGGGCTTTGATCTCGTGGGCCAGAGCGAGCGCCGCCTCGAACTGCGGCCGGACCCGGACCCGGGTGGAGATCTTCTCGGCGAAGATCTTGTCGCGGGGATGCCGTGCGCGGCGAGTGCGTCCAGTTGTGACTGCAGCTCCTGGGTCAGGGTGCTGCAGCGGGCGTAGCCGATCCGGATGTCCACGGCCGGGGTGTCGGCGGGCAGCGGCGCCAGCGGCGGGGTGCCCGGCCGCCACGGCTGTCCGGGACCGCGGTCGGCCGGGGTCAGTACCCGCAGCGCCTTGCTCAGCCGGCGGACCTTGGTGAACCGCCCGGTGTGGTACGAGGTCTCGGGATCGTGGTCCTCTACACCAACCATGCCCGGAATGTTCGCGCAAACATTTCTCAGAACCTCGCAGCGACACTCTTGCGTGAGAACGGGTTGTGAGAATGAATCCGGTCCGGATCGGCGGCACCGGACCGGTCTCCGGATCTCTTCTCAGAATGGACCGTTTCTGCGAACACCCTCCTCGGCGGCGGCGAGCACTCAGGCGGCGGCGCGGTCGCCGGTGCGGCGGCGGCGCAGGTCGGTCTGGGCGAGTGCGGGCGGTGTGTAAGCGATGTCGAGGGTGCCCGGGTTCACCCCGGGCGCGACGACCTCGTCGATCCGGTCGAGGGTGGCGTCGTCGAGGGTAGTGCCGGCGCCGGCGAGCAGGTCGTCGAGGTGCGCCATGGTGCGCGGGCCGATGATCGCCGAGGTGACCGCGGGGTGGCTAATGACGAAGGCCAGAGCCAGGTGGGTGAGCGACAAGCCGGCGTCTTCGGCGATCGGGACGAGTTGTTCGACGGCCGCGTGGTTGCGGGGGTCGGTCATGTGCTTGGGCACCCAGTGCATGCGCCCGGCCGAGGGCTGTTCGCCACCGGCACGGAAGCGGCCGGTGAGTAGACCCAACGCGAGAGGGCTCCAGGTCAGCGCGCCCATCCCGTAGCGTTCGCAGACCGGGAGGACGTCGCGTTCGATGCCGCGGTTGAGGATCGAGTATGTCGGTTGTTCGGTGCGAAACCGGGCCAGCCCGCGGCGTTCGGAGGTCCATTGGGCTTCGACGATTTCGGCGGCCGGCATGCTGGAGTGGCCGATCGCGCGGACCTTGCCGGCTCGCATCAGGTCGGTGAGGGCGGCGAGGGTCTCCTCGATGTCGGTGCCGGGTTCGGGGTGATGGACCTGGTAGAGGTCGATGTGGTCGACGCCGAGGCGCCGCAGGGAGTCCTCGATCGCGGTGACGATCCAGCGCCGCGAGCTGCCGCGCCGGTTCGGGTCGGTGCCCATGGCGCCGTTGAACTTGGTGGCGAGCACGACGTCGTCGCGGCGGCCTTTCAGCGCTTTGCCGACGATGCGTTCGGTCTCGCCGTCGCCGCCGTACACGTCGGCGGTGTCGATGAAGTTGATGCCCGCGTCGAGTGCCCGGTGGATGATCCTGGCGCAGTCGTCGGGGTCGGGGTTGCCGAACGGGGCGAACATCATGGTGCCCAGGCAATAGGGGCTGACCTGGATGCCGGTGCGGCCGAGGGGGCGCATACGCATGTGCTGTTCCTTCGCGGGACGGGGGCGGTCCGGGGCGGCCTGGCTCGGCAGCCCCGGACCGGACGGGTGTGGTGGGTCAGCCGGCGTAGGCAACGGCGACGTCGAGGATCCAGGTGACGCCGAAGCGGTCGGTGAGCATCCCGAAGCCCGGCGCCCACTGCGAGGGGCCGAACTTCTCGATGATCTCGGCGCCGTCGGCGAGTTTGTCCCACAGCGCGCTGACCTCTTCGGCGGTCTCGCCGCGCACGGAGACGAAGAACCGCTCGCCGGTCAGGGTCATGCCGTGCTCGCGGGTGGTGGCCGCGGCCGGGACGGCGGCGGGGGCCTGGCTGGGCACGTCGTAGGCCATGATGCTGAACCCGTTGTCGGCGGTCACCTGACCGAAGACCACCTTGTCGGCGTCGGGCAGTTCCTTGGGCATGCCGAAGTCCCCGTAGGCGACGACGGTCAGGTGGCCGCCGAACACCGACTGGTAGAACTCCAGCGCTGCCCGGGCGTCGCCGCGGAAGTTCAGGTGCGTGGTGGTGATGATGGCCATGCGGGACTCCTTGGTGGTCGTTCGCGGGCGCGATCGCGCCCGCGATGGGCTGGTTGAACCTCAGGTGAGGGAACCAGAGCAGGGGGAAGGTGGACGGCCGCATCGGTGGATCCGACCGCCGCCGGTGCGGTCTCAGACGGCCAGCAGGACGGCGCTGACGATCAGGCTGCCGACGAGGTTGTAGCTGCCGGAGATCGCCGCGTAGAGCAGCGGTCGCGGGAAGTTGGGGTTGATGGCGATGGTGACGGTGTTGGCGGTGAGGTAGCCGACGCCGACGATGAGGCCGAACAGCAGCGCGTCGCCATAGCTGTCGATGTTCAGCGCGGCGAACAGGATCGCGCTGGTGAGCGTGATGATCAGGCCGGCGAGCGGCGGCCCGGCGAAAAACAGCGGGGTCGACGGCGCTTTCGCGTTCGCGTCGCGGCCGAGGGAGCGGTTGTACGCCTTGGGGAACAGGGCTACGAACCAGAGGCCGCCGAGCAGGGACAGGGCGATGAACCCGACCAGGACCCCGAGCCAGTTGAGATCGCCCAGAACATCGGACATGTGTTGTCTCCGTATATGAAGGGGATGAGCGGCTCTCGGCGTCACCGAAGCACCGTGCTTGACCGGCTCGAGTTCAAGATTCGCAGCAGTAGGTGACAGGTTGTGGCACCTACTGCGGGCAGAATCAGGATCATGCCGAAAACGTCCGCGCGACTGCTGGCCCTGCTGTCGTTGCTGCAGACCCGCCGGGACTGGTCCGGCACCGTGCTGGCCGACCGCCTGGACATCAGCCTGCGCACCGTGCGCCGCGACGTCGACCGGCTGCGCGAGCTCGGCTATCCCATCGCCGCGGTCAAAGGCCCGGTGGGCGGTTACCGGCTCAGTGCGGGCACCGACCTGCCCCCGCTGTTGTTCGACGACGATCAGGCGGTCGCTCTCACTGTCGCTCTGCAGATCGCCGCGACCACCCCCGGCAGCGGCCTCGCCGAGGCCGCCGAACGGGCGCTGAACACCATCCGCCAGGTGATGCCCTCCCGGCTACGTCACCGCATCACCGCACTCGACGTCACCGCCGTCGAGCGGCCCACCACACGGCCGGCCGAACCGGTCGACGCCGACGTGCTCCTGACCATCAGCGCCGCCGTTCGCGCCCGCGAGATCCTGCGCTTCGACTACGGCTCCGACAGCACGAAGCCGCCGCGCCGCACCGAACCACACCACGTGATCACCTGGGACGGGCGGTGGTACCTCGTCGCGTGGGACCTCGACCGTGACGGCTGGCGTACCTTCCGCGTCGACCGGATGAGCCTGCGCACCCCCAACGGGCCGCGCTTCACTCACCGTGCGCTGCCCGGCGGAGACGTTGCCGCGTACGTCACCGGCGTCTTCCGTGGTTCCGAAGACGCTTCGGGAAACTGGCCGTGCCAGGGCACGGTGCTCCTCGACCTGCCGGCCGCCACCGTGGCCCTCTACACCCGCGACGGCCTCGTCGAGCAGATCACCCCCGACCGCTGCCGGCTCACACTCGGCTCCTGGTCCTGGCCCAGCCTCGCCGCCGCGATCGCCCGCTACGACGCCGACATCGACGTCGTCGGCCCCGACGAACTCACCGAGGCCTTCGCGCATCTCGCCCGCCGATTCACCCGAACCTCAGCAGGCCACACCCCAACACAGTCCCCTCCGGGTGATGGTGATGCTCACGAGGCCTCCCGGCGGTGAAACTGTTGCGGGCACGCCGAAGTGGCCGGAGACGAGGTCAGGTCTGCGCTGGACGACCGCACTGCAGACGGCCATCGAGGGGATGACCGTCGACAACGTGCCGACATCGACGGTGGCCGCGATCTCGCCGCGGTCCACAGCCCGGCGCAGGAACAGCAGGTGCACCTCGGCCCACGGCTCGACCGTCGCGGCGTCGACGGCATCGGCCAAGCCCTGGTCGATCGAGATCATGGAGGCGATTCCTCCATGATCATCAGCCCCGCTCGCCGTCCTCAGCCGACGGCGGCTCGAACAGGGCGAGCAGGTCACCGCGCAGAGCTCCGGTGTCAGGTAGTTCGTCGGAGTTGATCTGACTGCGTTCATCCGGGCGATAACGTCGATAACCAGATCCGCCGTCGACTGCAAAGGCCCTTACCCGGCCGCACCCGCCCCGGCGACACGCAGCGGCCGGTAGCCGTCGGTGTCGAGCTGGGCGAGTTCGCCGTCGATGTCGACTGAGTGTGTGCCGTAGAAGTGCACGTTCTCGTGGTGGGTCGGCCAGGTGTGCGCCAGGACCTCGTCGTCGACGTCGCGGCCGGTCCAGCGCAGGGCGGCGACGTCGAGGCCGTGGTACTCCGTGGACCAGCAGACGATCGCGTTGGTGGCCAGGGTCAGGCCCACATCGGCCGAAACCCAGCACCGCGGCCACGCCATCATCGAACGCGTCTTCGCCGAACTCATCGACGGCCCCCTCGCCCACCTACCCTCCGGCCGGTTCAACGCCAACAATGTCTGGCTGGCCTGCATCACCATCGCGCACAACCTCACTCGCGCCGCTGCCATCCTGGCCGGACGACCCCATGCCACAGCCCGCGCCGCCACCATCCGCCGACAGCTGATCAACGTCGCTGGCCGGATCAGCCGACACGCCGGCGAGATCACCATCCACCTGCCGCAACACTGGCCCTGGCGACACAACCGGCTACGCCTGTTCACCACCGCCCACGCCCCACCCACCTGACCATCCACACAGGACAGTCACCCGCAGCCGACGACGCCGGCCACCCACAACGCCAGACCCCACCGAGTTATCGAGCACGCCGGCAACCCGGCCGGTCACCCCAGCACGCCCCGACCAAAACCCAAGATCATCAACTCAGACCAGCCGAGCGTCGAAACCTCATCTGTGGATCAGGGCTGAGGTACCCGAACCAGCGTTCGACCTGGTTGATCCAGGACGAGCCGGTTGGGGTGAAGTGCATGTGGAAGCGGGGATGGCGGGCCAGCCAGGCGCGGACGTCCGGGGTCTTGTGGGTGCCGTAGTTGTCGCAGATCAGGCGGACGTCCAGTTCGGCCGGCACCGTCTTGTCGATCGTGACCAGGAACTTTTGAACTCGGCGGCGCGGTGCTGGCGGTGCAGCCGGCCGATCACGGTGCCGTCGGCGATGTTGAACGCGGCGAACAGGCTCGTGATGACGTTGCGGTGGTAGTCGTGGGTCCGCCGCTCGGGCATGCCCGGCATCATCGGCAGCACGGGCTGGGACCGGTCCAGGGCCTGGATTTGGGACTTTTCGTCCACGCACAGCACCACGGCCCGTTCGGGTGGATTGTGGTACAGGCCGACGACGTCGACCACCTTCTCGATGAACTGCGGATCGGTGGACAGTTCGAACGTGTCCGCCCGGTGCGGTTGAGGCCGAAGTCCCGCCAGATCCGCCCGACCGTGGACTTCGACAACCCGGACCGATCGGCCATGGACTTGCGCGACCAGTGGATGGCGTCACGGGGTGTCTGTTCCAGGGTGGTGCCCACGACCTGTTCGATCTGGTCCAAGCGGATTGACGGCGGCCGGACGGGTCGCTGCTCATCGATCAGCCCGTCGAGACGCTCCTTCAGGAACCGCCGCCGCTACTTGCCCACAGTGGACAGATGCACACCCAACGCCGTCGCCACGCCGGTGTTCGAGGCGCCCTCGGCGCACGCCAGGATGATCATCGCACGCATCGCCAGGACCTGCGCCGACTTCGCCCGCCGCGACCAGCGGACCAGCGTCGCGCGTTCCTCGTCGGACAGCACCAGCGGCGGGGTGGGACGCCCGGTCCTCGGCATCCCATCACCCTACACCCACTTATTAGGCGAACTTACGGCGCAGGACACTAGCTACTTCGACCTGAAAAAGTAGATCGATGGTTGTCGGCGTGTCCGGCTATGCCGGGCACGCCGGGGTGTCACCATGTTTGGTGACAGGAAGTCGTTGGCGCGCAAGGGATTGCGGTCATGCTGCGGACACGGAACGTGCAGCCGTCGTTGTGGGAGTCGGTGCTGCCGGAGGTGTGCCTGCGGCTGCCGGCAGAGCTGGAACGGGTCGATGCGTGGCTGGACGACGAGCGGTTCCTGGTCCCGTTCGTGCCGCATTTCTCGCCGCGGATGGGCCGGCCGAGCGTGCCGATGGAGACCTACCTGCGGTTGATGTTCCTCAAGCATCGCTACCAGCTGGGCTATGAGTCGCT
>NZ_JBEPEH010000048.1:0-98895 GCF_040300725.1 Dactylosporangium sp. NPDC000244
CGCTCGACCGCGTCCTTCTCCATGACGACCTTGACGCCGTTGAAGGTGGGGGTGCTCGCCTTGCCCAACGACACCGGGAAGTCGAAGACCTGCTTGCCGTCGGAGGTCACGACCATCCGCAGGGTGCCGCCGTCGACCTTGCCGATGTTCGCCGCACCGGTCTTCATGTCGAGGGTCAGGCTGTTGTCGTACACCAGCCCGGTCCCGCCCGACTTCCCCTTCGTGTCGAGGCTCATCGCGATCGAGGCGTGCGCCGGCCAGTACTCGGCCGGGCGGTAGTGCGCCTCGATCGGGTAGCCGGAGTAGATCGTGGACTTCTGGAAGTACCACGCGCCCTGGGCGGGCTCTCCGTTGACGGTGACCTTGGTCGCCGCGCTGAAGTCCTTGGCGCTCGTGATCGACGCCGACAGGTACGCGATGATCGGCATGCCCACGCCGTACGTCGCCCCGTCCTTCTCGTACAGCCGCACGTGCACCGGCTTGCCGGTCGGCGCCGGCGACACCGACGGTGACGCGGCGCCGGCCGACGACGGCGCACCCGACCACGAAGCCTGCGGCGCGGAGTTCCCGCCGCACGCCGCCAGCCCCAGACCGAGACTGACCAGGAGCGCCGTCACCCGCCAACGGTGAGAAGATCTCATGGCCTCGACGATGCCCCCGATGCACGCCCGCCGCCACCTCTGCCCGGATCGGCCACATCACAATCGTCCGATCCTTCACCGTCCGTAGCCGCACGGACGCTATGCGCCCGCACCAGTGTCCCGACGCCCGATTGACGGCCGCCCGGAGTCAGGGCCAAACTGCGACTCATGCGGCTCGATGAGTATCTGGCCCGGAACGCCGTGCCCTCCGCCGACCCCGAAACGCCGCCCCGCACCGCCGACCCGGCCGAGCCGGTGCTGCTCGCCGGACGGCTGCTCAGCTCCACCGACGCCGAGCTGCGGGTGCTGCTCGGCAGCGTCGTCGCCCGCGTGCCGCACGACGCGGTGGTCGACATCGAGCCCGACCCGGCCCCGCCGACCGTCGAGCCCGGCGCCGCCTACGTGCGCCTGCGCGTGCGCGCCGATCAGGAACTCACGCTGGAGGCCGTCGCGGCGGCCCGGGCTCTGGCTGGGGCGGGGCTGCGCCCGATGGTGGCCGCGCAGGCGTCGCTCGCCCCGCTGTACCGCGTGTACGGCGACCGTGGCAACACCGGCGGCGACCTCAGCTCATCCTTCTGGCACACCGCGATGCGCACCGATCCGTGGGTGGCGCGGGCCGAGCCGCTGTCGTACAGCACCCGGGTACAGACGGCCGCCGAGTGCCGGGTCCCCTGCGACGTGGCCACGGTCGGCGACGGCGGCGTCGTCTCCACCGACCACGACATGTGCTACGTGGCCGACTGGCACTGGGACACGACGGTCGACACCGGCCCGCCGGCCCCGTGACGGCGATCTGCATCCTGTCCAGCGCCGAGGATGTCCACGCCCGGCGGGTCTTCGAGGAGGTCGCCGGGCTCGGGGCCGACGTCGCCATCGTCGATCTCTCCGGCGCCCGCGAGCTGACCTTCGACGGCGACGCCGTCCGGGTCGACGACGCCGTGATCGACGGTGGCACCGTGGTGTGGTCGCGGCGCCCGGGCCAGCGTGAGGTGGACGCGCGCGTGGTCGATCACCGCCTGGTCACGTTCGTGCAGCACCAGTGGCAGCACGGCTTCCACGGCGCGGTCGCGGCCACCGGCTGCCGGATCGTCAACGACCCGCAGCGGGAGCGGCGGGCGCAGTACAAACCGTGGCAGCTGGCCGTCGCCGCGGCGAGCGGGCTGCGGGTGCCGCGCACGCTCGTCACCAACGCGCCGGGCAAGGCCGAGGCGTTCCGGGCCGAGCTGGCCCGGCTCGGCCACCGCACGATCTTCAAGCCGCTGACCCCGCTGCTGTTCCACCTGGGCGAGACGCGCGAGTTCACCGAGGGGCTCGCGACCGGCGAGACGCTCGAACTGGCCCCGGTGATCTTCCAGCAGTGCGTCGAGCGGGGCGTGGACCTGCGCCTGTTCGTCGTCGGCGACCGGGTCGTGCCCGCGGCCGTGCGCAGCCGGCACGACGAGCTCATCGACTGGCGCGTCGACCCCGACGCCGCCTACGAGCCGGCCGAGCTGCCGCCCGCGACCCTGCGGTCCGTCGCCGCCGCGGTCGCCGCCATGGGCCTGGACACCGCGAGCGTCGACCTGCGTCTCGACGACCGCGGCGACCTGTACTTCTTCGAGGCCAACCCGGCCGGCCAGTTCCTGATGCTCGAGCCGCCGCTGCAGGTCAACCTCTCCCGGATACTCGCCGAGCACCTGATCGCCCAACGGACCGGCTGACAGCCGTCCAGTGGCGAGCGCCGGTGCCCGAATGCGGGACTGGGTCTTCGAGGTGTCGATGGAAGCCGTTCACCGCCAGGTATCCACACGTACAACTGGCCTCGGTTAGCTGCCGATCATGATTGGAGGGCTCCGGCCGACAACGGCCGAGCCGGTCCCGCTCGCCCCCGTCGCCGCGGACAGTCGCGGCTCGGCGAGGCGTGCCCGCCGGCGACGGACACTGCGCGAGGCGGCCGTGTTCGTCGCGCTGGCCGTGCCGAACATCGCGCTGATCGTCTGGTTCACCTACCGGCCGCTCGTGCTCAACGTGTACTACTCGACGCTCGACTGGACCCTGGGCTCCGACACGGCCCGGGCGGTCGGCCTCGACAACTACACGCAGTTCTTCCAGTCCGAGGAGGCCGGGCAGGTCTTCCTCACCACCGCGATGTTCACCGTCGCGACCGTGGTCCTGTCGATGGGTCTCGGGCTGCTCGTCGCGCTCGGGCTCAACCGCAAGGTCCGCGGCGCCGGGCTGGCCCAGGCGACGGTGTTCTCGCCGTACGTGCTGTCCGGCGTCGGCGTCGGGCTCGCGTGGCAGTACATCTTCGACCCGACCGTCGGCGCCCTCGGCGCGATCGTGCGCGGCTTCGGCGGCACCAGCCCGGAGTGGTTCAACGACGAGACGCTCAGCCTCGTCATGGTCGTCATCGTGTACGTCTGGAAGAACCTCGGCTACGCGGCGGTGATCTACCTCGCGGGGCTGCAGGCCATCTCGTCCGACATCCTCGAGGCCGCGGCCATCGACGGGGCGGGGCCGGTCCGCAAGTTCTTCTCCGTCACGTTCCCGCTGCTGTCGCCGACGACGTTCTTCCTGCTGGTGACGAGCATCCTCAACTCGCTGCAGGCCTTCGACCTCATCCGCGCGATGACACCGCTGGGCCGCGGCACCACGACCCTCATCTACGACGCGTACCTGCGCGCCTTCGGCGGGTACAACCAGGCGGGCTATTCGGCGATGCTCTCCACGGTCCTGTTCGTGCTGCTGGTCATCCTGACCCTCGTGCAGCTCGTCGTCCTCGAGCGGCGGGTGCATTACCGGTGAGCACCGCCGAGGCGAAACCGCTGTCCCGCCGCAACCTCGCGGCCACGCTGGTCACGGGGTACGTGCCGATCCTGCTCGCCATTCTCGTGGTGATCCTGCCGCTGGCGTACATGATCCTGTCGTCGTTCAAGACGCCGGCCGACGTCATCACGCGGCAGCTCGTCGTGCTGCCGAACCCGTGGCACCCCCAGAACTACGCGGACGCGGCCCGGGTGGTGCCGCTCGGGCGGCTGTTCCTCAACTCCGCGATCGTCACCGTCATCGGCGCCGGGATCAAGGTCCTGCTGTCCGTGCTCACCGCCTACGCGCTGGTGTTCGTCCGCTTCCCGGGCAAGCGGTACGTGTTCTTCGCCGTGCTCGCGACGCTCATGGTGCCGCCGCAGGTGAGCGTCGTGCCGAACTTCACGTTCATCAGCAGCCTCGGCGGCCAGGACACGTACTGGGGCATCATCCTGCCCGGGCTCGGCAGCGGATTCGGGACGTTCCTGCTGCGCCAGGCGTTCCTGCAACTACCCGCCGACGTGCTCGAGGCGGCCGAGACCGACGGCGCCGGGCACTGGCGGCGCCTCTGGCACATGGTGGTACCGATGGCCGCCCCGAGCATCGCCACCGTCGCGCTGGTCAACATCGTCTTCGAGTGGAACGACTACCTGTGGCCGCTGGTCATCGTGTCGAACCCGCAGATGATGACGCTGCCCGTCGGGCTCACCCTGCTGCACAACAGCGAGAGCGCCGCCGCCTCGTACGGCATCGTCATGGCCGGCACCGTCATGGTCCTGCTACCCGTCCTCGTCGTCTTCGCCGCGCTCCAGCGGTACATCGTCACCGGCCTGACGCAGGGCGCCGTCAAGGGATGACCACGCAAAACTGCGCTGTTCTCTAGAGAGGTAACCAACCATGTCCTTGTCCAAGCCGCAAGCCACCGAGCTCAGCCGGCGGCGGTTCCTCGGCCTCGCCGCCGGCGGGCTGTCGGCCGCGGCCCTGGCCGCGTGCGGCGGAGGCCCGTCGACGACCTCGACGGACTCCTCCGCCAAGCCGGATACCCTCGACTACACCGGCGTCAAGCCGGCGGGCAACATCACCTTCTGGTCGTCGAACCCCGGCTCGTCGCAGGAGGTGACCCAGCAGATCATCGACGCGTTCCACGCCAGCCAGTCCGACATCAAGGTGCAGCTGGTCTCCGCCGGGTCGAACTACGAGGACATCGCGCAGAAGTTCCAGGCCGCGCAGGCCGGCGGCACGCTGCCCGACGCGGTCGTGCTCTCCGACGTGTGGTGGTTCCGCTACTACCTGCAGGACTCGATCGTCCCGCTCGACGGGCTGTTCAAGGCGCTCAACTGGGACACCAGCGACTTCCGCGAGCAGCTGCTCACCGACTACAAGTACAAGGACTCGATCTGGGCCGTGCCGTGGGCGCGCTCCACGCCACTGTTCTACTGGAACAAGGCGCACTTCGCCGCGGCCGGGCTGCCGGACCGGGCGCCGAAGACCTGGGACGAGTTCGCCGAGTGGGCGCCGAAGCTCAAGTCGGCCAACGCCGGCCTGCAGAACGCGTTCCAGCTGCCGGCGCTGGCCGGATACGCCGGCTGGAGCTTCCAGAACAACCTCTGGGGCACCGGCGGCGGCTGGTCGGCCAAGGAGAGCTTCGACCTCACCTGCGACAAGCCCGAGTCGGTCCAGGCGCTGCAGTTCCTCGCCGACGCCGTCTACAAGGGCAAGTGGTCGGGCGTCGCCGGCAAGGACTCGACCCAGGACCTGTCGGCCGGCGCGGTCTCCGCGACCGTCGGCTCGACGGGCAGCCTCGTCGGCATCCTCAAGACCGCCAAGTTCGACGTCGGCGCCGGCTTCCTGCCCGGCGGCCCGAAGGACACCTCGCCGGTGTGCCCGACGGGCGGCGCCGGCATCGGCATCCCGAAGAAGATCAAGCCGGAGAACCAGGTCGCCGCGGCCACCTTCATCAAGTTCCTCACCTCGCCCGAGAACACGCTGAAGTTCGCGGCCGCGACCGGATACATGCCGGTGCGCAAGTCCGCCGACCCGTCGTCGCTGATCGCCAAGGCGCCCCAGTCGAAGGTCGCCATCGACCAGCTCGCGGTGACCCGCAACCAGGACTGGGCCCGGGTGTTCCTGCCGGGCGCCGACCAGGAGATGGCCAACGCCTGCGCCGAGATCCTGACCAAGAACGGCGACGTCCAGGCCCAGATGACCAAGCTCAAGGGCACCCTCGAGGGCATCTACAACTCGCAGGTCAAGCCGCACCTCAAGTAGCACGGTGTCACGGCGGCCGGCCCCGGCCGGCCGCCGTGACAGAGGCGTGACAGGCGGGTGTCAGGGCCCGCGCCGATCGTTGTCGGCATGAACGGATCAGCGATCACAGCCTCGGGGCTGCGCAAGACCTTCGGCCGCCAGGTCGTCCTCGACGGCATCGACCTCGACGTCCCGGCGGGCTCGATCTTCTCCCTCCTCGGCCCGAACGGCGCCGGCAAGACCACCACGGTCAACCTCCTCACCACCCTCATGCAGGCCGACGGCGGCACCGCCCGCGTCGCCGGGCACGACATCGCCGCCGAGACCAAGGCCGTGCGCAAGGCCATCGGCGTCACCGGCCAGTTCGCCGCCGTCGACGAACTGCTCACCGGCCGCGAGAACCTCCGGCTCATGGCCGACCTCAAGCGGGTGCCCGACGCCGATCGGGTCGTCACCGGGCTCCTGGAGCGCTTCGACCTCGCGGACGCCGCGCCGAAACTGGCGGCCACGTACTCCGGCGGCATGCGCCGCAAGCTCGACCTGGCGATGACGCTCGTCGGCCGCCCGCAGATCATCTTCCTCGACGAGCCGACGACCGGGCTCGACCCGCGCAGCCGCCGCACCATGTGGGACATCGTCCGCGAGCTCGTCGCCGACGGCGTCACGATCTTCCTCACCACCCAGTACCTCGACGAGGCCGACCAGCTCGCCGGCCGCATCGCCGTGCTCGACCACGGCCGCATCGTCGCCCACGGCAGCCCCGCCGAGCTCAAGCGCCAGGTCCGCGGCAACCACGTCCGGCTGCGGTTCCCCGACCACACCCAGCTCGAGGCGGCGGCCGGAATCCTGCCCGACGCCACCCGCGACGAACACGACCTGACCCTGCGGGTGCCCGGCGACAGCGACGTGCGCTCGCTGCGGGCACTGCTCGACCGCCTCGACACCCACGGCATCGCCATCGAGGAGTTCGCCGTGCACACCCCCGATCTCGACGACGTCTTCCTGGCCCTCACGGGCCGCCCGACCGCGGAGGTGACCCAGTGAGCGCTGTGACCGACTCGGCCATCATGCTGCGCCGCAACTTCAAGCACACGCTGCGCAACCCCGTCACCGTGTTCAACGCGGTGCTGTTCCCCATCGTCATGGCGCTGATGTTCGTGTACGTCCTCGGCGGCGCCTTCGACGTCGGCGTCAAGTACATCAACTACGTCACCCCGGGCCTGATCATCATGGCCGTCAGCTACGGCCTGGGCGCCACCGCGACGGCCGTCAACGCCGACATGACCACGGGCATCATCAACCGGTTCAAGGCCATGGACGTGTCCCGCGCCGCCGTGCTCACCGGGCACGTCGTCGAGACGACGCTGCGCGCGGTCGTCGCCGTGGCCGCCATCGTCGGCGTCGCGTTCGCGATGGGCTTCCGCCCCGCCGCGAGCCCCGTCGACTGGCTCGCCGCGGCCGGGCTCGTCGTGCTGCTCGCCTTCGCCGCCAGCTGGCTCACCGTCGCCCTCGGGCTGGCGGCCAAGAGCGCGGAGTCCGCCGGACTGGGCACCGTACCGCTGATCATGCTGCCGTTCCTGTCCAGCGCCTTCTCCCCGGCCGGGACGATGGCGACCGGCGTCAAGCAGTTCGCCGAATACCAGCCGTTCACGCCGATCATCGAGACCCTGCGGGGCCTGCTGACCGGCACCCCGTCGACCGGCACGGCCCTCGCCGCGGTCGCCTGGTGCGCGGGGATCGGGCTCGCCGGCTACCTGTGGGCGCTGCGCTCGTTCAAGCGGCGAGCGTAACCTCGGCCAGCTCCCGCCAGCTCGATTCCGCACCCTCCCGAGCCGCCTCGGCGTACCGCGCGTCGCCGAGGCGGCTCCGCGCGTCCCGCTCGATGCCCGCCATCCGCGGATGCGACCGGTCCGGCAGCCCCCGCACCGCCGCCGCGGCACCGAGCAGCCGGGCCGCCTCCTCCGGCCGGTCCAGCCGCAGCGCCAGATCCGCGACCCCGACCACCACGTGCGCGATCGTCTGCAGGTAGCCGATCTCGGCCGCCGCCGCGACCGCCGCCGCCCGGTGCACCCGCGCCTTGCCGAGATCGTCGGTGACGTAGCCGAGCAGATCGTGGACCACCGCCCGGTTGCTGGGCCAGTCGGCCTCCGGCCCGAGCAGCGTCCTCGCGACCGCGATCTGCCGGCGGGCCTCCTCGCCGTCGCCGGCCGTCGCCGCCAGACCGGCCTTCGCCAGCGCGAGATCGGCGAGCGCGTCCGGCCAGGTGACCCGCTCCGCGAGCCGCTCCGCCTCCGCGATCGTCGCCGCCGCGGCCGCCTCGTCCCCGGCCAGCCGGTACAGCGGCGCCAGGCGCGCCCGGGTGCGGATGATGTCCTCGGCCGAGCCGAGCTCGACGGTGACCGCGATCGCCTCCTCGAACAGCTCGCACGCGGTCGCGAACTCGCCCCGCGTGGCGACCCGGTCCGCCAGCTCCGTCAGCGCGAACTGGATCCCGTACCGCTCCCCGATCGCCCGGAACTCCGCCAGCGCCAGTTCGAGGAACGCGTCGGCGTCCCGCCCGCCGTGCCCGAGCACGATCCGCATCTTGCCCAGCTGCAGCCGGGCCAGCGCCCGCGCCCACGGATCCTCGGCGTCCAGCAGCGTCTCGAATGCGGGCAGCGCCTGATCCGCGCCCTGTAGCATCCGCTCCAGCGGCGCGATGAACTCCAGCAGCGGGTCGCTGGACTGGCCGCGCCCGCCGAGCTCGTACGCCTCATGGATGTACTCCGCCGCGTGGTGCTCGTCGTTGCGGCCACCGCTGGCGAACATCCCCATGAACGCCAGCGCCCGCGCCCGGATCAGGTCGGGCACCGCGCCCGGCAGCCGGATGGCGGCGCCCAGCAGCTCGATGCCCTCGGCCTTGTGCCCGGCGAGCCACCAGTAGAAGCCGGCGCCCGCCCCGAGCCGCATCGCCGCGTGCGCGTCACCGGCCGCGATCGCGGCGCGCATCGCCGCCGCGATGTTGTCGTGCTCCGCCTCCAGCACCGCCAGCCACTGCAGCTGCTCGGCCCGGCGCAGATGCGGGTCCGCGGCCTCGGCCAGCTCGATGCAGCACGCCAGGTGCGCGCGCCGGGCCAGATCCGTCTCCCCCGCCTCGGCGAGGCGCTGCGCCGCATACTCCTTGATCGTGCCGAGCAGCCGGTACCGCGGCGCGCCCCCGCCCGCGACGACCACCAGCGACTTCTCCGCCAGCGACGTGAGCAGCTCCAGGACCAGCTCCGCGTCGAGGCCGTCACCGGCGCACACCCGCTCGGCGCCCTCCAGGCTCGCCCCGCCTGAGAACACCGACAGCCGCCGCAGCACCGTGCGCTCGTCGTCGGTGAGCAGCTCCCAGCTCCAGTCGACCATCGCGCGCAGGGTGCGGTGGCGCGGCAGGGCCGTACGACTCCCGCCGGTCAGCAACCGGAAACGGTCATCGAGCCGGTTCGCGAGCTGCTCCACCGACATCGTGCGCAGCCGCGCCGCGGCCAGCTCGATCGCCAGCGGCATCCCGTCCAGCGCCCGGCACACTCGCGCCATCGTCGCCAGGGTGTGCTCGTCGGCCGTCAGATCCTGCCGTACCGCCCCCGCCCGGTCCCGCAGCAGCCGCACCGCCGGCGAGGCCTCGATCGCGTCCGGCCCGGCATGCCCGTCCGGCAGCCCCAGCGGCTCGACCGGCCACAGCGCCTCACCGGTGATGCCCAGCGGCTCCCGGCTCGTGGCCAGGATCCGCAGCCGCCGGCACCGGCCCAGCACCCGGTGCGCGAACCCGGCCGCGGCCTCGATCACGTGCTCGCAGTTGTCCAGGATCAGCAGCGCCTCCCGGTCCCGGACGGCGGCGATGAGCCGGTCCTCCGGGTCCGCGTCGGGCGCGCCGCCCAGCAGTGTGTCCCGCAGCCCCAGCCCCGCCAGCGCCGCCTGCGCCACATCGGCGCCCGCCCCGATCGGCGCGAGCTCGACCAGCCACACCCCGTCCGGCATCGCCCCGGCGAGGGTCCGCGCCGTCTCCGCCGCCAGCCGCGTCTTGCCCGCCCCGCCCGGCCCGGTCAGCGTCGTGAGCCGGTGCCCGGCGACGAGTTCCCGCACCGCGGCCACGTCGGCGTCCCGCCCGATGAATGTGGTCAGCTCGGCCGGCAGGTTCGTCTTGCGGTTCTCCTCCCGCCGCCCCAGCTCGCCCCGCAGCAGCGCCACGTGCAACGCCGACAGCTCCGGCCCCGGATCGACCCCCAGCGAGTCGGCCAGGGCCTCCTTCGCCCGCTGGAACACCAGCAGCGCCTCACTGTCGCGCCCCGCCGCCGCCAGCGCCCGCATCAGCGCCCCGGCCAGCCGCTCCCGCACCGGGTGCGCGGCCACCAGATCGGTCAGCTCGGTGACCAGCTCGGCCCCGCCCCCGTGCCCGGTCTCGGCGTCGAAGCGCTCCTCCAGCGCCGCCAGCCGCATCCCCTCGAGCCGCCCCGCGGCCGCGTCGAACGCCGCACTGTCCGGCAGCCCCACGTCCTGCATCGCCGCGCCCCGCCACAACGCCAGCGCCTCACGCACCTGCCCGGCGCCCAGCAGCCGCTCGAACCGCACCGCGTCCACGTCATCGGCCGGCACCGCGAGCCGATACCCGTCCGTGTGCCCCTCGATCGCCCCGTCCGGCAGGTCCTTCAAGGCCTTGCGCAGCCGCGACACCAGCCGCTGCAGCGCGTTCGACGCGTCCGCGGGCGGCTGCTCGCCCCAGATCCAGTCGACGAGCGTCGCCTTCGGCACCGCGTGCCCCGCCCGCAGCGCGAGCGCGGCCAGCAACCCGCGCAGCCGGGCCCCCGGCACGTCGGCGAGCACGCCGTCGTCCGCACGCACCTCAAACGGTCCCAGGAGCCGGATCTGCACGCGCAGATTCTGCCACGCGCCCCGCTGGCCGGATTCCGCCGGTCTGTGGCACTCTCGCCACTCCCGCCCCGTTACGAACCGATCTACGGTCGATCGCCGTGACCAAAGTCCTGCTGTCCATCCACGTCCTGGCCGCGATCGTCGCCGTGGGCCCCGTCACGGTCGCGGCGAGCATGTTCCCGCCCGCCGCCCGCCGCGGCGACACCGCCACGCTGCGGCTGCTGCACCGCATCTGCGTCGTCTACGCGCTCATCGGCGTCGCCGTGCCCGTGTTCGGCCTGGCCACCGCCGCGAACCTCGGCGTGCTCACCGACGCGTGGCTGCTCACGTCCATCGCCCTGACCGCCGCCGCGGCCGCCCTGCTCGGCCTGGTCATCCTGCCCCGCCAGCGCCGCACCGCCGACGGCACCGACGGCACCGACCCCGGCCCCCTGGGCATGCTGACCGGCGTGTTCAACCTGCTCTGGGCCGTGGTCGTGATCCTGATGATCGTCCGCCCCGGCTCCACCACCGGCGCGTGACGTGGCACCGATCACGCTGCTGCGCACCGCTGCCCTCGCCGAGCTCGCCAGCCTCGCCGTCCTCCTCGCCAACCTCGCCACCGTCCACCTGGCGCCGGTCGCCTCCCTCGTCGGCCCGATCCACGGCTGTGCCTACCTGCTCGTCATCGGCACCACCTGGCATCTGACCCGCACGGCGCCCGCCACCCTGCTCGCCGCGGTCCCGGTCCTCGGCGGCGTCCTCGCCCTGCGCCGAATTCGGGACCTTCGGCCCTGACGGCCGGGCGCGGCCCACGCGCACGCTCGGGACATGAGACGAGACGCGAGGTGCCCGTTGCGCAGGGGCGAGCCGTGCACGCTGTGCGTGCCGGGCGCGACCGGGCCGGCCGACTGCCCGACGGTCTACCTCGTGATGTCCGACCCCGAGCTGCGCGACCAGCTCCACGCGTTCCAGCGCACCGCTCAGGAGGTGAACACGCCCCAGCCGCGCGGCGGGAGCTGAATCCGGGTGCCGTCCAAGGTGGCGGGGCCGGCCGCGCGGGACTCGGCGCCGGCCGACGGCACCGCCGCCGGGTCGTCGGCCAGGTTCAGCGCCGTGATCAGGGCACCCGAACCGGTCGCCGTGCGCAGGACCGCCTGGCGGTTGTCGAGGTGCACCACATCCGTGTGGGCCCGCACGACCCACGGACGCGCCCGGCGCACCGCCAGCAGCTCCCGGTGCAGGCGCACCACGTCGTTGTCCTCCGGCGGATGTTCCGGAAACTCCGGTCGTACGGCGTCGTCGCCGCCCAGCCGCTGCTCCTTCACGCCCGTCCAGCCGTACTCGTCCCCGGCGTAGACGCTCGGCACGCCCGCGACCGTGAGCAGCACTGCCAGCGCGTGCGGCACGAAGTCCGCCCCGACCGCCGAGGCGATGCGCGTCACGTCGTGGTTGCCGACGAACGTCGCCGGGACGAACCCGGCGAGCAGGTCGTTGTGGCGCTTGAGCGCGTGCGCGAGCTCGAAGAGGTTCCGGTCCGCGATGCCGTGCCAGATGCCCTGCCACAGCTCGTACTGCGTCACCGAGTCCATGGTGGACTCCCGCACGATCGCGGCGTAGTCGCCGTGGATGACCTCGCCCACGAACCAGGCCCCCGGATGCCGCTCGCGGACGCGGGGCAGGACGGCGGCCCAGAAATGGGGCGGCACCGCGTACGCCGCGTCGAGCCGCCACCCGTCCGCGCCCCGGTCGAGCCAGTGCTCCATCACCCGCACCACGAGATCGGCGACGGCGGGACTGTCGTGGTCGAGCACGACCAGCGAGTCGTGGCCCTCGAACACCTCGTCCCTGGTCCCGGGCCGCCCCACGAGGGGGTGCGCCCGGCCGACGTGGTTGAACACCCCGTCGAGCAGGACCTTCAGCCCGCGCTCCCGGGCCGCGGCGACGAGCCGGTCGAAGTCGGCGTCGTCCCCGAGCCGCGGGTCGATGCGGAAGTGGTCCACGGTGTCGTAGCCGTGCGTCATCGACGCGAAGACCGGCCCGAGCGCGATGCCGTCCAGCCCGAGGCCCACCACGTGGTCCAGCCAGTGCTCGATCCGCCCCAGCCGGTGCACGACCTGTTCCGCGGCATCGGTACCGTCCGGGCGCACCGGGGAACCGACGAAGCCCAGCGGGTACACCTGCCACCAGCTCATGAATGCCCAGCATAACGGCCCCGATCCGTCCGGGCCCGGCTCGGTGGGCAGCGAGTACCGGGCCCGGACGGGTCATCCACGCCCTACACCAGGCCGCGCGCCGAGAAGGCGGAGCGCGTGGCCTGAGCGGCCGCGGAGCCATAGAGCCGCCGCGCGGCGGGTGCCGGGATGGCGGCGGCCGCCACCGCCACCAGAGCAATGCTTCGATGCATGCACCAAGTGGCGGGGCGGGCGGCCGGAGCGTTACACGCGCCCGGTGCGCCGGCTGCTCGGCGGCACCGGCGACCGGGGGCCGCGCGTCGGCGACGCCTCCGGTGCGGCACCGCCCAGCAGCCGCCGGCAGAACTCGTCGATCGCCGGCTCGCCCGGCCCGCCCGCGAGTTCGGCCAGCTCACGGCGCTGCGCGGCGGTGATCGGCCCTGACCGCGGATCGGCGCGGAACGCCTGCCAGGCCCGGCAGGCCTGCGCCGGCGGCACCGGGTCGGCGCCCGCGGAGCCGCTCGGCTCGGGTCCGGCCGGGACGGCGCGGGGGCTCGGCGACCGCTTCGGCCCGGGTGGTGCCGTGCTCGGGACCGGGCTTGCACCACCACCACCGCCACCACCGCCGCCGTCGTCGAGCCACGAGCGAACGGCGGCGGGCAGGTGACCGGTGCCGGCCGCGAACGCCGTGCCGCCGACCGACACCGCGGCGAGCGCCGCCAGCGCCGCGGCGACAAGCCGGCGACGGCGCCGGACCGGGCGGTAGGCGCCGCGGAACCCGGCCACGGCCTCGGCCTCGCCCGCGACCTCGTGTGGCTGACCCGGGGCGGCCGCCGCCCTCAGCAGTGGGCGGAGCCGCGGGTCGCGCACCTCATCAAGATCCATATTCGCCGTCCTCATCGCGGTGCGCCAGGACCTCGGGATGATCGGCGAGCCGCCGCAGCCCGCGCATGGTGGCCACCCGGACGGCGCCGGGGCGCTTGCCCAGCACCCGGGCGGTGCCGGCGACGTCCAGACCGGCCACCACGCGGAGCATGACGGCCTCCGCCTGTTCGCGGGGCAGGGTGGCGATGATCCGCACGGCCCGGTCGGTGTCGCTGAGCTCCACGACGTCGGCGGCGACATCGCGCGCGACGTCGCCGCCGGGCACGTCGTCGACGGACCCGTACGACTCCTCGTGGCGGCGCCAGGCCCGCCGGTTCTCGTCGATGCCGCGATGCCGGGCGACCCGGAACAGCCACACCCGGAACGCGACGGCACCCCCGCGGAAGCCGGCCAGGTCCCGCGACACCTGAAGCCACGTCTCCGACGCGACATCCTCGGCGACATCGCCGCAGACGACCCGCAGGTACCGCAGCATCGGCGGGTGCAAGGCGCGCCACAGCACCGCGAACCCGCCCGGGTCGCCGCCGACCGCCGCCGCGAGCGGGCCGGCGAGCTCCTCGTCGCGAATCTCGCGCATCGATGCGGTCATCTCGCCGCCGCGGCGAGGCCCGTCCGCGCCACGGCCTTCCAGCGCTGCCGCCCGCCCAGCAGCGCCGCCACGGTGCCCTGCACGACGACCAGGTACAGCAGCTGCCGGTAGACCACCTGCTGCAGCGGAACGCTCCACAGCGGGGCGAGCCGCTCGCCGTCGAGCCGCAGCGCGTACGCGGTCGTCGCCAGCTGCAACGCGGTGAACCCGCCCCAAACCGCGAGCACCTGCGCCCACGGCAGGAACACGGCGCCGTACACCGCGTAGACGTCGACCAGCGGCGCGGCCAGCGGCAACAGCACCTGGAACAGCACGAGGTAGAGCAGCCCCCGCCGGCCCATACGACCGGCGCCGCCCCGCTCGAACACCGCCCCGCGGTGCTTCCAGGCCGCCTGCATGGTGCCGTAGCACCAGCGGTACCGCTGCCGCCACAGCTGCCGCAGCGACCCCGGCGCCTCGGTCCAGGCGACGGCGTCGTCCGCGTACACCGCCCGCCAGCCGCAGCGCTGCACCGCCATGGTCAGATCGGTGTCCTCGGCCAGCGTGTCGCCCGCCACCCCGCCGGCATCGCGCAGCGCCTCCCTGCGGAACGCACCGATGGCGCCGGGAATGGTCGGCATGCACTCACCCAGATCGAACAGGCGCCGGTCCAGGTTGAACCCGACCACGTACTCGAGGTGCTGCCATCGCCCGAGCAGCCCGCCGCGGTTGGCCACCTTGGTGTTGCCGCTGACCGCGCCGACCGCCGGATCGGCGAACGGCTGCACCAGGCGCCCGACCGCGTCCGGCTCGAAGACGGTGTCGCCGTCGACGAGCACGAGCAGGTCCCCGCCGGCCGCGGCGATCCCGGCGTTGAGCGCGGCCGGCTTGCCCGCGTTCGCCTGTCGCCGCAGCCGCACCGCGGGCAGCTGCCGGGCCAGCCGGTCCACGATCGCCGCGGTGTCGTCGGTCGAGCCGTCGTCGACCACGACGATCTCGCAGCCCGGGTAGTCGTTCGCGGCCAGTGACCGGACGGTCGCGGCGATGTTCGCGGCCTCGTTGAAGGCCGGCACGATGATCGACACGCGACCCAGGTAGCGGGCCGGCCCGCGGCGGCGCCGCACCCGGCGGGCGTGCCGGCGAGCCGCCCAGACCTGCGCCGAGAGCCGCACCAGCGCCAGCACGGTGCCGACGATCACGATCCATTGGACGGCGGCCGCCAGCAGGCGTCCGGCCGTCTGGCTCCACCGCAGCGCGGTGCCCCGCGCGACCATCCCGGCGCTCGCCGCCGGTGCGGACAAGCCGAGCCCCTCGGACACCGTGACGAACCGGCCGCCGGCCCCGGCCAGGATGCGGCGCGTCGCCTCCACGGTCTGCGAGCGGTCGCCGCCACCGTCGTGCAGCAGGATCACCGCCCCGGCGCCGGCCGGGTGGCCGGCGGCGTTGTGGACGATCGCCTCGACGCCGGGCCGTTCCCAGTCGCGGGTGTCGCGGTCGGTCAGCACCGCCAGGTAGCCGTCGACGGTGGCCGGCATCGACAGGTACGGCGGGCGCATGAGCACCGGCAGGCGCCCGGTCGCCGCCGCGATCGCGTTCGCGGTGAGCGCGAGCTCGGCCCGCTGGCGCCACGACGGCAGTGCGGCGAGATCCGCGTGGGTGAACGTGTGCACCCCCACCTCGTGACCCTCGTCGACCATCCGGCGCACCAGCTCCGGGTTCCGGTTCACCTGGGCGCCGACGACGAAGAAGGTGGCGTGCGCATGGTACTGCCGCAGCACGTCGAGCACCTGCGGCGTCCACCGCGGGTCCGGCCCGTCGTCGAAGGTGAGCGCGAGCGTCCCGGCCGGCAGCCGCAGCGCCTCCGTGCCGCCGGTGCCGCCAGTGCCAAAAGTGCCGAAGCGCAGCACCGGACCGTCGGCGGCGGCGCGCGGGCCCGGGGCGGCCGGCCCCTCGGCGGCGACGCCGCCCGCGTATCCGTTGAGACACAACTCGGCCAGCACGATGGCGACGCCGAGCAGGAACAGCAGCCAGTGCGCCCGCGGCTCGCGGCGGGCTCGATGCCGTCGCACCCTTACCGGGTCCGGCTCGGCTTCGGATTGCCGGGCTTGCTGGAGGGGCGGTTCCCGGGCCGGGCGGTCGTGGTCGCGCCGGTCGGCGCCGGGGTGGTGGAGGCGCCGGTGACGGCCCGGCCGACGGGCGGCGCGGACGTGCGCACCCGTGACTCGGGAGTTGTGGCGGGCGCCACTCCCGCCCCGCCCACGTCGCCGCGTTCCAGCAGCCCTTGGCGGCCGCTCGGCAGTCCGGGCAGCGGCCCGGGCGACCAGCCGACCAGGCCGGCGACGAGCAGCGCTCCGCCGGCCGTGAGCAGCAGGCCGAAGGCGGCGCCGAGCACGGTGAACAGCCGCCGGCGCCGGCCGCGACGATCCATGAACACAGGTTCCACGAGGCAAATGGCGGACCGGTGCCTCTGTGCGTTACACCGGCCGGATCACATGTCGACCGCCACAAACACGTCGAATAGATGGCGGACGGGCGGGTAACCCTGATGGTGCAAGCAGCACGCACGAGCGAGGAAGGAAGGAAATCCCCCGTGACTTCCAACCAGACCAATGGCGCCACGTTGCTGGGCCGCGAGGTGTACGACCGCGACGGCGACAAGATCGGCAGTGTCGGCCAGGTGTACGCGGACAACGCGGGCCGGCCGACGTGGGCGAGCGTCAGCACCGGGCTCCTTGGCATGCGCCAGTCACTGGTGCCGCTGGCCGGGGCCACGAGCCGCGAGGACGGCGTGCAGGTGCCGTTCGACAAGGCCACCGTCAAGGACGCGCCCCGCGTGGACCACGAGGCCGACCAGCCGCTGACGAGCGAGCAGGTGCAGGAGCTGTACCGGCACTACCAGCTCCAGATGGACCCGGCGAGCACGACGCGGTACGACCGCAACCGGAACGTCTACACGGACACCGAGCCGATGGACGTCATCGAGACGGAGGACGACCTCCCCGGTGACGAGGGTCGCCGGCGTCTCGCCTGATCGGCCGGCGTAAACGGACACGGTGCCGCCCCGGGATCCCCGGGGCGGCACCGTTTCACATGTTCGCCAGCGCGACCGCGAACACCGCGGCCGACGCCGCGAGCAGCCCGCCCAGCGTGCCCCCATGAGATCCGGCGGCGACGCGACGGGGCACGGCGGTGACGCGTCTCACCGGCCCGCCGGGACGTCGGCCGCCCAGGACGCGAGCAGCGCGAGCGCGTGCGCCGTCGGCGAGTCGGGCTCGGCGGCGTAGATGGTCAGCGTCAGGCCCGGGTCGCCCTGCAGGTCCATGCTCTCGTACGCGAGCGCGAGGTCGCCCACGACGTGGTGGTGGAAGTGCTTGACCCCGGCGCCGTGGATGCGCACGTTGTGCGCGCCCCAGCGGCGGCGGAACTCGTCGCTGCGGGTCGACAGCTCGCCGACCAGGTCGTGCAGGCCCTTGTCGTGCGGGTCGATGCCGGCCGCCGTGCGGAGGTTGGCCACACTCATGTCGGCGAAGCGGCTCCAGTCCGGGTAGAAGCGGCGGGCCGCGCTGTCGAGAAACGTGAACCGCGCGAGGTTCGGCGGGTTCGCCGGGTCGGCGTACAGGTCGGCGTGCATGGCCCGGCCCAGATGGTTCGCCGCGAGCAGGTCGGCGCGGTTGTTCACCACGATCGCGGGCGTCGTGATGGCGTCCAGCGCCCACTGCAGGCTCGGCCGCACGCCCCGCGCCTTCGGCCGCCGGCTCGGCCGCAGCAGCGCGCCGCCGCCGTTGGCCTCCTGCGCGAGGCGCATCAGGTGGGCCCGCTCGGCGTCGTCGAACCGCAGCACGCGGGCGATCGCCTCGAGGACGCCGGCCGACACCCCGGCCAGCGAGCCGCGCTCGACCTTGGCGTAGTACTCGACGCTCATCCCGGCCAGCGCGGCGACCTCGCTGCGGCGCAGCCCGGGCACGCGGCGCTGCCCGGCGGCCGGCAGCCCGGCCTGCTCCGGCGTGACCCGGGCCCGGCGGGACGTGAGGAACTCGCGCACCTCGACTCGGTTGTCCACCCCTCGAAGGTACGGCCCGCCGGTCCGCCCTGGGGTGTACCGCTGGTACACCTCTCGCTGGAAACTCCCGCAAACGCGCCGGACAGGGTTGACTGGACACCGCTACCTGAACGTCTGCACCGGAGGACACCTTGCTCACCGTCAACGCCATCGCCGCGACCTCGGCCACCGACCCGCTCGTGCGCACCACCGTCGAGCGTCGCGACCTCGGCCCGCGCGACGTGCTCATCGAAATCCGCTACGCCGGCATCTGCCATTCCGACATCCACACGGTCCGCGGCGAGTGGGGCACGGTGCCCTACCCGCTGACCGTCGGGCACGAGATCGTCGGCCGGGTCGCCGAGGTCGGCGCCGAGGTCAGCCGGCACGCCGTGGGCGACCGGGTCGGGGTCGGCTGCATGGTCAACTCCTGCCGCGAGTGCGAGAACTGCCGGGCCGGGCAGGAGCAGTACTGCCTCAAGGGCAACGTCGGCACCTACGGCAGCCTCGACCGTGACGGCACCGTCACGCAGGGCGGCTACTCCACGCACGTCGTCGTCGACGAGGACTTCGTGCTGCGGGTGCCCGAGGCGATCCCGTACGAGGCCGCGGCCCCGCTGCTGTGCGCCGGCATCACCACGTACTCGCCGCTGGCCCACTGGAACGCGGGCCCGGGCACGAAGGTCGCCGTGGTGGGGCTCGGCGGGCTCGGCCACATGGCCGTGAAGATCGCCGTCGCGATGGGGGCCGAGGTGACGGTACTGTCGCAGACCCTCGGCAAGAAGGACGACGGTCTCGCCTTCGGCGCCGGCGACTACCAGGCCACCAGCGACCCGGCGACCTTCGAGGCGCTCAAGAACCGGTTCGACCTGATCATCAACACGGTCAGCGCCCCGATCGACATGGCCGCCTACCTCGGCCTGCTGCGCCTGAACGGCACCCTGGTCAGCGTCGGCGCCCCGCCGCAGCCGCTCGAGGTGCCGGTGTTCGCCCTGTTCCGCAACCGGCGCACGTTCGCCGGCTCCAGCATCGGCGGCATCGCCGAGACGCAGGAGATGCTGGACTTCTGCGCCGAGCGCGGGATCGCCCCGGAGGTCGAGGTCATCGGCGCCGACGCGGTCAACGAGGCCTACGAGCGGGTGCTCGCCTCCGACGTGCGGTACCGCTTCGTCATCGACATCGACACCCTGCGCTGAACCGGAAAGCCCCGCACACCTGGCATTGATGTTGCACAATGCCAGGTGTGCGGGGCATCGTCGCGCCCGGGGCGTACTGGGTCGGGGTCATCGCGGTCGTGCTCTTCGGGGCGCTGACCGCCGGGGTGATGGCCGTCCTGGTCGTGCACGGCTCGCAGGCGTGGCGGTACGGCCGCGCCCCGCTGTGCTCGGCGACCGTCGCGTCCGGGTGCCGGGACCGGGAGACCGTGACGGTGCTCGACGCCGGTCCGGTCGACACCCGCGAGGGCCGCAGCCGTGACCTCTTCCGGCTGAACACTGCGAACGGCGTCGAGGTGCTCGTCCCCGATCCGCCGCGCGAGTGGCGGTCGGTGCCGCCCGGCGGGATCGTCGTCACGCTGGAGCGCTTCGACGACGCGATCGTCGCCGTCTCCGCCGGCGGGCAGACCCGGAGCACCATCGACAGCCCCGGCGACCAGTTGCCCTTCTTCGTGCCGGCGGTCCCCGTCGCGGCGGGATTGACGTGGTACGCCGCCGCGTTCGCGGGGGCGGCGCGGGGCGGCCGGCGCGTGACGCGGCGGCCACGGGCCCGGCGGGTCGCGCTGGCGATCGTGATCGGCGGGTTCGTCGCGTTCTTCGCGGACCTGTTCACCGGGGTGTCGCTGTCGATGCCGGTCGTGCTGGCCGTGCAGGGCGCGGGCACCGTGCTGGCGCTGGCGGTGCTCATGCGCCGGCGAACGGCCAGCGCCCCTCCTCGCCCGACTCGACGAGCGGGATCATGCTGAACGCCCCGTCGGACAGCCCGCCGAACGTGTGCCGGTTCGGGCCCGCCGGGGCGTGCGCGACCCGGTACCCGGCGAGGTTCCACGTGTAGACCGGCACCTCCTTCGGCACCGCGGCCGCCACGTTGCCGGAGCCGTGGTAGTGCGCCTGCTCGTCGGTGAGGATGACGACGCGGTCGTGCCCGTCGTAGTGCTCGCGCACCGCCCGCTCGGTCATGGTGCCGTGGCCGATGAAGTACCCGCCCTGGCGGAACCGGCGCACCCCCGCGAGGACCGGCTCGCCGGGCACGGACGGGAACACCTTGCTGCCCCACGAGTACGACACGATCGTCGGCTCCTGCGCGCGGGCGGCGAGCGCGATGCCGAACACCACGGCCGCGTCCCAGAACTTCAGCGTGCCGTCCCTGCTGAACGGGTTGTCCATCGAGGCCGACGTGTCGATGAGGACGAGCAGCCGCCCACCGAGCGCGGGCACGTTCGGCAGCGCGTGCTGCAGCGCGGTTTCCAGCGCGCCGGACCACCGCGACCGCCGCACCGCGTTGGACGCGGACAGGAAGCGCATCGGCAGCACCCGCGACGCCGCGACCTCGCGGGGATCGGCCAGCCGCGCGGCCACCTGCGCGGCGACGGCGTCGCTCACCCCGGCCGCGTCGAAGTTGCGCAGGTTGCGCAGCAGCGCGAAGTAGCCCATGGTCGGCGCGATCGACTCCCACGCGCGAGCGTCCATCGTGGACTGACGCCACCCGGCCAGCGCCTCCCATGTCATGCCGGCCGCGCGCAGCAGCGCCGGATCGCCGGCCGCCGCCCGCTCCTCGACCGGCACCGCCATGAGCGCGGCCCGCGCCGCGACGACCGGCAGGGACGCCGGCGGGTCGCCGCCGCGCCGGTGCCGCCGGTCGAGCGCGTGCCGGAACAGCTCGCCCTGCCGCTCGTCCCGCGCGACCGGATGGGTCAGCTCGATGACGTCGCCGAAGCGCACCGCGCGCTGGTCGGAGTCGTACTTGAGCAGGCTCCGCTCGTGGTAGAGCCGCACCACGGCGTCCGCGATGCCGCGCTTCACCGGCTTCGGCAGCGAGCGGCCGTAGCGCGACAGCCAGTACGCGACCGCCTCGCCGGGCTCGTCGGCCCGCCGCAGCGCCGAGCTCACCACCGCCCGCGACCCCGGAATCCCGGCGGCGAGCTGCGCGCGGGCCCCTTCGAGCGCCGCGACGACCGAGGCCGTGCGCAGCATCGCCCCGGTCCTCAGCCACGGCACGAACCGCGCGAACCACTCGGGATCGGCCACGGCGACGTCGGCCACGAGCGCCCGGAACCGCGCGTCGCGCGCCTCGGCGGCCTCGTAGAACGTGTCCTCACCGACCATGTTGGACACTGCGAGCAGGAACAGCTCGGCCCGCGGCTCGCGCTCGAACCCGGCGGCGCCCTCCTCGGTGCGCAGCGGCTCGACGACGGGCTGCCACCGCACCGGCCACGGCCGCCACACGACCTTGACGTCGAACTCGGAGCCGTAGTCGGGCCGCTCGTGCTGGTTCTCGCGCAGCTTGAGGTTGAATCTGGGCACAGCGATCCCCCGGAATGACACCACATGTCGACTGCGAAGCATGGTTGGAGGGGTCGAACCTCCGCCGGGATGCTGTGCTGGGCGCTCCCCGAGACCAATGCGGCGACGGTGCTTTGTTTTCGGTAAAAGGAAGGAACCGTAGCCTTCGCACCGGGAAGCGCCCGATCACCCTAGGCGCGCGAAGTTCGCAGACGCAAACCATTTATTCCATGGCTCGGGCCGCGTCACCTGCGGACCGTTGCTCCCGCCAGACATCCCGGCCTCCGTGGGTGGCAAGAACCGCACCGGGTCCGACGCGCAGCCGCATGCGCATATCGCAATGCGATGTCTCGTTATCCGAAATGACAACGCGTATCGTCTCCGCGTCCACCCCGGTCGTCGAGGAGCGCCGATGCCGTACGCCGCGCACCACGAGCGCATCAGCGCACTGTTCCGCGCGCTGGCCGCGCCGCTGCGGCTGGCCATCGTCGAGCTGCTCATCGTCCACCACCAGCTGCACGTCCACGAGATCGTCGCGGCCACCGGCGCCCCGCAGACGCTGACCTCCCAGCACCTGCGCATCCTGCGCCACGCGCAGCTGGTCGAGCGCGCCCAGGACGGCCGCAGCATCGTGTACCGCCTGACCGACCCCGAGGTCGCGAGCGTCCTGGCCGCGGCGGTGCGCTTCTTCGGCGACCTGCCGTGACGCGGCCCGGGTCCGGCGCGGTCCGCGAGTTCAAGGACCTGCTGCACGGGCTCTACGTCGAGGCCGGGCGCCCGGCGTTCGCCGCCGTGGCCGAGCACGCCCGCAGCGTCGCCGCCCGCTTCGGCGCGGCACACGGCCCGACCCGCACCGCCATCGGCGCGATGCTGCGCGGCGACTCGGGGCTGCCGAGCGAGCAGTACGCGGTCATCGTGGGCGCCGCCCTGGCCCGAGCGGCCGGCCGCGACCCGTCGGCGGCGGGCGAGACCGTCCGGGCGGCCTGGCGAACGGCCCGGGCCGCCACCCGAACCCTGCACGGCCGCCGCCCCGGCATACCCGTGAGCGAGGCCGACCCAGCCACCCTCGACGCGCCCGCAACGTCTTCCCCCGACGAGACCGACACCACCGCCAAGCGCGAGTCCGACGAGACCGACACCGCCACCAAGCACGGGTCCGACGAGACCGACGCGCTCGACACCACCGCCAAGCGCGAGTCCGACGAGACCGACACCACCGCCAAGCACGGGTCCGACGAGACCGACGCGCTCGACACCACCGCCAAGCGCCAGTCCGACGAGACCGCGGCCCGGATCGTCGCCGCGGCCCGCTCCGGCGCGAGCCGCATCCTCGCGCTCGTCGGCCCGCCGGGACCCGCCCGCGCCCGCCCCGCGTGGACGGCGGTCCGGTCGCTGCCCGGCCTCTGGCGCCTCTGGCGGCCCGAGCGCGGCGCGGCACTCGACGCCGCCGGACCGTACACCGTCATCTGGCTGGCCGATGCCGCGCCCCGCGTGCACGTGGACGCCGCCCTGGAGCGGCCGGGCCTGCTGGCGCAGGTGCTCGCCCGGCTGCGCGACCCGGACCGGGCCCCGGTCCTGATCGTCCTGCCGCTGTGGCCCGCAGACTGGGCCCGGCTCACCGCACCACCCCCGCCGGGCACCCCCGACACCCCGATCCGGCCCCTGCTGCGCGACGCCGGCGTCCTCACGCCACAGACGCCCATCCCCGCCCCGGCGCTCGACCCCGGGCGCTTCGGTGGCACCGCCCACCCCGGCGTGCTCCCGCCCGGGCCGGCCCTCGACGCCGGGCGCTTCAGTGGCGCCGCCGTCCCCGAGCACGCGCCGCACAACGGGGCCACCCGCCAGGCCACCGAGTTCCCACCCGGGCCGGCGCTCGATGCCGCAATCGACGCCTGGCGATTCGGTGGCACCGTCGACCCCGCCGTCCCCGAGCACGCGCTGTACGACGGGGCCATCCGCCGGGCCGCCGTGTTCCCGCCCGCGCCGTTCTGGGCCGGATGCGCCGACCGGACCATCGGCGAGCAGGCCGAGCGACGGGGCCGGTACGCGCGGGCCGCCCAGGTGTACCGGCTCGCCGCCGCGCGCGGGGACACCACGGCCCTCGTGCGCCTGGCGATGCTGCGCGAGCGGGCCGGCGACCCGCGCGGGGCGGCCCGGCTCGCCATCGCCGCGGCCGAGCGCGGGGACGGCCTCGCGCTGCGGCGCCTGGCCGTGCTCGCCGACGACCGCGGCGACGCCGGGCGGGCCGACGCGCTGGCCAGGGCCGCGGCCGCGAACGGCGATCCGGAACTGCTGTGCGAGCTGGCGCGCCGGCAGCCACAACGCGACCCGACTGCGGGCACAACCCGGGCGGCGGCCGAGCACGCGTCAGTCCCGGCGGCGGGCACGACCCGGGCCGAGGCGCTGTACCGGGCGGCGGCCGAACACGCATCGGTCCCAGCGGCGGGCGCGCTGGCCCTCATCTCGCACGAGCGCGGCGAGGACGCCGAGGCCGAGCGGTTCGCGCGCCGGGCGGCCGCCGGCGGCGACACCACGGCCCTGCGGCGCCTCGCGGACCTGCACCGCCGGGCTGCGGCGACCGGCGCGGCGGGGCGTCCCGGGGCCACGGGGGCCACGGCGGAACGGTCGGGCGCCGCAGCAGAGCCGTCGGGCGCCACGGCGGGGCGGTCCGGCGCCACAGCAGAACGGTCCGGGGCCACGGCAGAACGGTCCGGCGCCACGGCGGGGCGGTCCGGGGCCGCGGCGGAGCGGTGCGCGGTCACGGCCGCGTCGTACGGGCACGCCGCCGAACTGCACGCGCTCCGCGACGACCAGCGGCGGCTCGGCAAGGCGGGGGCCGTCGCGGCGCTGCGGCAGCGGACGGCCGACATCACCGCGCCCGGCGCCCGGCACCGGCTCGACGCCTGCCTGGCGATCAGCGTCACGCGAGCCCTGGCGATGGCGCTGCGGCTGGCCTGCGCCCGCCACACCGGCCCGCTGCGGGGCCTGGCGGTCGAGCGCTTCCGCCGGGGCGAGCACGCCGACGGCCTGCGCCTGGCGGTGATCGCGGGCCGTTACGGCGACCCGTCCGCGCTGGCCGACATCGCCGTGCTCACCGCCGCCGCGGGGCGCGCGGCCGAGGCCGAGGATCTGGCCGGGCGGGCGGCGGTGCTGGGCGACGGCTCGGCGCTGCGGCGGCTCGCGCGGCAGCGGCGGCGCGGCGGGGACGCCGACGGGGCGGTACGGCTGCTGGAACGGGCCGTCGCGAGCGGCGACCCCGATGCGCTGTTCGACCTCGGGCGCATCCGGCAGCACCAGGGCGACGCCGCGGCGGCCGAGGAGCATTTCCGCGACGCGGCCCGGCGCGGGGTGGCCGACGCCGCGAGCGCGCTCGTGCGGCTCCTGCACCGCGACGACCCGGCGGCCGCGGGCACGTACGCGCGGCGCGCCGCCGAGCTCGGGCACACTGCGGCGCTGGTCGAGCTCGGGTCGGCCCGCGCGGCCGCCGGCGACGTGGCCGGGGCCGTGACGCTGCTGCGGCTGGCCGTCGAGCGCGGCGACGACGCCGCCGCGCAGTGCCTGGCGCCGCTGGACGACGCGGCCGGGCACCCCGCGGTGCTGCGGCACCGGGCCGCGCTGCGCGACCGGCAGGGGCGGGCCGCGGAGGCGGAGGCGCTGCGGTGGGCGGCGTACGAGGGCGGCGACGCGGAGGCGCTGAGCGGCCTCGCCCACATGCGGGCCGAGGACGACGGGGAGCCGGACCGCGCCGAGCGGCTCGCCGTCGCGGCCGCCCGCGACGGGCACCCGCGCGCGGTCGACGATCTCTGTGCGCTGCGGGCCATGACGGGCGACCTGGCCGGGGCCGAACGGCTCGGCCTGCGGGCGCGGCCCGCGAACCTCGCCCCGCTCATCGCCCGGCGCCTGGCCACGGACGAGCCGCCGGCGGTGCGGGCGGCGCCGCTGTACGCGCACGCACCGCTCGTGCTGGCCCGCATCCACCCGGACCGGGGCGAGGCGTACTGCGTGCGCGCGGCGAACCTCGGCGACCCCGCCGCCCTGCCCGAGCTCGCCCGCCTCCACCGCAGCCGCGGCGACCGGGTCACGGCCGAGATGGTGGAGCGCTACGGCCTCGACGACGACGGCGCACCCGCCCAAGCCTGGTGACCCGGTCAGCGAGGGTTGGCGGCGCGCCAGGCGACGTAGTCGGCGACCGCGGCGCGCACGTCGAAGGCCGGGGTGAAGCCGGTGTCGGCGGTCAGTCTCGTGATGTCGAGGTACGGGTCCTCGCCGGGGCCGTGCTCGCGGCCGGGGTGCAGTTCCAGCCGCAGGCCCGGGATCGCGGACTCCAGCGCGGCGGCGAAGTCGCCGTTGGTGGACGGCACGCCGCTGGAGACGTTGTACGTGTCGTACCGCAGGGTCGGCGCCGTCATCAGCAGCGCGATCGCCCGGCCGGCGTCGGGTGCGTAGCAGCGGTCGCCGCCGTCGGAGCCGTACAACCGGGGAGGCTGCTCGCCGCGGAGCACGGCGCTGATGTAGGACGGGATGTGGAAGAACGGCGACTCCGGGTCGACGAGCGGGCCCCAGATGGTGCCGATCCGCAGCACGACCGGCTGGATGCCGGTGCCCTGCAGGGCGTGCAGGGTGAGCGGCTCGACCGCCTTCTTGAAGGCGATGATCAGGTGCGGCAGCTCCGCGGCCGGCAGCGCCAGGTCCTCGTGCCAGGGGATTTCGGGGCGGCCGAGGTACACCCCGAGGCTGCTCGCCACCGCGAAGCGGCGCACCCGCCGGGCGCGGGCCGCGTCCAGCGCGTTCAGCAGGCCGGCCAGGTCGTGGCGGAAGAACGCGACCGGGTCGTCGCCGGGGATGCTGCCGGCCAGGTGGACGATGTCGCTGACGGCGTGACGGTCGGCGAGGGCCAGGAAGGCGGCGCGGTCGGTGACGTCCAGCGGCTCGACGGTCACCCGGCCCTCCAGCCACGCCGGGACCTCGGCACGGTGATGGGTCGTGACGAGGACGTCGTGGCCCAGGTCGGCCAGGGCGCGGGCGGTGTGCGCGCCGATCATGCCGAGCCCGCCTGTCACGAGGATCACCGGATCACCTCGTAGTGCAGGTGCGTGACGCCGTCGGCCGGGACGATCTCGAGCAGGCGCAGGCGGACGTGGCGGGGCAGCTCCCGGAAGTAGCGGTGGCCGCCGCCGAGCAGGACGGGCACCTGGTGCAGCACGAGCTCGTCGACCAGTCCGGCCTCGAGCGCCGCGGTGACCACGCCGCCACCCATGAGGGCGACGTCCTTGGCGCCGGCGGCCTCGCGCGCCGCGGCGACCGCGTCCTCGATGCCCGCCGCGAGGGTCTGGCTCGCGCCGAGGCCGGGCACCGGGCGGTGGCTGACGACGAAGAGCGGCGCGGTCGGGTGGGGGCTGCCGCCGCTCCAGCCGCTGGAGTGCTCGTACGTGGTCCGTCCGGCCACGGAGGCGCCGACCCGGGCGGCGAGGGCGTCGAAGACCCGGGCGCTGGGCGCGCTGAGCTTGAAGCCGTCGAACTCGCGGCTGGGGGTGTCGCCGGTGAAGTACCAGTCGAAGAGCATCGGGGCGTCACCGAGACCGCGGCCGAACTCCGGCTCGCCGGCCGGGGTGCGGCCGCTGATGAAGCCGTCGACGGAGACGGCGAGGGCGCTGAAAACCTTGGGCACGTATTCGGACCCTAGCGGTCGCGGCGCCGGCCGGTCTGGAACGAATCGCGCACGCCGCGCAGGAACGGCCGGTACGAGGCCGAGTGGTCGTGGCCGCACGCGCACCGGTCCAGCGACCCGGTGCCGAGCAGCTGCCGCGGGGTGAGGCCGCTCAGGCGCAGGCACTCGCGGCCGAGGTGGGCCTGGTCGGCGTACCCCACGTCGACCGCGAGCGTGGAGACGCCGTCCGCGCCCGGACGCCCCGGCGCGGCGGCCCCGGCCGCGGCGGCCGCTCGACGTACGACTCGCTCATTTCGCCCCCGGTCCGCGGTCGATGCGCAGGTCGCGTTCCAGCTCCTGCACGAGCGCGCGCAGGTCGTCGAGGCGCTGGCTGACCGCGATCCGGTCGATCTCGTCGGGCACGCCGTCGCCGTCGACGTCGTAGCCCGGCGACAGGCCGTCGGTCATCTCGAGCCGGCGCGCCTCCTCCATGGAGTTGACGATGACGGCGATGAGGATGTTCATGAGGAGGTTGGCGGCCAGCAGCACGTAGCTCACGTAGTAGACGAGCGTCCACGGCGACAGCTGCACCCCCTGCTGGATCAGGTCCGGCAGGTTCTCCAGTGACAGCAGCACGAACAGGGTCACCACCGCGCGGCCGATGGTCCCGTACTCGTTCGGATACGTGTCGCCGAAGATCAGCCAGCCGACCATGCCGTACACGTAGAGCGTCACCAGAGCCAGCGCGAGGAAGCCGCCGACGCCGGGCAGGCTGCGCAGCAGCGCGGTCACGATCGTGCGCAGGCCGGGCGAGAACCGGACCAGGCGCACCACGCGGGCGATGCGGATCACGCGCAGCGCGGCCGAGTCGCCGTGCAGCCCCGGCACGAACGCCGCCGCGATCACGACGAAGTCGAAGACGTTCCAGCCCTGCTTGAAGAAGTCCTGCGGCCGCCGCCCGTGCGCGAGGATGCGGATCGCGATCTCGGCCACGAACACGACCCGGAACCCCCACTCGAGCTCGTCGAGCAGGTCGCCGAGGGCGCCCGGATGCGGGTACGTCTCGACGGCGAGCACCAGCGCGTTGGCTCCGACGAGCAGGACGATCGCCACCTCGAACGCCCGCGACTTCGTCACGCCCGCACACCACTGAGCCACCCGCGCCGTATCGACCATTCGACGATCTCACCGTTACCGACCACCGCGCGGCAAGTGCTCAGGGGCCAGATCGGCCATATGTCACGAGGTCGCAACCCGGCGGCCCGGCGCCGGCGTGGAGCGCTCCCGCCGCGATCTGCGACGCTCGACCTCTACGCCCCGCTGTTCGAGCCGCCGGACGCCGAGGAGCTCGCCCTCTTCGACGCGGCCCCTACTCCACCTCGATCCTGAGAGCGCTCAGGCGGCGGAGCGTTCGGCGAGCGGGCGGCGGCGCAGGTGCGGTGTCTGCAGGGGCGGCGGGACGTAGGCCTGGTCGACCATGCTCACGTCGGTGCCGGGCGGGACGATCTCGTCGATGCGGTCGAGCACGTCGTCGGTCAGGGCGACCTCCAGGCCGGCCAGCAGGTCGTCGAGCTGGGCCTCCGTGCGGGCGCCGAGCAGGGCGCTGGTCACGCCGGGGTGCGCGATCGTGAAGGCCATCGCGAGGTGCGTCATCGGCAGGCCCGCCTCCGCGGCGAGCGGGATGAGCCGCTCGACGACGTCGAGGCGGCGCTCGTCGTTGAGGTGCTTGAAGAAGCGGGCGCGGCTCAGGTCGTTCTCGCCGCCCTTGCGCACGCGGCCGGTCAGCAGGCCCTGGCCCAGCGGGCCCCAGACGAGGGTGCCGAGGCCGAAGCGCTGGGCGACCGGCAGCACCTCGCGCTCGATGCCGCGGTTCAGCAGGGAGTACACCGGCTGCTCGGTCCGGAACCGCTCCAGTCCCCGGCGTTCGGCGACCCACTGAGCCTCGACGATGTCCGACGGCGGCAGGCCGGAGGTCCCGATCGCCCGCACCTTGCCGCTGTGGATCAGGTCCGACAGCGCCGACAGCGTCTCCTCGATGTCGGTGGACGGGTCGGGGCGGTGGACCTGGTACAGGTCGATGTAGTCGGTCTGCAGCCGGCGCAGGGAGTGCTCGACCGCCCGCATGATCCAGCGCCGCGAGCCGCCCTGGTGGTTCGGGTCCTCGCCGGTCGGGCGGGCAAACTTGGTGGCGAGCACGACGTCGTCGCGCCGGCCCCGCAGCGCCTTGCCGACGACCTCCTCCGAGTCGCCGTACGCGTCGGCGGTGTCGATGAAGTTGATGCCCGCGTCGAGCGCCTTGTGCAGGACCCGGGCCGAGTCGGCGGGATCGGCGTTGCCGACGGACGTGGCGAACATGAGCGTGCCGAGCGCGTACGGGCTGACCTTGATGCCCGTCCGGCCGAGTGTGCGGTACTGCATGGCGGTCTCCTGCCGTATGGTGAACCGGAAAGCCCTTCCGCTTCACCATACGGAAAGCCTTTCCGTTTCCGCAACCGCACTTCGCAGAGAGCAACAGCACTTTGCGACAGAATGTGACAGAACAGGAGCACCTTGGTGTCCAGCCCGCGGCGCGCCGATGCCCAGCGCAACCTCGGAGCCCTGCTCGAGGCCGCGAAGATCGTGCTGGCCGAGTCGGGCGTCGACGCGCCCGCGAAGGAGATCACCGACCGGGCCGGCGTCGGCGTCGGCACGCTCTACCGCCACTTCCCGCAGCGCTCGGACCTGGTCATCGCCGTGCTCGAGCACGAGATCGACGCGTGCGCCGCGGCGGGCGCGCAGCTGAGCGCGGCCCAGCCGCCCGCCGCGGCGCTCGCGATGTGGGTGCGGCGCTACACCGAGCTCGTCGCGACCAAGGCCGGGCTCGCCTCGGCGCTGCAGGCCGGCGACGCCGCGCACCAGCGCCTGCGGGTGTACTTCTACGAGCGCATGTCCCCGGTGCTGGACGCGCTCATCGAGGCCGCGGCGCGGGCCGGCGAGATCCGCCCCGGCGTGCGCGCCGTGGACATCCTGCACGCGGTCGCCCTGCTGTGCCAGCCGGTGCCGGGCGAGGAGCCCGGCTACGGCCGCCGCCTGGTCGACGTGTTCCTGGCCGGCCTGCGCCCCTGACCGGCGCCGGCGCCGGTCTACTCGGGCCGGACGATGTCGCGTTCCCTGCTCGCACGTCAAAGCCCGCCGATGCCGAAGAGATAAGCCCGCGCACGCCGAATCCGGGGGCGCGAGCGGCGCGAAAAAAGCATAGGGTCGGCTCGGCACGGCGACCTTCGCGAGACCGGGACGGGGCAGGACATGGACCGAGGAAGCCGCGACGAGGTGCTGGCCCGCCTGGCCGAGGCGGTCGGGTCCGTCACCGTCGCACACCCGACGCGGGTGGCCATCGACGGAGCGCCCGCCGCGGGCAAGACCACGCTCGCCGACGAGCTGGCCGTCGTCCTTCGCGCACAGGGCCGCGAGGTCATCCGCGCGACGATCGACGATTTCCTCGTTCCCCGGGCACAGCGCTATCCGCGCGGCGAGTTCTCGGCCGAGGGCTGCTATTTCGACGCCCACGACCACCACGGGCTGACCCGGGTCCTGCTCGATCCGCTCGGCCCGGGCGGAGATCGACGCTTCCAGCACGCGGTCTACGACCACACCGCGGACGCCGTACTGTCCCCGCCGGTCGCGACCGCACCCGCCGACGCCGTGCTGGTCTTCGACGGCGTCTTCCTCATGCGCCCGGAACTCATCGACCGGTGGGACCTGCGCGTCTTCGTGTCGACCGAACTCGAGAAGACGGTGGATCGTGCCGTGATCCGGGAGCGCGGGGTGTCATCTCGCGCCGACGTCGAACGACGATGGCGCGAGCGTTACATTCCCGCGCAGCAGTTCTACTTCGCCACGGTCCGCCCGGCCGATCACGCCGACATCATCGTGCACAACGACGAGGCCATGCGACTCACCCGCGGGTCAAGTCGCGGGTGAGTCGGCCTTGCGAACCCTGCTGTTAACACTCGTCGCCTATGTTGGTTCGCGTGACCCGCCTGCTGCTCGTCTCGGAGGACCCGTCATCGGCCGCCGCGCCGGCCGCGCTGCTGCGCGGTGAGGGTTACGACGCCCGGGCCGTCGCGTTCGGCGACGCGGTCCCGGAGCTCGCCGAGCACGGCGCCGATCTCGTGCTGCTCGACGTCGCCCGGATCGAGCGGCGGGGGCTCGAGCTCTGCCGGACCATGCGCGGCCGCCGGGGCGTCGGGATCATCGTGGTGAGCGCCCGCGCCGGCGAGGACGACATCCTGCTCGCCCTGGAGCACGGGGCCGACGACTGCGTCATCCGGCCGCTCGGGACGCGCGAGCTCGTGGCCCGCATCCGGGCGGTGCTGCGGCGGCGGCCCGGCACCGCCGGGAACCGGCTGCCGGCCGTCATCGCCGCCGGGCCGGTCGCGCTCGATCCGGCCGCGCGCACCGCGACCGTCACCGGGGAGCGGGTCGAGCTGGCGGGCAAGGAGTTCCGGCTGCTGGAGGCGTTCGTGCGCAACGCGGGCCGGACGCTGCCGCGCGAGCAGCTGCTCGCCTCGGTCTGGGACGGGGTCGCCGGCGACAGCAACACGCTCAACGTGCACATCAAGCGGCTGCGGGACAAGATCGAGCCGGAGCCGGCGGCGCCGCGGCATCTGCTCACGGTGCGCGGGGTCGGCTACCAGTTCCTGCCCTATCCGCCGGACGACCGGTCGGCCCGCGACGTCGTCACGGTGCTGCGGGAGGCCCTCGCCTGGAGGCTGCCGCCGGACGGGTGGCTGCTCCTCGACGGCCTGACCGAGCATCTCGACGCCGCGCTGCGCGACGGGGACCGGGAGCGGCTGGGCCTGCTGCACCAGCGGATCGAGCTGCTCGCGCCCGGCGCCGGCGACTCGTCGCGGGTGGACTCGTGCCCGTCTGCGCTCCAGCACCGGATCGTCGCGCTGATCGCGCGGGCGGAGCGGACCGAGCGAGCCGACGGGGCCGTAACGTAATGGAGACCGGCATCCACGGGGGAAGATGCCGGTCTCGCAGAGAAGATTAGCCCGAGTCGGCGCGGTTGCGCCAGACCCGATTTTGCGGTCAGACCCGGCGCAGGAGGAACTGGCGGGCGCTGACCGGGTTGCCGTTCATCGTGCGCACCGGGATCTCGCGGGAGTCGACGGGGTCGAAGGCGGCGAAGAGGTCCGCGAACCACGCGTCGGTGTGATGCCGTACGACCGCGCCGTCACCGGTCTCGAAGACGCCATAGGTGCCGTGGACGGCCGCGAACCGCTCGTAGCGGGCCCGGTTGCGCTCGTCGTCCTGCAGGCCCATGTCACTCACGTAGAGCAACGCGCCCGGGGCGAGGACCCGGTGCAGCTCCGCGAGCAGGGCGCGCTGGCCCTCGTCGGTGGGGATGCAGGTGAGGACGGCGAAGAGCAGGGCGGCGTCGAACGCGGCCGCGGCGTGCGGCAGCCGCGGCGGCTCGTCGAGCACGGTGAACCGGGCCGCCGGGTGCGCTGCGCGGGCACGGGCGAGGAGCTGCGGGGCCACGTCGACGCCCTCGACGCCGGTCCAGCCGTGGCCGGCGAGCTCGCCGGTGAGGCGGCCGTAGCCGCAGCCGTAGTCGAGGATGCGGGCGGTGGGCGCGAGGCCGGCGAGCCAGGCCGGGTCGAACGGGTGGCCGAAGGTCTTCGTGGTGCCGGTCGTGTCCCAGTACTCGCGCTGCCGATCAAGATCGCCCATGCCGAACCCTAACGCAGCCGGGATTCGATCATGCGGGCGACGACGCGCAGGGCGTGGGCGGCCCGCGGGACGTCCAGCGAGTCCTCGGGGCCGGCCAGGGTCACGGCGGCCAAGGGGCGGCCGGCGACGCGGACGGGTGCCGCGACGCCGAGCATGCCCGACTGGAACTCGCCGCGGTCGACGGCGTAGCCGCGGCGGCGGGTCGCGCGCAGGTCGGCCGCGAGGCGGGACCGGTCGGTGATGGTGGCCGGGGTGCGGGCCGGCAGCGGGAGGTGTTCGGCGGCCTCGGGCGGCCCGAACGCCAGCAGCGCCTTGCCGGCCCCGGTGCAGTGCGGCGGGAACCGTCCGGCGACGCGGGTGCCGAGCCGGGGGCGGCGGTGGGAGTCGACCTTGAGTAGGTAGATCACCGCGTCGCCGTCGAGCGCGGCGAGCTGGGCCGTCCAGCCGAAGGCGCCGTGCAGGTCGACGAGGTACGGGCGGGCGACGTCGAGCAGGCTGACCCCGGACTCGCCGGCGAGGGTGCCGAGCTCGAACAGCCGCAGGCCCAGGCGCAGGCCCGCGGGCGACTCGGCGAGCAGGCGCTGCTCGAGCAGGGTGGCCACGATCCGGTTGGCCGTCGCCTGGGGCAGGCCCGCCGCGCGGGCGAGGTCGCGGCGGCCGATGGCGCCCGCGCCGGCCACGGCGTCGAGCAGCGCCAGGACCCGGCCGATCATCGTGTGACTCACTCAGTGATTCTGGACCTCGCCGCCGGCCTCGGGTCCTCGTACGGTCACCACCCATGCAGGCTGTGTACGTCATCACCGGCGGGACCCGTGGGATCGGCGCGGGCGTGGCCCGCCGGCTCGCCGGGGTGCCCGGCCGGGGGCTCATCCTCGGGTACCGCGGCAACGCCGAACGCGCCGAAGCACTGGTCGCGCAGCTGCACCGCGCGGACAGCCCGGTGCGGGCGGTCGCCTGTGACGTCGGCGACCCGGCCGGGGCCGGCGAGCTGTTCGCGGCCGCGGACGCGATGGGCCCGCTGGCCGGCCTGGTCAACAGCGCCGGCGTGCTCGAGCGGCAGTGCGCGTTCGAGGAGATCTCGGCCGAGCGGTGGGCGCGGGTCCTCGCCGTGAACGTCGTCGGGCTGGCCCTGTGCTGCCGGGAGGCCGTGATCCGGATGCGCGACAGCGACCGGCCGGACCGGGCGATCGTGAACATCTCGTCGAAGGCGGCGCAGCTCGGGGCGCCGGGCGAGTACGTCGACTACGCCGCAAGCAAGGCCGCGGTGGACACGCTCACCCGGGGGCTGGCGCTGGAGGTGGCCCAGTTCGGCATCCGCGTCACGAGCGTCCGCCCGGGCATCATCGACACCGAGATCCACGCCGACGGCGGGGAACCGGGCCGCGCCCGCCGCCTCGGCCCGCACCAGCCGCTGGGTCGCGCCGGCACGGTCGAGGACGTCGCGGGCGCGGTGGCGTGGCTGCTCTCCCCCGACGCCGCCTACGTGACGGGCACGACGATCGACGTCACCGGCGGCCGTTGAGCCCGGGTCAGGCGCTGCTCGCGGCGGCCTCGCGGGCGACGCGGGCGACCGCGCCGCTCCACCGCTCGACGGCCGCGGCGAGCTCGGGCTCGCCGGTGCCATCGGCCTCCAGCACCAGCCGCGCGCCGTGCCCGGTGCCGGGACCGAGCGCCAGGCGCACGCCCGGGCACGCGAACGTCTTGGCGGGGTCGGCCGCGGTGACGGTGCCGTATCCCTGGAACGGCTCCCCCACGCCGGGCGCGTCGCCGCCGAAGAAGCTGCTCCAGGCCTCCTCGGCCGGGCCGGTCAGCTGGCGCTCGAAGCGCACGTGCCAGCCGGACCCGGAGCGGGTCACCTGCGGGCGGTCGAGGCCGAAGCGGCCCACCAGCTCCTCGTGGCGGGCCACGGCGCGTCCGGGCGGAGGCGGGGGCTCATCGGCCAGTACCGCCGAAAGCGCCCGCAGGCAGGTCTCCCATCCGGACGCGAAGCTGGCGGCGCCGGCCCGGTCGTCGAAGTGGTGCACGAGCGTGAAGCGGGTGCCGGCCCCCTCGGGCGCCAGGCGGAACTCGAAGCGCTGCCCGCCCCACAGGAAGTCGAGCCGGTGCGGCGGTTCGACGGCGAGCACCTCCCCCTCGGAGCCGCCGTCGCCGAGGTCGCCGAAGCGGATCCGGCCCCCCGGCCGCAGATCGAAGTCGGCGGCGGTGGGGAACCACTGCTCCAGGTGCTCCGGCGTGGTCACCGCTCGCCAGACCCGCTCGATCGGATGGTCATAGACACGCATCACCTGTACGGCCGGTCGCGGCCCGGTTTCGATGAGCTCGGGTTCGGTCATGATCGCGGCCCTCCTGTTTCCTCGTCGCGCATCGCGTCGAGCCGGTCACCGAGCCGGTCGAGGCGGTGCTCCCACATCCAGCGGTACGGCTCCAGCCATTGCGCGACCTCGATGAGTGGTTCGGCGCGCAGCTCGTACCACCGCCGCTGCGCATCGGCGCGCACGCTCACGAACCCAGCATCGCGCAGGACGCGCAGGTGCTTCGACATGATCGGCTGACTGACCCCGAGCTCGTCGGCGAGCTCGCTCACCGACCGCGGCCCGAGCCGCAGCCGCTCGATGATCTCCCGCCGCGCGGGCAGCGACAGCACCTCGAAGATCGAAAGCACCCCTCGAACATACCCCCAACGGTATATACCGTCAACGGCACGGACCCGGGCGGAGCATCACGACGCCGCCACGGTGAACGTCGTCGTGATGACGCGGCCGTCGGGGAGGCGGAACTGGCCCCACAGGCGGTACAGGCCGGGGCGCGGGAAGTCCGCGTGCATCCGCAGCTCGGGTCCGAAGGTGGCGCCCGGCAGCGCGTAGACCGTCCGGCCCTCGTCGTCCACCGCCTCGGCGTGCTCGTGGGCGAAGCCGGAGCCGTCCAGCGGCATGACCACCACGTGACCCGCGGCGGCCAGATACGGCCGCAGCCCGGTGAGCGGCTCACCCGTGGCCGTGTCGGCGAACCAGTAGCTGAACCGGCTCGGCGCGCCGACGGTCGCGGTGCCGGCCAGGATCACCTGGACGCCGTCGACGACCTGGTCGCGGGGTGAGGGCGCGGGCGCGGGGCCGGCGGGCGCCCCGGACGGGTTGCCGACGACGATCTCGTGCCGCTCGACGAGGTCGCTCATGGCCCCCTTGCGGCGGAACTCGGTGTGCACGAGGTAGCGGCCGGCGGTCGGGAACGTCACGCGCACCGCGAACGCGCCGGGGCGGCCGGTCGGCTCCGGATGGACGTGCGCGAACGTGCCGAGGTCCGCGCGGGTGGCGATGAAGTGCATCCAGGCCTCGTGGCTGCGGCCGACGTCGCCGATCGGGCGGCCGGTCGCGGCGTCGGCGACCCGGATGCCGATGGTCGCGGGTTCGCCGGGCACGATGCCGGCGGGCACGTCGAGCGTGACCCGCACGCCGTCGTCCTCGGCGGGCCGGGGCGCGATGTCGGCGCCCATCATGACGCTCATCGGCGGCCGCATCGGCATGCCGGTGCCCTGCGTCCAGGCCAGCACGCCGTTCATGCCGCGGCGGGCGGCGGCAGTGTGGCTCAGGCCGGTGAGTCCGGCGCCGACGGCGACGGCCAGGGCCGCGACGCCGGCCAGGTACCCGAGATCGGCGAGCCGGGCACCGAGCCGGGGCCGCAGCCGCGCGGCGGTGGTGGGACGGCGGAACCGGCGCAGCCGCAGCGCGTTGGTGACGACGCTGACCGAGCTCATCGCCATCGCGGCGGCGGCCAGGGACGGGTCGAGCAGGGTGCCGTTCAGGGGGTACAGCATTCCGGCGGCCACCGGGATGAGCAGGACGTTGTAGGCGAACGCCCAGCCGAGCCCCTGCTTGATCGTGGCGACGGTGCGGCGGGACAGCGCGATCGCGGTCACGATGCCGCGCAGGTCGCCGCCGACGAGCGTGATGTCGGAGGCGGCGATGGCCACGTCGGTGCCGGTGCCGATGGCGACGCCCAGATCGGCCCGGGCCAGCGCGGGGGCGTCGTTGATGCCGTCGCCGACCATCGCGACCACGGCGCCGTCGCGCTGGAGGGCCTCGACGTGCGCGGCCTTGCCGTCCGGGCGCACCCCGGCGACGACCCGCTCGATGCCGACCCGGCCCGCGACGACCTCGGCGGTGCGCCGCTCGTCGCCGGTCAGCATCCAGACGTCCAGCCCGAGGGCGCGCAGCTGCGCGACGGCCGCCGGCGCCTCGGGCCGCACGGTGTCGGCGACCCCGATCAGGCCCGCGAGCTCGCCGTCGAGGGCGGCGTAGACCGCGGTCCCGCCCGCGCCCGCGACCTCGGCGGCTGCCGCGGCCAGCGGATCGGTGGGCACGCCGTGGGCGTCGAGGTGGGCGGCGTTGCCGATGACGACGTCGCGGCCGCCGGCCCGGGCGCGGATGCCGTGGCCGGGCACGGCCTCGAACGCGTCGAGGAGCGGCAGCGCCAGGCCGCGGTCGCGGGCGTGCGCGACGATGGCCTCGCCGACCGGGTGCTCGGAGCCGGCCTCCGCGGCGGCGGCGCACGCGAGCAGGTCGCCGGGGTCGGTGCCGGGCCGCGCCACGACGGTCGTGACGGCGGGCCGGCCAAGGGTCAGGGTGCCGGTCTTGTCGAGCACGACGGTGGTGACCCGCCGGGCCTGTTCGAGGGCCTCGCCGCCGCCGATGAGGATGCCGAGCTCGGCCGCCTTGCCGGTACCGACCATGATCGCCGTCGGCGTGGCCAGCCCGAGCGCGCAGGGGCAGGCGACGATGAGCACGGCGACGGCGGCGCCGAGCCCGGCGGTGAGCGAGCCGGCGACGGCCCAGACCGCGAACGTGAGCACCGCCAGCGCGATCACGGCGGGCACGAACCAGCCGGAGACGCGGTCGACGAGCCGCTGCATCGGCGCCTTGCCGGCCTGGGCTTCCTCGACGAGACGGACGATCTGGGCCAGGGTCGTGTCGCGGCCGACGGCGGTGGCCCGCATGACCACGGCGCCGGTGCGGTTGACCGTGGCGCCGATGAGCACGTCACCGACGGTCTTCGCCGCGGGCAGGCTCTCCCCCGTGAGCATGCTCTCGTCGACGCTGGAGGCGCCCTCGGTGACCACGCCGTCGACGGGCACCCGCTCACCGGGGCGGACCCGGACCAGCTCACCGACGGCGACGGACTCGACGGGGACGTCGAGCTCCTCGCCGCCGCGCAGCACTCTGGCGGTGCGGGGCTGCAGCCCGACCAGGGTCCGGATCGCCGCCGCGGTCTGCCGCCGCGCCCGGGCCTCGAGCCATCGCCCGGCGAGGACGAGGGCGGTGACGATGACGGAGATCTCGAAGTACACGTGCAGCGGCAGTCCCCATCGTTCGGCCTGGGCGGGCCAGAGGGTCACGAAGGCGCTGTAGCCGTAGGCGACCGTCGTGCCGAGGACCACGAGGGTGTTCATGTCGACCGCGCGGTGCCGGGCGGCCGCCCACGCCGCGGCGTAGAAGGGCCGGGCGGGCCCGATCTGTACGACCGTCGCGACGACGAGCAGCAGCGGCATGAGCCAGTCCATCGCGTCGAGCGGCAGCGGGACGTACATCAGGATCATCATGGCGAGTCCGGCGGCAAGGGTCGTGATCCACGTCCAGCGGCCCGGGCCCGGCTCGGCCCGCTCGGCCGGCTTCGGCGTCTCCGGCGTGGGTGCCTCGGCCCGGTAGCCCGCCCGGCCCACGGCGGCGGCCAGCGCGGCGGGCGTGACTCGGGACGGGTCGAAGGTGATGGTCGCGCGCTCGGTGGCGAGGTTGACGGTGGCCGTACCGACGCCGTCGACCCGCAGCAGGGCCTTCTCCACGCGTCCCACGCACGACGCACAGGTCATGCCGCCGATCTCCAGGGTGCAGTTCTCCATGCGCCGGACGATCCCGGGCCGCGCTGTCCGGCCCCTGCCCGCGCTCGGACAGCGGCCGGACAGCGGCCCCTCGCAGGCTGGCCGGCATGAACGAGATCCTGCTCAACGTCCCCGGTATCACCTGCGGCCACTGCGTCGCCGCCATCACCGCCTCCGTCGGCCGCGTGCCCGGCGTCACCGAGGTCCGCGTCGACGTCGCCGCGAAGACCGTCCGGACCCTCGGCACCGCCGATCCCGCCGCGGTGCGGGCCGCGATCGACGACGCCGGCTACGAGACGGTGTGAGGCCGCGATGCTCGACGTGGTGATCGTCGGCGGTGGCCAGGCCGGGCTCGCGCTGGCCTGGCACCTGCGCCGGGCCGGGCGCGAGTTCGCCGTGCTCGACGCGCACGCCCGGGTCGGCGACGCGTGGCGGCGGCGGTGGGACTCGCTGCGGCTGTTCACGCCGAACCGGTTCAACGCCCTGCCCGGCCTGCCGTTCCCCGGCGACCCGGACGCCCATCCCACCAAGGACGAGGTCGCCGACTATCTGCAGGCGTACGCGGACCGCTTCGACCTGCCGGTGTGCCTCGACAGCCCGGTGAGCGCGGTCCGGCCCGAGCCGGGCGGCGGGTTCACGGTGCGGACCCCGGGCCGCACCTACGCGGCCCGGCGGGTCGTCGTGGCCGCGGGGGCGTTCCACACCCCGCACGTCCCCGCGTTCGCCGACCGGCTCGCGCCGCAGGTCGTGCAGGTGCACAGCAGCCGGTACCGCAACCCGGACCAGGTGCCCGGCGCGGACGTCGTCGTGGTCGGGGCCGGCAACACCGGGGTCCAGATCGCGCAGGAGCTCGCCGCGGCCGGCCGCCGGGTCGCCCTGTCGGCCGCGGCGATCGGCCCGGCCATGCCGCAGCGCTGGCTCGGCCGCGACATCTTCTGGTGGTTCTCGCGCCTCGGCACGATGGGCCTCGGCCCCCACAGCCCGCTGGGCCGCCGCATCCGGGCCGCCAACCCGATCATCGGTACCGACGTGCGCGCCCTGCTGCGGCAGGTGGACCGGCTGGACCGGGTCACCGGCGCCGAGGGCCGGAACCTCCTGCTCGCCGACGGCTCGGCCCGGCCGGTCGACGCCGTCGTGTGGGCGACCGGATTCCGGCCGCACTACCCGTGGCTGGAGGTGCCCGTGCTCGACGGGGCGGGTGCCCCGGTGCACCGCCACGGCGTGACCGACTGGCCCGGCCTGTTCTTCCTCGGCCTGCCGTGGCAGCGCACCCGCGGCTCCGCGGTGCTCGGCTGGGTCGGGCGCGACGCGGCTCGGCTCGGCGACCGGCTCCTGCGCGGCGATTAGCATGATCCCCCGTGACGCTGGACAGCACCGAGGTCGTCTTCCGCCTGCTCGGGCCGGTCGAGGTCCGCCGGCCGGGGCGGCCGCCGGTCGCGCTGGCGCCGTCGGTGCGCCCGCTGCTGGCCCGGCTCGTCCTCGCCGCGGGCCGGGTGGTCTCCGTCGACACCCTGACCGACGCGCTCTGGGGTGAGGACCTGCCCGTCGACGTGGCCAACGCCCTGCAGACGCGGGTGTCGAAGCTGCGGCGGGCGCTCGGCGAGGCGGGCGACCGGCTGCTCACCCGCGCGCCCGGCTACCGGCTCGCGGTGCCGCCCGAGTCCGTCGACGTCCACCGGTTCGAGGCGGCCCTCGGGCTGGCCCGCGCGGCCCGCGACGCCGGCGACCCGGTCGCCGCCGAACACGCGCTCGACGAGGCGCTGGCCTGGTGGCGCGGGCCGGCGCTGGCCGACGTCGGCGACGCCGAGTGGGCCGGGCGGGAGCGGCACCGGCTGGAGGAGCTGCGGCTCGGCGCCGTCGAGGACCGCCTCGAGCTGCTGACCGCGACCGGCCGGCCCGGCGGCGCCGTCGCCGACCTGGAGCGGCTCGCGGCCGAGCACCCGCTGCGGGAGCGCCCGGCCCGGCTGCTCATGCTCGCCCTCCACGGCGCCGGGCGGCAGGCCGACGCGCTCGCCGCGCACCGGGCGCTGCGCCGGCGGCTCGCCGACGAGCTCGGCATCGATCCCTCCCCCGAGCTGGAGGCGCTCGCCGGGGCCATCCTGCGCCAGGAGGTGCCGGACCGCCCCGCGGCCGTGCCCGTGCCCGTGCGGACCGGCCCGGCGCTGCCGGCCCGGCTCACCTCGCTGCTCGGCCGGGACGACGACCTCGCCCTCGTGCTCGACCAGCTGCGCACGGCCCGGGTCGTCACGCTGGTCGGGCCCGGCGGCGTCGGCAAGACCACCCTCGCCGTCGAGGCCGCCCGCCACCTGGCCGCCGACGTCGGAGTGCGGCTCGTCCGCCTCGCCGCGCTGCCGCCCGGCGCCGAGATCGCCGAGGCCGTTGCCGTGCAGTTCGGTGTACCCGACGGGGAAGCCCTCGCCGGTCACCTCGCCGGCGCCCGCATGCTGCTCGTCGTCGACAACTGCGAGCACGTCGTCGACAGCGCCGCCGCGCTCGTGGACCGGATCGTGCAGGCCGCCCCGGGCGTGCGGGTGCTGGCGACCAGCCGGGAGGCGCTCGCCGTCACCGGCGAGGTGCAGGTGCCCGTCGCGCCGCTGGACCTGCCGTCGGCGACCCGGCTCTTCGCCGACCGGGCGCGGGCCGTGCGCCCCGGCTTCGCGCTCGACGCCGGCACCACGCCCGCGGTCGAGGCCATCTGCCGCTCGCTCGACGGCATCCCGCTCGCCGTCGAGCTGGCCGCGGCCCGGGTCAAGGCGCTGCCGCCGGCCGAGATCGCCGAGCGCCTCGGCGACCGGTTCGCCCTGCTGACGGGCGGTCCCCGCACCGCCGAGGCCCGGCACCGCACGCTGCGGGCCGTGCTCGACTGGAGCCACGACCTGCTGCCGGAGCCCGAGCGGGTGCTGCTGCGCCGGCTGGCGGTGTTCCGGGGCGGCTGGGACCTGGCCGCGGCCGAGGACGTGGGCGCGTTCGGGGCCATCGGGGCCGGCGACGTGCTGGATCTGCTGCTGCGCCTGGTCGACCGTTCGCTGGTGGTGCCCGACCCGGCCACCGGGCGGTTCCGGCTGCTCGCCACGGTGCTCGAGTACGCCGCCGACCGGCTCGCCGAGGCCGGCGAGACGGGCACCTGCCGCGACCGGCACCTCGGCCACTACACCCGGCTCGCCGAGCGGTTCGGGCCGTCCGTGCGCTCCGCCGCGCCCGCCTGGCAGCGGCTGCGCGAGGACGCCGACAACCTGCGCGCCGCGGTCGAGCGGGCCCTGGAACTGGCGCCCGGGGACCTGCGGGCGGGGATGCGCCTGGTGGAGGCGCTCATGCCGTACTGGAACTACGGCGTGCGGTACGAGGGCGTCCGGGCGCTGACGGTGCTGCTCGCCACCGGCGACCCGCCACCCGCCGAGCGGGCGAGGCTGCTGCAGGGCGTCGGCCTGCTCGGCGTGTACTACCCCACCGCCGAGTCCCGGGCCGCGGCCCGGACCAGCCTCGCGCTGTTCGAGCAGCTCGGCGATGCGGGCAACGCCGCGATCTCCCGGCTCGTCGTGGCGTGGGAGGGGCAGTACAGCGGCGACCCCGAACACCACCGGGCCCTCGTGCGCCGCAGCCGCGACGAGCTCGACGACGCCTACTGGCTGGCCACGGCGGAGTACCTCGAGGCCATGCTCGACCTGCGCATCGGCGACTTCGACACCGCGGTGACCCGGTGGCGCGGCGCCGAGTCGCGCTTCCTCGACGCCGGCGACTCGATGATGGCCGAGGCGGCCGCGGCGCACCTCGGCGTCGCGCTCTTCGGCGCGGGGCGGCCCGGCGAGGCGGAGCGGGTGCTGGTGCGGGTCGTCGAGCGGTCGCGCCGGCTGCAGGCGCCGCACGGGCTCGCGTTCGCCCTCGTGCACCTCGCCCACGCCCGGCTCGACGCGGGCGACCCGGCCGCCGCGGCCCCGCTGCTCGCCGAGGCCGACGCGGTGGCCCGGCAGGCCCGCAACCCCCGCTGCCAGGCGTGGGCGGCGTGGGGCCGGGCCCGGATCGCCCGCACGGACGGCGACGAGGCGACCGCCGCCGCGGAGGGCCGCCGGGCGCTGGACCTGCTCGGCGAGCACGAGTTCCCGTGGGCCCTGGAGAAGCTGCGGGCGTTCACGGCTCCCTGACCACGGCCAGCAGCGCCGCCCGGCCGGCCTCGCCCCGCACGCGCAGCCGGCCGCAGGCCCCGCACAGCTCCAGCGACACCACTCCGGGCAGGTCCCGCACCCGGGCGCTGATCCGCCGTACGCAGCGCCGGCAGACCGGTCCGCCGATCATCACCGTCGTCACCCGGGCAGCCTTCCGCAGGCCGCTGTCCGCCCGCTGTCCGCGCCGCGCCAGGGGCCGGACAGCGCCGGGCCGCAGGCTGCCGGGCATGCAACCAGACCTGGCCGCACAGGCCCAGAACCTCGTCAAGATCTACGGCCGCGGCGACACCGCCGTCCGGGCGCTCGACGGCGCGAGCGTGGCGATCACCGCCGGCAGCTTCACGGCCGTCATGGGCCCGTCGGGCTCCGGCAAGTCGACCCTCATGCACGCCCTCGCCGGCCTCGACACCGTCGACTCCGGCCGGGTCCTGCTCGGCGGCACCGACCTGACCGCGCTCGACGAGCGCCGCCGCACCCTGCTGCGCCGGGAACGGCTCGGCTTCGTGTTCCAGGGATTCAACCTGATCCCGGCCCTGAGCGCCGCGGAGAACATCGGCCTGCCGCTCGCCCTGGCCGGCCGCCCGGTCGAACGCGCCTGGTTCGACGAGCTCGTCGCCACCCTCGGGCTCGCCGACCGGCTGCACCACCGCCCGGCCGAGCTCTCCGGCGGCCAGCAGCAGCGGGTCGCGGTGGCCCGGGCCCTGATCGCCCGGCCCGACATCGTCTTCGCCGACGAGCCTACCGGCAACCTCGACTCCCGCAGCGGCGAGGCCCTGCTGGCGTTCCTGGGCCACGCCGCGCGGGACCTCGGCCAGACGATCGTGATGGTCACCCACGACCCGCGGGCCGCCGCCCACGCCGACCGGGTCGTCTTCCTCGCCGACGGCCGCGTGGTGGACGAGCTCGGCGAGCCGACCGCCGACGCGGTCCTGTCCCGCATGACGCGCCTGGACGCGCCGGCGCGGGCGGGGCGGTGACCGCGATGTGGCGCCTGACCCTGCGCAACGCCGTCGCCCACCCGGCCCGGCTCGCGCTCACCCTGCTCGCCGTGGCCCTCGGCATCATGTTCGTCACCGGCACCCTCGTGCTCACCGACACGTCCGGCCGCGCTCTGGACGCCCAGTTCCGCACCGCCGCCGCCGGCACCGACCTGACCGTCCGGCGCGCCACCGCGTTCGACGACGCGATGGGCGTCGAGGTCGAGCGCGACCCGCTCCCGGCCGCGACCCTCGAGCGCGTCCGCGCGGTGCCCGGCGTCGCCGACGCCCAGCCGGCCGCCCGGGGCCAGGCGCTGCTCACCGCCGGCGGGCGCACCCTCGTGCCGTCCGGGGCGTCGCTGCTGCGCTCGTGGACGCCGGAGCCGTTCAACGCGTTCGCCGTGCGCACCGGCCGCCCGCCGCTGACCGGCGACGAGGTCGTGCTCGACGCGGCCACCGCGCGCGAGTACCACGTCGCGCTCGGCGACACGGTGACCGTGCAGGCCGCGTCGACCGCCGCGCTGCGGGTGGTGGGGCTCGCCTGGTTCGGCGACCGGCCCGGCCTGCCGGACACGACGGTCGCGCTGGTCACCCTGCCGGCCGCGCAGCGACTGCTCGGGCTCGGTGACGGCGTGCCGGAGATCGCCGTCGCCGTCGCCGAGGGCGCGACGGTGGCGCAGGTGCGCCAGCGCCTCGCGGAGCGGCTGGGCGCCGACGCCGAGGTCGTCACCGGCCAGGACGTGGCCGCGGCGAGCGCGTCGGCGGCCAAGGGCCAGGTCGGGTACCTGCGCGCGATGCTCCTCGCCCTGGCCGGGGCCGCCCTGCTCGTCGGCGGGTTCCTCATCGCCAACACGTTCGCGGTCGTCGTCGGCCAGCGCACCCGCGAGCTGGCGGTGCTGCGGGCCGCCGGGGCCACCGGGCGGCAGCTGCTCGGCTCGGTGCTCGGCGAGGCCGCGCTGGTCGGCGCCGCCGCCTCGGCCGCGGGCATCGGGCTCGGCGTCGCCGCCGCGGCCGGGCTGCGCGCGCTCGCGGGACAGGTGGGCGTACCGCTGCCGGACGGCGACCTCGTCCTGCTCCCCCGCACCGTGGCCGCGGCGGCCGTCATCGGCGTCCTGATCACCGTCGCCGCCGCCGTCGCGCCCGCCCGCCGGGCCGCGCGGATCGCGCCCGTCGAGGCCATGCGCGAGGCCGCGACCGGCCCGGCGGCGAACCGCGCCCGCGCGCTCGGCGGGGCGGTCGTCACCCTCGCCGGCGCGGCGGCCCTCGGGGTGGTCCTGGCCGGGCGCGGGTCGCTCGGCCTGCTCGGCGCCGGGGCGCTCGTCACCGTCGGCGGCCTGACGCTGCTCGGCCCGGCGATCGCCCCCGTCCTGGCCCGGATCGCCGGACGGCCGCTGGATCTCGCCGGAGTGCCGGGCCGCCTCGCCCGGCAGACCGCCGCCCGCGCGCCCCGGCGCACCGCCGCGACCGCGATGGCCCTGGCCCTCGGCCTGGCGCTGATCGGCTTCATGGCGGTCGTCGGCACGTCGGTCCGGTCGGCGATCCGCCAGTCCTACGGCGAGACCATCACCGCCGACTACGTCATCGAGAGCAGTCGCAACGAGATGCTCGGCGGCCTGCCGCCGGACGTGCAGCACCATGTCGCGGCGCTGGACGAGGTCGCGGTGGCGTCGCGGCTGCGGTACGGCCATTGGAAGGACGGCACCATGACCAGCGCCCTGACCGCGGTCGACCCCGCGACCCTGCCCCGGGTCACGTCCCTGCACCTGGTCGCGGGCCGGCTCGACGCGCTGGCCGGCGGCGGCGTCATCCTGGCCGAGCGGGTCGCCCGCGAGCGCGGCCTCAGCGTCGGCGACACGTTGCCGATGACGTTCGCGCGCACCGGCGAGCAGCGCCTGCCGGTCGCCGGGCTGCTGCGGGACGCGGACGCGCAGGCGCTGTCGACCGACTACATCATCGGCCTGGACACCTACGCCCGCCTGTACGCCGAGAACGTCGACGCGAGCGTCTTCGTCCGGCTCGCCGACGGGGCGGACCCGGCCGCCGCCCGGCGCGCGATCGAGGCGGCGCTGGCCGGCACGCCCACCGCCCAGCTGCGCGACCAGGCCGAGGCGGTGGCCGGCCGGACCCGCGGCGTCGACGAGATCCTCGGCGTGACCACGGCCCTGCTGCTGTTCACCGTGGCCATCGCGCTGCTGGGCATCACGAACACCCTCGCCCTGTCGATCGTCGAGCGGACCCGCGAGATCGGCCTGCTGCGGGCGGTCGGCATGAGCCGGACGCAGCTGCGCTGGATGGTGCGGGGCGAGGCGGTGCTCGTGGCCGTGCTGGCGGTGGTGATCGGCGTGGCCCTCGGGCTCGGCTTCGGGGCCGGCGCGGTGACCGCCCTCGGCTCGACCACCCCGCTCGCGGTGGAGGTGCCGTTCGGGCGGCTCGCGCTGATCGTGGCGGTCGCGACCGTGGCCGGGCTCGTCGCCGGCCTGCTGCCCGCGCGCCGGGCCACCCGGCTGGACGTGCTGGACGCCATCAGCCGGGCCTGACGCGGATCCGGGGGCGGGCCGCCGCCCCCGGATCCGTCATGATGATCGGGTGAACCCCGGTGAGGCCCTGCTCCTGCTCGGCGGCGGCCTGCTGGCCGGCACCGTCAACGCGATCGCGGGCGGCGGCTCCCTGATCACCTTCCCGCTGCTCGTGGGCCTGGGCCTGCCCGGCGTGGCCGCGAACGTCACCAACGCGCTCTCGGTGGCGCCCGGCTACGCCGCCAGCGCGGTCGGCAGCCGCCCGGAGCTTACGGGCCAGGCGGGCCGCATCCGCGCCATCCTGCCGACGATCGTCGCGGGCACCCTGTGCGGCAGCGCCCTGCTGCTGTTCACCCCGCACGAGGTCTTCGACGTCGTCGTGCCCTTCCTGCTGCTGGGCGCCGCGGCGATGATGGCCTTCCAGAAGAGGCTGCGGGCCCTGGCCGGCCATCCACACGACATCTCGCCACGGCGGGCCGCGGTGCAGACCCAGCTGTCGGTCTTCGGCTGCGGCCTCTACGGCGGCTACTTCAACGCCGCCATGGGCGTCCTGCTGATCGCGTTTCTGTCCCTGGTACTGCCCGAGCCCCTCCGCCGCCTGAACGCCCTGAAGAACGTGTTCTCGGCCGTCGTCGGCGTGACCACGGTGCTGCTCTACAGCGTCTTCGGCCCGGTGAACTGGGCCGTGGTGGCGATCCTGGCCCCGGCCACGATCGCCGGCGGCTACCTGGGCGCGCGCGTGGCCCGCCGCCTCCCGGGCGAGGTGCTGCGCTGGATCATCGTCGTCTTCGCCGCGACGGTGGCGGTGGTCCTCTTCCTCACGTGAGCGGCGCTCGCCGGCGGGCGCTACGGGGCGTCGAGCAGATCGGCGATCGCCTCGATGCCCGCCTCGATCGCCCGCTGGGACGTGTCGCCGAACCCGAGGACCAGGCGCGGGCTCGATGCGCCCGTTGCGCGGTACATCCCGGACATCCCGTACAGGCCGACGCCGCGAGCGCGGGCGCGCTGGATCAGGCGCGCCTCGTCGGTGCCGTCCGGCAGGGTCAGCACGGCGTGGAAGCCCGCCGCCAGGCCGGTCACCGGCAGCCGCGGGGCGTGCCGCGCCAGGGCACGCAGCAGCGTCTCGCGGCGCGCGGCGTACTCGGTGCGCATCCGGCGCAGATGCCGGTCGTAGCGGCCCGACTCCAGCAGCGCCGCCAGCGCCAGCTGGTCGATGCCCGGGCTCCCGCGGTCGGCCAGGTGCTTGGCGTGGGCGACGGCGGGCAGCCAGCGGTCCGGCGCGACGATCCAGCCGAGGCGGATGGCCGGGGCCAGGGACTTGCTCACGGTGCCGAGGGAGATGACCCGGTCCGGCGCCAGGCCCTGCAGCGAGCCGACGGGGTCGCGGTCGTAGCGGAACTCGGCGTCGTAGTCGTCCTCGATGATGATGCCGTCGCGCTCGCGGGCCCAGGCGATGAGCTCCTGCCGCCGGGGACCCGACAGCACCACGCCCGTCGGCCACTGGTGGGCCGGGGTCACGAGCACCGCGCGCGCGTCGCCCAGCGCCTCGGGCCGCAGGCCGTGCTCGTCCACGGGCACGGGCAGCACCCGCAGGCCGGCCGAGGTTGCCTGGTCTGCCGTCGACGAGCCCGGGCCCGGGTCCTCCACCGCCAGCGTGTCCACCCCGTCCGCCCGCAGCACCGGCAGGATCAGGGACAGGGCCTGGGCCATGCCGGCGCAGACGATCACGTGGCCGGGAGTCGTGGCCGTCGCGCGGACGCGGATCAGGTAGGCGGCCAGGACCTCGCGCAGGCCGCGCTGACCGGACGGGTCGCCGTAGTCGAAGGCGGCGTTGGGCATGGTGCGGCAGGCCTCGCGGACCGCCCAGGCCCAGTCCTCGCGCGGAACGAGGCCCAGGTCGGGCACGCCGGTGCGGAAGTCCGCGATCGCCGGCGGCACCGGTGACGACGGCCGCCGCGGCGGGGGTCCGGGGCGGGTGGCCGCGCCGGGGGCGACGCGCGTCGCGGAGCCGGGGCGGCTGGTCAGGTACCCCTCGGCCTGCAGTTGCGCGTAGCAGTCCTGCACCAGGCCGCGGGACAGGCCGGTGAGCTGCGCCAGCTCGCGGGACGACGGGAGCTTGTCGTTGCCGGCCAGGCGGCCGGTGCGGATCGCGGCGCGCAGGGCCTCCTCCAGCTGGGTGCGCAGGCCGGTGCCGCTGGTCCGGTCGATCGTCACCAGCAGCTCCGGGCCCAAACCGGCCCACTCCACAGGCATGGAACTGGACCTTACCAGTGTGCCGGTCCACGCATAGCGTGCTGTCCATGGCCCTTCAGACGCTCCCCCGCCCGCGCCTCGTGACCCGTCCCGTGCTGCTGCGCCTGGTCTCCATCGCCGGGTCGGCCGTCGGGTTCTACCTGCCGCTGTCCGTGGTGCCGATGCTGGCGCACTCCTCCGCCGGCGCGGGCCTGGCGACCGTGGCCCTGCTCGTGGCCACGGTGGTGGTCGAGCTGGTGACGCCGCAGCTGGTGGGCCGGATCGGCTACCGCTGGTCGCTGGGGCTGGGGCTGTTCCTGCTGGGCGCCCCGACGGTGGTGCTCGCGTTCGAGTCCTCGCCGCTGGCGATCATCGCCGTGAGCCTCGTGCGGGGCGCCGGATTCGCCGTCTGTACCGTCGCCGGCGGCGCCCTCACCGCCACCCTGATCCCCGCCGAGCGGCGCGGCGAGGGCCTGGCCCTCATCGGCGTGGTGAGCGGCGTGACGAGCCTGATCGCCTTGCCGCTGGGCGTGTGGGCGGCGCACCGCTGGGGCTTCGGCCCGGTCTTCGTCGCGACCGCGGCGGCCACGCTGCTCGCGCTGCTGTCCGTGCCGGGCCTGCCGGCTCGCACTCCGGCGGCCGAGGGGCACCGCGGCGTGCTTTCGGGCCTGCGCAGCCCGGCGCTGACCCGCCCGGCGCTCATCTTCGCGGCATCGACGACGGCCGTGGGCGTGATCGTGACGTACCTTCCGCTCGCCGCGGCCGGACTCCCGGCGTGGGTGGCCCCGGCGGCGCTGCTCGCCCAGCCGGCCGCCGCGACCGCCGCGCGCTGGCTCGCCGGCCGCCTCGGCGACCGCCGCGGCCCGGCCCGCCTGCTCACGCCGGGCATCCTGCTGGCCGCGGCCGGCACCGCCGCGCTCGCCCTGACGAGCAGCCCCGCCGCGATGGTCACGGGCTCGCTGCTGCTCGGCGCCGGCTTCGGCGTGCTGCAGAACGCGACCCTGACGCTGATGTTCAACCGGGTGCCCGCCGGCGGCGAGAACACCGTGAGCGCGATCTGGAACAGCGCGTACGACCTCGGCATGGCCGCGGGCGCGATGGCCGCCGGCCTGATCGTGGGCGCGGCCGGCTACCCGGCGACGTTCCTGCTCACCGCCGCGCTGATGCTGCCGGCCCTGCCCCTGATCCGCCGCGACCGCCGCGCCGCGCGGTAGCTACTTGTTGTTCAGCACGTCGTACAGCGCCGCCGGCGCCTCCATGACGTCCGCCGCCGCCGGGGCGGTCGCGGCGACCGGCTGGCCGAAGCCCGCGAACGTCACCTCCGTGTCGGACGCCGGCGTGTCCGCGTACGCGGGCAGGCTGACCTTCAGCGCCGCGAGGTGCCCCTCGGCGTCGACGGTCGCGGTGAACGGCACCGCCTTCGCCTTGTCACCGAGGCCCGTGATCAACTCGGGGTCGTTGAACGGGCCCCAGGCCTTCTTCGTGAGGTCGAGCGTGCCGGTGAACGACTTGCCGTCGGTGCTCTGCGCGGCGGCGATGCTCGCGGGCATCGCGGAGAGCTGGACCGGGTCCTTGGCGTCGCCGAGGCCGAGCGCGTTGTCCGCGGAGACCTTCGCCGGGTCGTACTTGAACCACTTCGACCCGTCGATGCCCGGGATCGGCAGCCCGCCGATCTTCACGTAGTACCCGCCCGCGACGAGCAGGGTCTCCACGGACATCTTGGTGCTCGCGTCGAGGCCGACGGAGAGCTTGCCGGTGGCGGTGGACGCGGCCGGGTCGATCGCGCCCTCGATGGTGCCCTCGACGCTCGGGTCGGCCGCCTTGTACGTGTACGCCGCCGCGCTCGTCTTCGCCGCCGCGGCGGTCAGCTGCTCGGTGGCGCTGGCCGCCTTCGGCGTCGCCGCCCCGGTGGTGGCCGGTGTCGTCGTGCCGGCGTCCTCCGTCTTCGAACCGCAGCCGGCCAGCAGCACGACGGAGGTGGCGGCAACGGCCGGCCAGGTCAACCCGTTCATCCGCATATTGGTCACGGTATACGGCAAATGCTCGGGTTTTACCGGTTTCCGATGATCGCGGAGTGGAGCGGACGGCGCCGAGGCGTTACGGTTCTCGATCGTCGACACGAGGGATTTGCGGGGGCGGGCGGCATGACGGGGTACGGCAGCGGCGGCGACGGTTCCTCCCCGTGGGCGGCCCCGCCCGGGATCAACCCCGGCGACCTGGCCACCACCGAGCTCCCCGTGGTGGCGCCGTTCACGCCGCCGGTCGCCCCGGTGCGGCGCCGGCCGGTGGGGCTGTGGCTGGCGGGCGCCGGGCTCACCGTCGCGGTCGCGGCCGGGGCGGTCGTGGCCGTCAAGCTCGTCGGATCCCATGACAGCACCCCCACGCCGGCCGCGGCCCAGCAGGGGAACCCGTCGGCGGCCGCGAGCCAGTCGGACTTCGCGGGCGAGATCCCGACCGGCGGCGACCGGGACACGGCCTCGCAGGCGGTGCCGGCGGAGCTGAAACCGGGCGCCAAGCTGAGCTCGGGGCAGGCGCTGCGGTCGCCGAATGGGAAGTACACCCTCACGCAGCAGCCGGACGGGAACCTCGTGCTCGCCGATGACCAGAAGCGGGTGCAGTGGTCGTCCCAGACGTCCTCGAACCCCGGCGCCACCGCCAGCTTCGACCGCAACGGGGACCTCGTCGTCTACGGCAAGGGCGGCCTCGCGCTGTGGCGCAGCGCCACCGGCGGCCAGGGCGCCCTGCTCGAGGTCCACGACGACGGCAACGCCGTGGTGTCGCGGACCGACCGTCAGGAGGCGTGGTCGAGCCGGGCCGAGCGGACGCGGCTCTACCCCGGCCAGGGGCTGACGTCCGGCCAGCAGCGCCGCACGGCCGACGGGAAGTTCACGCTGACCCAGCAGCCCGACGGCAACCTCGTGGTCGCGGGCGCCGACAAGAAGGTCGTCTGGACCGCGCAGACGGGCGGCCACCAGGGCGGGTACACGCTGATGCAGCCGGACGGCAACCTCGTCGTCTACAGCGCCGACAAGCAGCCCCAGTGGTCCTCGGGCACGTTCGGCAGCACCGGCGCGGCGGCCGTGCTCGGCGACGGCGGCAACCTGGTCGTCACGGCCGGCGGCAAGACGGTCTGGTCCACCGCGACCGACGGCATCAGCCGGCTGACGGTGGGCCAGCGCCTGCACGCCGGCCAGTCGAGGACGTCCCCGAAGGGCGGGTTCACGCTGCTCATGCAGCCGGACGGGAACCTGGTGCTGCAGAACGCGGCCAAGACCGTCGTGTGGAAGAGCGTCACGAGCGGCCACCCCGGCGCGTCGGTGATGCTGCAGGGCGACGGGAACCTGGTTGTGTACGACAGCGCGAACAAGGCGCTGTGGAGCACGAAGACCACCGGCAAGGCCACGGCGTACCTGCAGGTCGAGGACGCCGGGGCGGCCGTGCTCTACACCGCCGCCAAGCAGTCCGTCTGGACCAGCAAGACCGCCTGAGCGACTCTGGCCCTGACCTAGGCCCAGTCCTAGCCGAGCAGGTGGCGCAGATACCGGTCGGGCTCGCCGAGGAATGCCCGGAAGTGGTCCACCACGGCGAGGTCGGACCACGCCGTGGCCCGGATGCCGTGCTCGCCGAGCTCGAGCACGGTGGCCCCGGGCAGCGCGGTGAGCACCGGCGAGTGCGTGGCCACCACGATCTGCGCCCCGGCCTCGGCCAGCACCGACAGGCGCGCCATGAGCCCGAGGGTCGAGGTGAACGACAGCGCGGCCTCCGGCTCGTCGAGCAGGTAGAACCCCGGCCGCGCGAAGCGGCGCTCCAGCAGCGCCAGGAACCCTTCGCCGTGGCTGCGCTCATGCAGGTCCCGATCGGGCGAGTCGGGCAGCCCCTCCAGATATGTGTACAGGCCGTGCGTCGTCTCCGCGCGCAGGAAGTACGCGTCGCCTCGCCCGCCCGCGCCGCGAACCAGCCGCAGCACGTCGCCGAGCGGCGACTCGGTGCCCCGGGTACGGTGCATCGCGCCGCGCGAGCCGCCCTCCGCGTTGAGGCCGTACGCCTGCGCGAGCGCCTCGATCAGCGTCGACTTCCCGGAACCGTTCTCCCCGACGAGGAACGTCACGCCGGCCGGGAGGTCGAGCCCCGCGTCCAGCACCACGCGGACCGCGGGAATGCGGGCCCACCACGCGTGCTCATCCCAGTCGGCGGCCGGGTCCCGTTCGACCCGCCGCACCGGGCGACCGGCCCGCCGGCTACCAGCGTCCACACCGACGAACCCTACCTACCCGGGCCGGCCGCTACACGCTGCTGTACTGGGAGGCGGCGGCCAGCACCGGGGCGCGGCGGGCGTTGAGGGACGCCAGGTCGGCGATCCGCACCCGGCCGTCGGCGAGGCGGCGGGCCTGCCAGAACGGCTCGTCGGCGACCGAGGTGCCCGGGCGGAGCCGCACGAGGAGCGTCTGGCGCAGGTCGACCCCGCGGCGGTGCACCTCGGCCTTGTCCACCCGGGACCACTCGAGGCGGTGCGGGCGGCCGCCGACGTCGACGGTGACGCCGCTGTCGTCGAGCAGCATCGCGGTGGCCTGGCCGCCCATGGTCGCTAGGCGCCCGATGGTCACCAGGACGTACGCGGCGCCGTAGCCCCAGATCGGCCCGGCCAGGAACCAGGGGGCGGCCTCGCTGTCGGTCACCGCGAAGACCAGCCCGCCGCCGAGGCCGCCGGCGGCGAAGAACAGCGCCCCGAACAGCAGGCGCAGCGCGGTCCGGGTGGCCATGGAGCCGCGGGTGGTGAGGAACTCGGCGGGCTTGCGGTGCGACACGTCGTGCCACGCCGGCCCCGCCGTCGCCGGCCGCTCCAGGACCGGGCTCACCGGGGCGGGCTGCGGCGTGGCCATCGGGCTCATCGGCGCGACGGGGCTCACCGGGGCGGTCGGAATCGCCGAGACCGGGTACGGGCTCCCCGGGCTCCCCGGCGCTGCGATCGGTCCGGTCCCCGGGCTCACCGGTGCCGGGGAGATCGGGGAGATCGGAATCGGCGTGGTCGGCGCCGGGGTGGTCGGCATCGGGCTGGTGGGCGCCGGAACCGGGGCGGCGGGGGCGGCGTCGGCCAGCAGAGCGCCCTCGGCGACGACCAGTTCGGGCTGATCGAGAACGGTCGGGGCGATCGCCGTCGCCCGGTGCAGCTCGGTCGCGACCAGGGGCATCCGGGTGGAGCCGCCGACCAGGAACAGCCCGGCGATCGCGTCGCGGGGCGTGCGGGCGGCCTTGATCGTCGCGGTGGTCACGGCGACGGTCTGGGCGACCAGGTGCAGCGCCTTGGCCTCCAACTCGCCGCGGGTCACGTGCAGGTCCCGGTCGACGATCGGCACGATGATCGCGGCCGAGGACTCGCGGGAGAGCCGCTCCTTGAGCATCCGGGCGTCGTCGCGCAGCTGCCGGGCGGCCCGGCGGTCGGCCAGCGTCTGCGGGGCGAGGAGCCGCCCCCACTCCAGCGGCGCGTCCGGCGCCACGACGGCCCCGATGAGCTGGACCACGAGATCGTCGACGTCCACGCCGCCGATGTCGTCGAGGCCGCGGTACGCCAGCGTCTCGAACCCCCCGGCCGCCCGCCGAACCACGGAGGCGTCGAACGTCCCGGCCCCGAGGTCGTACACGACGACGCATCCGCCCTCGGCCACCCCGTGCCCGAGCACCCGGGTGAAGTAGGTCCCGGCGGCGACCGGCTCGGGCACCATCCGCGGCGCCGGCAGCCCGGCGGCCCGCGCCGCGTCGAGCAGCACCTGCCGGCGCGCCGAACCCCACTCGGCCGGATGGGTCATGACGAGCTCGCCGACGCCGTCCCCGGCCACGTTGCGGGCCTCCTGCGCCACCCGCGCGAGCGTGGCCGCCACGATCTCGGTGAGCGGCACGGACGCGCCCCCGAGCAGCAGGTCCAGCTCGTCCACGTGCCGCTTCGGGTTCGGCTCGAAGCGGGTCGGGTCGAGCCGCGCGCTGTGCACCGCGTCGCGCCCGGTGGCCAGGTGCCCCTCCGGCATCGCGTACACCGCGGACGGCAGCAGCGGCGACCCGTCGAACAGCAGCGGCCGGGTCTTCCCGTCGGGCCACCGCAGAACGGCGACGGTGTTGGACGTGCCGTAGTCGATCGACAACGCGTACGCGCTCACGCCTCGGAAACGTAGGGTGCCCGCTGCCGGATCGCATCCGGCATTCGGCCGCACTTCCCCGCCCCCTTCGCTCGTTCGCTCAGGCCGGGGTCAGCTCGCCGAGCACGTCGGCTGCGAATTCCCGCATCCCGGATTCGTCTTCGAGCCGGCCCAGTCGGTTTCGTCAAGGATTCCGCGCGGGTCGGGAAGCTCCTCAGCCACTTCGGCATTACGCAACGGGCCGGGATCCGGGATACTGGAGATCTCATGACCGTGTTCGCGTGCGCGGGGTGCGGCGCCGTCCTCACTGTGCCGGTGTCGCAGGTGGCGCTGCCGGTGCATGCCCATCAGGTGTACGGCAACGGCTACCCCCTCGGCACGCTGATGGAGCCGGGGACGTTCGCCGTGGATCCGGCTCGGCACGGTCCCGCGTCGCTGCAGGGTGCCGGTGGAACCGTCGCGCTGGCGCCCGGCGATGTCCACGGGGCCGTGCTCGTCCTCGGGCTCGACGGATTCTGTTGCGGACTGGACGGCCGGGACGGCCCGAACATGAACTGCGCCCGATGCGGGCGACCGGTGGCGACCCGAGTCGACGACTGCTCCCTGTGGCAGGCGACTTGGCTCGACCCGACCGCCGTGCGCCGGATCGACGACGCCGCGCCGGCTCGGATCGCCGACTGGGCAACGCTGATCGCGCAGCGGCCCGGAACGCCACCGGCTCTCCCGAACGGTCACTGGGAACCGATGTGGACGGCTGCCGTCGCGGCCTCGCTGGCGCATCTGGTGGCCGCCTCCGGTGGTGCCCCGGTCACCGTCCCCGACGGCCTTGTCGCCGCCACGTTCCGCCGGGCGCTGGAGCGCCTCCTGCCGCCTGGACCCGGCGCCAAGACGCTCGCCGTCGCCGGACCGAATCTGCCGGCGGTCGCCGACATCCTGCTGGTGCCGCAGCATCCGCAGACCGGGGCGGCGTGGTCACCGCAAGACGGCCAGGTCGCCGTGCCGATCGCCTTCGACGTCTGGGCCGTCCTGGCGGCTCAACGGGACCGCAGGCCGGTTCCCGGCGCCGGGCTCCCGCCCGGGGAGGTGTATCACGACGACCCGCCTCCGCCCGAGCTGTACCGCTTCTCGCCGGACGGCCGCGTCTTCCTGGCGACCCTGGCCGGCTTGCCGGAACTCCGCCAGCCGTGGCTCCGCGCGATCTACGACAAAGTGCGGGAGAACCCCTACCGAGCGCTGTTCTGACGGGTCATCAGCAGCGCCTCGACGCCGGACAGGAACGTGTCGCCGATCAGGGCCGGGTCGAACAGGCAGCCCGACGCCATCGCGCCGTCGCGCAGCATGACGTAGTGGCGCGCCGCGGGCTCCGGGGGATCGGAGCCGATCCGGGCCAGCAGGCCGGTGATCGTGTCCAGGAACCACCGGCGGTGCTCGAGGACCGCGCGGTGCACGGGGTGGCCGGGGTCCGGGTACTCGGCCACGGCGTTCAGGAAGGCGCAGCCCCGGAACCCAGGGCCCTTGATGCCGTCCGCGATCGCCCGGCTGATCGCCCGCACGGCCTCGGCCGCGGGGCGCCCGTCCGCGAGGGCCTGCTCGGTCTGGTCGCGGATCGCCCGGTCGGCCGCGTGCAGGTAGGCCAGGATCAGGTCGTCCTTGCCCGGAAAGTGCCGATACAGCGTGGCCCGCGTCACCTGCGCCTCGGCGATGATCCGGTCGATGCCGACGGCGTGGATGCCCTCCGCGTAGAAGATCCGGCTCGCCGTGCCGAGCAGCCGCGAGCGCGCCTCGGACGGCCGGGCCCCGGCCTCGCTGCGACTCATGCCCCCATCGTACTAGATAGAACGTTCGGTCTTGACAAACCGTACCCCCAGCGGTCAGGTTAGAGAGACAGAACGTTCTACCCCTCGAAGGACAAGGGAACGCCGATGACGCTGCGCCAGCTCTACTTCACCCGCTTCGGATTCGCCGTCGTCTGGGCCGCCCTCGTGCTCGTCACCGGGGCGGACCGGCTCGGACCGGCGACCGTCGCGCTGCTCGTGCTCTACCCCGCGTTCGACGTGGCGGCCGCGATCGTCGACGCCCGCGGCGCCCTTCCGCAAAACCGCCGGCTCCTCTACGCCAACATCGCCATCAGCACGCTCGCCGCGATCGGCCTCGCCGTGGCCTGCGCGTCCGGCATCCCGGCCGTCCTGCGGGTCTGGGGCGCGTGGGCGATCGTCGCCGGCCTCGTCCAGCTGTTCGTGGCGCTCGGCCGGCGCGCGATGGGCGGCCAGTGGGCGATGATCCTCAGCGGCGGCCTGTCCGTCCTCGCCGGGGCGTCGTTCGTCCTGGCGGCCGGCGCCGACAACCCGGCGCTGACCAACGTCGCCGGCTACGCGACCGTGGGCGGAATCTTCTTCCTCGTCTCGGCCCTGCGGCTGCGAGCCGCGAACCGGCCCACCCAACCGGCCTGAAACCGGCCCCCGCGGGGAGCCGGACGGCGCCTAGGGTCGATAGCATGACGTTCCCGTACGGGTATGCCGTCCCCGTCCTCCTGGTCCTGGCCGGGCTCGCCGTCCTGTTCGCGCGCGGACTGCGCGCACGGGCGGCCGTCGGCCCGATCGTCGGCGACCGCCCGCGCCGACGGTGGCCGTGGGCGCGGATCATGACGGCCCCGTACTACCGCCGCCACCGCGGGATCGAGCACGTCCGGGACATCGCGTACGGGGCCGGCGGGGTGCGGTCATCGACGCGATCGAGGCGTCAGTGGATGCGACGGCCGAGCGCGTCCGGAACGCCTGACTTCCGGAAGAAGTACGTGTTGATCTGATCCCGCCACTCGACGGCCGACCGCTCCTGCTCGGCCAGCAGCTCCCCGACCCGCGCGTGCAGGCCCTCCCCGACGAGGGCGGGCGGCAGCGCATCCCACCGCCGGCGCATCTCGGTCACGGCCGCCGCGCCGGCGAAGTGGATGTCGTAGATGTGCTGGATCACGGTGGTGCCGGAGTGCAGCACGTGGCTGTACGGCACGTGGTGGAAGAACAGCAGCAGCTCGTCCGGGCAGGTCTCCAGCGACTCGTAGCGCGCGGACCACGGCGGCGGATACTGCCCGCAGAACCCGGTCCCGGTCGCGACGGTCCGATCGACGCCGACCCCGTCCCGGTCGGCGAAGTGGTAGGTCCCCCACGGGCTGTACTCGTACCCGTCGACGTCCGGTCCGTAGTGATGCCCCGGCTTGACCATGAACCCGACCCCGAGCGGCGCCGTGTACGACTCGTACACCGCCCATGACGAGTCCATGAGCGCGTGCAGCACGCCGGCCGCCGCGTCCGGGAAAGTGAGCCGAATCCACTCGTCCAGCAGCGCGATGGGGTCCAGCGCCGGATCCCAGGCGAGCCGCCCGGCCGCGTACAGGTTCGCCTGCGCGAGCGGGTGCCCGGTCCAGTAGGGGTCCTCGCCGACGTTGGACACGGTGACGACGGCATCGACGCGATCGGCCACGGCCGACAGCACCGCCGACCACATCGGCGGCAGGTAGCAGACGTGCCGCTGCTGCCCCGTGTACTCCTGGGTCGCCTGGAACTCGACCGCCAGCCGGGTCGCGGCCATCCCGAGCAGCACGGGCGAGACGGGCTCGCGGGGCTGGAAGTCGATCGGCCCGTGCTTGACCTGCAGGATCACGTTGTCGGCGAACTGCCCGTCGAGCGGGCTGAAGTGGTCGAACGCGGCCCGGGCCCGGTCCGTGGAGCGGTCCCGCCAGTCCTGCCGGTGGTTGTAGACGAACGCCCGCCAGTACACGTCCCCGCCGAACGGCGCCAGCGCGGCCGCGAGCGCGTTGGCCCCGTCGGCGTGCGTGCGCCCGTAGGCGAACGGCCCCGGCTGCCCCTCCGAGTCGGCCTTGACGACGAACCCGCCGAAGTCCGGGATGACGGCGTACACCCGCCGGGCCGCCGCCGCCCACCATTCGCGCACCGCAGGGTCGCACGGATCGGCGGTGCCGAGCCCGCCGAGCGTGACCGGCGAGGCGAAGGACACGGAGAGCAGGACCCGGATGTGGTACTGCCGGAAGCGCCCGGCCAGCGCCGCCACCTCCCCGAGCCGGTCGGTGAGCAGCCGCGCCTCCCCCGCGTGGACGTTGACGTTGTTGACCGACACCAGGTTGATCCCGGTCGCGGCCAGCAGCCGGGCGTAGTCCGAGACCCGGTCGAGGTCGGCGGTGAGCGCCCCGTCCTCCCAGAACACGGACCCGCCGGAGTACCCGCGCTCGACCTGCCCCATCACGGGGTGCACGAACACGTTGTCCCAGTGCTGCATCACCCGCCGGGCCTTGGCCGGCCGGTGCGTGGCGGCGGGACAGTCCTCGCGCAGCCGCAGCGCGTGGAACGCCCCGTACATGAGCCCGGGCTCACCGGCGGCGACGACGGTCGTGACCCCGCCGGCCCGCGCGATCGTGTAGCCCTCCTCCCCCAGCCCGCAGTCCGGATCGCGGGTCAGCACGATGCTGTCGTCGACGTCCCGCGGCAGCCACGCCGGGTGCACGCCCGTCACGACAGCTCCACCACGGCCACGGCGAGCGGCGCCAGCACCACGGCGTCGTCCGCTGTGGACCCGGTCAGCAGGTCGACGCCCGGGCCCGGCAGGGCGACCGTCGCGGCCCGGGTGCCGGAGTGGTTGAGCAGGAACAGGAACCGCTCACGCCGCGTCGCCTCCACGTGCGACGGGGCGCCCTCGACCACCGGCGCGACCCCCGCCGCCCGCACCGCACTGAGCACCGTGTCCCGCAGCGCGTCCGCCGGCAGCCGGGTGCCGATGTAGACGACCCGTCCCGCGCCGACGTCGTTGCGCAGCAGCGCCGCGCGCCCGGCCAGGTCGCCGGTCGTGTAGTGCCCCAGCACCGTCGCCGTCTCCGGGTGCAGGCTCTCCTGCCACCAGTCGGCGGTCGCGGTGGTCCCGTCCGCGAACTCGACCTCGAACGACTCCCCCTCCCGAGCCGGCCAGTATTCGTCTATGTAGGCCCCGATGAGCCGCCGGAACGCTCCCGGATAGGCGGGCTGCCGCACCTGGTTGTCCCGGTCGACGACACCGGAGAACAAGGAGATCACGACGGTCCCGCCGGCCGCCGCGAACTCCTCGACGCGCTCGGCGAACCCGTCAGGAACAAGATAGGCGTTGGGTATGACAAGAACCCGGTAGCGATCGAGCGCCGAGTCGAACGAGACGAGGTCGACGGCGTAGTGCGCCTCGAGCAGCGGCCGGTAGTGGTCCACCGCGATCCGCGCATAGTCGAAGTCGTTGCGGGGCAGCCCGTAGGTGTCCTCGAGGCCCCACCAGGCGTCCCAGTCGAACAACATCGCGACGGACGCGGAGGACCAGGAGCCGGCCACCGGACCGACGCGCCGCAGCTCGTTGCCGAGAGCCGAGACCTCCTGCCAGGTGCGGGAGGCGGGGCCGGAGTGCGGCAGCATGGCCGAGTGGAAGCGCTCGTGCCCGCCCCGCGACGCCCGCCACTGGAAGAACAGGACGCTGTCGGCGCCGTGCGCGATCGCCTGGTACGACCCCAGCCGCATCCGCCCCGGGCGCTTCACGTTGTTGACCCGCCACTGCGACACCCCGGACGCGGCCTGCTCCATGAGCAGCCAGGGCTCCCCGCGCAGGGACCGCATGAGGTCGAAGTGCAGTGCGGCCGACACGTGCGCGTCGGGCTGCCCGGGATCGGGGTAGATGTCGAGCGCGGCGCAGTCCTCCTCCCGCGCCCAGCGCCAGTAGTCCGCGTGGCGGTAGAACCGCATGAAGTTCGTGAGGATCGGCAGGTCGTCGCGGTACTGCCGGATCGCGTCCCGTTCGGCGACGAAGCACTCGAGCAGCGCGTCGGAGGTGAAGCGCTTGAAGTCGAGGCGGCGCGCGGGATTCGACCACGAACGCGGGACCTCGGGCGGCGCGACCTGCTCCCAGTCGGTGTACCGCTGCCCCCAGAACCGGGTGTACCAGGCGTCGTTGAGCGCGTCGAGATCCCGGTACCGCCGTTGCAGCCAGGCCCGGAACGCCTCGGCGGCGCTCGGGCCGTAGGAGGTCGGGCCGTACTCGTTGGACACGTGCCACATCGCGAGCGCGGGATGATGCGAGTAGCGCTCGGCGAGCTTCCCGGCGATGCACACGGCGTGCTCGCGGTACCGTGGCGAGGTCGGGTCGAAGTGCAGCCGGTTGCCGAAGCCGAAGGTCTCGCCGTCCTCCATGACCGGCAGCACCTCGGGGTGGCCGTGGGAGAGCCAGACGGGCGGGGCCATCGTCGGGGTGGCGAGGTCGACGCTGATGCCGCCGGCGTGCAGCAGGTCCAGCACCTCGTCGAGCCAGCCGAAGGTGAAGCGGCCCGGCTCCGGCTCGAGCGACGCCCATGCGAAGACGCCGACGGTGACCAGGTTGACGCCGGCCCGGCGCATGAGCTCGACGTCCTCCCGCCACACCGCCCGGTCCCACTGCTCCGGGTTGTAGTCCCCGCCGAACGCGAACCCGCCCAGCCTTTGCCGGAGGCCATCCATCCGCGCGTTCATGCTGCTGCTCATGCCAAGAACCGCTCCTCGATCTCCGCGCACATCGGCCGGCTCACCAGCACCAGGCCGGCGATGAGCAGCGAGGCCGGCAGCAGCGCGACGGCCTCGGAGGCGAGCACGGTGATCGCGCCCGCGGTCAGCAGGATCCCGGCGGTGCCGAGCGCGACACCCGGACGACGAGCCAGGAAGTAGGCCGCGAGCTTCGCGATGTCGGCGGTGCGGAAGACGAACAGGGAGGCGATGACCACCGCGTTGACGCTCCACAGCACCACCGCGGCCCCCAGCGCGACCAGCAGCGCCGACCACCACGCCGGAATGCCCGCGGCGCCGCGATGCGTCAGCGAGACGCCGAGGACCGCGAGAAGCCCGAGCGCGGGCAGCCAGATCCGAAGCACCGCGACGACGTTGAGCCGATAGCCGCGCATGAAGTCCAGCAACGGACGCAGGTCGGCGAGGTCGGACTTGCGGCGCCGGAACGCGTACACGGCGGCGGACGCCGCCGGGGCCAGGGGCACGGCGCACAGGGCGAACAGCGGCACGTTGCTCGCGGAGCGATCCAGCAGGAGCAGCAGCGCCAGCCCGGGGGCGGCCGTGAGCAGGAACAGCAGCTCGACGGCGAGGAGCGTGTAGATCAGGGCGGCGCAGCGGAAGAGGGTGCTCATCCGAACAACCGGGAGTCGTCGAACCAGGGCGGTGTCTCGTCGGTCACCGGGCTCACCTCGACCAGGGTCACCTCGTGGCGGCCGAGGGTCAGGTCGAGCTCGGCCCGGCCGTCGTGCACCGGCACGCGGCGGTGGGTGCGCACCGGCTCGGCGGCCTCGCGCAGCGCGTCGAGCTGGCGCGGCTTCGGCGAGGCCGGGCGGCCCATCGCGGCCCAGGCGGCCCGGGCGTTCCCGGCGTCCTCGCCGGCCGAGGACCGGGCGGCGAACGCGTGCCCGGCCCGCCCGACGGGCACCGACAGCCGCACCCGGTGGCCGTCCACGGTGGACTGTCCGGTGTGGTCGGCGGGCGCCCACGCGAGCACGGTGACGTGCCCGGCCGCGTCCCGGGTGACGAGGTGGTCCTCGCCTCGGGCGAGCACGTCGGGGCCCATGCGGGCGAGGAAGGCGTACAGGTGGAAGGTCGGCTTCTTGATCTGGCGGTGGGTCAGCAGCCCGAAGCCGCCGTGGAACATGGTCGCCGGCACGCCGGCCTCCTCGAACATGTCGCAGAACGTCCAGTACGAGAACGAGTCCACGAGATCGCCGGCCGCGGCCACCACGGGCGCGAGGTAGGCGGCGTGGAACGCGGTGTCGTGGATCGGGTTGTCCGGGCGGTAGGAGGAGCTGAACTCGGTGATGTGCACCGGCAGCCCGGCCAGCGCGGTGCCGGCGAGGGTGCGGCGGGGCGCCGCGAACTGCTCCAGCAGCGCCGCGGCCGGGCGCAGGGTCTGGTACGACCCGAACGGCACCGGCTGCGCGGGCCCCGACGTGTACGCGTGCCGGCTGACGAAGTCGATCGGCACCGAACGCTCGGTGACGAAGGCGGCGAAGCGGGCCAGCCAGTCGTCGTCGGCCCCCGGCGACAGGGCCGGGCCGCCGACCTGCAGCGACGCGTCGACCTCCTTCACCGCGTGCGCGGTCATCTCGTAGAGCCGGTGGTAGGCGTCCTGGTCGGCGCCGGGCCAGAAGACGCTCAGGTCCGGCTCGTTCCACACCTCGATCGGCCAGCCGCGCACCTCGTCGAGGCCGTAGCGGTCGACGAGGTGCGCCACCGTGGAGCGCACGAGCGACGCCCACTCCTTCGGCGACTCCGGCGGCGTCACGTTGCCCTGCCACCAGAACACCGTCTGGTCGCCCGAGGCCAGGGCGGCGGGGGTGAAGCCGAGCTCGACGAACGGGCGCACCCCCAGCGCCAGGTAGGCGTCGACGATCTGGTCGACGTAGGTGTACGTGTGCGCGACCCGCCGCGAGCCGGCGAACTCGTAGGGGCGGTGGACGCCGACGCCGTCGCTGAGCAGGCCGTGCTGGCGGATGTGCCGGAACCCGATCTCCCGTTGCACGAGCGCGAGGGAGTCCTGGTAGTCGCGGCGCAGCGCCAGCTCGAACCGCCCGGCGCCGACACAGTGGCGCCAGGCGTCGGTGAGGCGGCCCGAGGGCCGGTCCGGGACGAGCATCGGGGCGGTCACTCAGCCGTGCGCCTTCTTGTAGCGCTGGTAGGCGCCGTTGACCAGCTCGACGTACTTCTCCATGTTCTTGCCCTTGAGCTCGCCGACGTAGGCGCTCCACTCCGACATCGGCCGGGTGCCGAGGACGAACTTGAGGGTCTGCTGGTAGACGGTGTCCTTCAGCGCGGTCTCCCACAGCGTGGCCTGCTCGCGCTCCTCGGCGTTGAGCGGCCGCGGGGGCGGCTGGGGCCGGTTGGTGCGCTTGTTCATGACCTCCTGGAAGGCCAGCTCCTCCTTGGGGAACTGGGAGTTGAGCAGCTTCGTGGACCCGCCGTAGGCGAAGACGCCGTTGAAGAAGCCGTACTCGACCTGGAGGTTCTTGGTGCCCGACGGGTTGAGCCCGCCCCAGTTGACGTCGCTGGCGAGCTTGAAGGTGCCGTCGTCGACGCTGCCCGTGTAGGTGGTGCCGTCGATGCCCCACTTGGCGAACATCTTGCCCTGCGGGGAGTAGAACAGCCAGTCCATGAACTGCATGAGCGCGACGAAGTTCTTGCTCTGCCGCGCCTTGGCCGAGATCATCACCCCGGACTCGAGGCGGGAGACGAAGATGGTCTCGCCCATCGGGCCGGTCGGCACCGGGATCTTCAGCACCGTGGCGCCGGGGATGTTCTTGATACTGGGCCGGATCTCGTTGACGAGCGTCTGCGCGTTGCAGCTCATCACGAACGACTTGCCGCTGGCGAACTTCTGCTTGGCCTGGTCGTCGGGCTGGGTGAAGCTCTCCGGGTCGATGAGCTTCTCCGCCACCAGGGTGTTCAGATACTGGATCATCGCCTTGTACTGGTCGGTGGCGCCCGAGTACACGAACTTCTTGGCCCCGTCGTCCCAGGTGGTGTGCTGGAAGCCCCAGCCGGCCAGGGCCCCGTAGGACATGCCGACGAGGTTCAGCAGGTTGTTGCCGCCGGGCTGGGGCGGGGTGCTCCAGCGGTCCGACAGCGGGTACGAGTCCGGGTAGGCCTGTTTCATGGCCTTGAGCACGGTGTGCAGGTCGTCCCACGTCTTGGGGCTCTGCAGCCCGAGCTGCTGCAGGATGTCGGTGCGAATGGCCAGCGAATAGTCCTGCCAGGCGTCCTCGTGCAGGCCGGGCAGCAGGTAGAACTTGCCGTCCTCCTGCCGGAAGCCGTCGAGGTCCGGCTCCAGCTTCCACTTCGCGACCTGCTCCTTGAAGTTCGGCATCAGGTCGAGGTGGTCGCTGACGGGCAGGATCGCCCCGCTGGCGATGTACGCCTCCTCGTCGGGGTGGTACGTCTTCGGGATGATCGTGGGCGCGTCCCCGGAGGCGACCACGACGCTGCGCTTCTGGTTGTAGTCGCTGCCCGGCACGACCGTCGACTGCAGCGTCACCCCGGTGCGCTTGGCGAGCTCCTGGAAGAACGTCCAGTTTTCCTTGTACGGGTAGGCGGCATTGCTGAGCATCATGATGGAGAAGGTCAGCGGGGACTTCGCGGTGAACTGGGTGCCGGCGGCGTAGCCGTCCATCGCCCCCTCGCGGTTGGCGCTGTAGTCCTGGGCCTTGCCGTCGCCGGTGTCGTCGCCGTCGTCGCCCGAGCAGCCGGCGAGGGTGGCGAACGCGGCGGCACCGGCGGCACCGAGCACGGCCCGTCTGGAAACCTTCATGTGGACTCCTCGGTCCTTCTCGAACGGGGCGGCGCGTCAGCCCTTGACCGCGCCGAGGGTGACCCCGGTGACGAAGTAGCGCTGGATGAACGGGTAGACCATGACGATCGGCAGCGCGGTGAGGACGATCGTCACGGCCTGGATGTTGGCCGCGATCTGCAGCGTCATCTCGCTGGGCGCGCTGATGTCCGTGCCGCCGGTCGCCCCGGCGATGAGGTTGCGCAGGTAGATCGTGACGGGGAACAGGTCGGCGTCGTCGAGGTACAGGAACGCCGAGAACCACGAGTTCCAGAACGACACCGCGTAGAACAGCGTCATCGTGGCGACCACGGCCTTCGACAGCGGCAGCACGATGTGCCAGAGGGTGCCGTAGGTGCCGAGCCCGTCGACGGCACCGGCCTCCTCCAGCTCGGCCGGCATGCTCTCGAAGAACGCCTTCATCACCAGGAGGTTGAACACGCTGATGGCGTTGGGCAGCACGATCGCCCACAGGGAGTTGCGCAGGCCGAGCGAGCTGACCAGCACGTAGTTGGGGATGAGCCCGCCGTTGAAGAACATCGTGAAGACCGCGACGCCGACGAGCACCGGGCGGCCCTTGAGGTGCCGCTTCGACAGCACGTACGCGTAGGTGGTGGTCAGCACCATCGAGATCGCGGTGGCCACGACGGTGTAGAGCACGGTGTTGCCGTAGCCGGTCCAGAACACCGGGTCGCCGAGGACCCGCCGGTAGGTGGTCGTGTTGAACCCGCGGGGCCACAGGTTGACCTGGCCGGCCTGGATGTACTGCTCGCCGCTGAAGGAGCGGGCGACGACGTTGACGAAGGGGTACAACGTGACCACCACGACCACGGTGAGCACGATCGCGTTGACGACCCCGAAGAGGCGGCTCCTCACCACAGGCTCGCCCCGACCGTGCGCCGGGAGATGAAGTTGGTCGTGAGCACCAGGGCCAGCCCGATCACCGACTCGAAGAGCCCGATGGCGGCGGCGTAGCTGAAGCTGCCCGAGACGACGCCGACGCGGTACAGGTACGTGGAGATGACGTCGGCGGTCGGGAACGTCAGCGGGTTGTAGAGCAGCAGGATCTTCTCGAACCCGACGGCCATGAACGTGCCCACGTTGAGGATGAGCAGCGTCATCATCGTGGGCCGGATGCCGGGCAGGGTCACGTGCCAGGTCTGGCGCCACCGGCCGGCCCCGTCGATGCGGGCGGCCTCGTACAGCTCCTGGTCGATGGTGGTGAGCGCGGCGAGGTACAAAATCGTGCCCCAGCCGACCGTCTGCCAGATCTCCGAGGAGACGTAGATGCCCCGGAACCAGCCCGGCTCCTGCAGGAACGCGATCGGGGACCCGCCGAGCGCCTTGATGCCCGCGTTCACCGCGCCGTTGAGCGCCAGCAGCTGGAAGACGAGGCCGGCCACGACCACGATGGACATGAAGTGCGGCAGGTAGGAGACGGTCTGCACCAGGCGCTTGAGCCAGCGGGTGCGGACCTCGTTGAGCAGCAGCGCGAGCACGATCGGCAGCGGGAACGTGAACGCCAGCGTCAGCGCGCCGATGACGAGCGTGTTCGTGAAGACGTGCCAGAACGTGGGGTCGTCCCAGAACATCTCGAAGTAGTGCAGGCCCACCCACCGCTCGCCGAAGAGGTCGCCGCCGGGCTTGTAGCGGCGGAAGGCGATCACGTTGCCGGCCATGGGCAGGTACCGGAAGATCACGAAGAAGGCGAGCGGGACGACGGCGAGGGAGTACAGCTGCCAGTCCCGGCGCAGGGCTCGGATCACGCTTCCTCCCGAAAGTTTCGGAAACCATCGCCAGGCAACGCGTAATGTAGATTTTTCAATGGATGGTGTCAAGGGACCCGCTGGTGACGCCGTGAGCTGCAAACACTTGCAAACGCCGATCTGTTGCGGAGGGCCTGGTAGCGCTACCATGACGCGCGGCGCCGACCGTCCGGCGATCGGAAACTTTCGGAGGTCCCGTCATGCCAGCGTTCGATCTGCCGCTGCCGGAGCTGGAGCGGTATGCGCCCGACGTCCCCGAGCCGCCCGACTTCGACGGCTTCTGGGCCCTGGACGATGCCCCGGTCGCGGTGGAGGCGCGGCCCGAGCCGACCGGGCTGACCCTCGTCGACACCTGGGACGTCACGTTCGCCGGGTTCGGCGGGGCACCGATCAGGGCCTGGTACACCCGGCCCGCGGGAGCCACCGAAGACCTGCCGGCGGTCGTGGAGTTCCCCGGCTACGGCCGCGGCCGGGGCCTGCCCGGCGAGCGGCTCACCTGGCCCGCGGCCGGCTACGCGCACCTGCTCATGGACGTGCGCGGGCAGGGCGACCAGTGGGGCAACGGCGGCGACACCCCCGACCCGCACCGCGGCGCCGCGGGCGGGCACCGGCCCACCACGCGGGGCATCCTCGACCCGGCGGAGTACTACTACCGCCGGCTCATCGTCGACGCCGTCCGCGCCGTCGGCGCCGTGCGCGCGCTGCCCGGGGTCGACCCCGCCCGGGTCGCGGCGGCCGGCAACAGCCAGGGCGGCGGGCTCGCCATCGCGGTCGCCGGGCTGGTGCCGGACCTGCACGCCGTGCTCGCCTCGGCGCCGTTCCTGTGCCACATCGAGCGGGCCCTGGCGCTCACCGACGCCGCCCCGTACGGCGAGATCACGCAGTACCTCGCCGTCCACCGCGAGGCCCACGAGCGGGTGCGCCGCACACTGTCCTACATGGACGGCGTGCACTTCGCGCGCCGGGCCACCGCCCCGGCCCACTTCGGCGTCGGCCTGCGCGACACCGTGTGCCCGCCCAGCACCGCGTTCGCGGCCTACAACCGCTACGGCGGCGCGGACCGGACCATGCACGTGTACGAGTTCAACGGCCACGAGGGCGGCGAGGCTCTGCACACGGCGCGCCAGGTGCGATGGCTCGCGAAAGTTTCGACGTAGACTCTGCGGGCCGTACACGTGAAGGGACACCGGATGCCGCAGCACCAACGGGCCACGATGGCGGAGATCGCCGCCGAGGCGGGCGTCTCCGTGCCCACGGTCTCGAAGGTCCTGAACGGGCGGCGGGATGTCGCCCCGGCGACCCGGGACCGGGTGGAGGACCTGCTGCGCCGGCACAGCTACAAGCCCCGGCGCGCCCAGCCGCCCACCCCGGCCGGGCTCATCGACGTCGTCTTCGTCGACCTGGGCAACTCGTGGTCGATGCAGATCCTCGCCGGCGTCGAGGAGACCGCGCACCGGGCCGGCACTGGCGTCGTCGTCTCCGCCGTGCACGGGCGGGTGCGCACCGAGCCGGACCGCCGCTGGCTCGACAGCCTCGCCGCGCGCCGCTCCGACGGGGTGCTCCTGGTCCTGTCGGAGCTGTCCGCGCAGCAGCTCGAGCAGCTGTCCGGGCTCGGCATCCCGGTCGTCGTCATCGACCCCGTGGGGCAGCCCGATCCGGCGGTACCGTCCGTCGGCGCCACGAACTGGACCGGCGCCCTGACCGCGACCGAGCACCTGATCGGCCTCGGACACCGCCGCATCGCCGTCATCGGCGGCCCCGAGGACGTGCTGTGCTCCCAGGCCCGCATCGACGGCTACCGGGCCGCGATGCACGCGGCCGGCCTGCAGATCCCGCCCGGCTTCATCCGCATCGGCGACTTCACCAGCCCTACCGGGCACCGCGAGACCCTCGCCCTGCTCGACCTGCCGAACCCGCCGACGGCCCTCTTCGCGTGCTCGGACGAGATGGCCCGCGGCGCCTACGAGGCCCTCTACGAGCGCGGCCGGCGGGTCCCCGACGACCTGTCCGTCGTCGGCTTCGACGACCTCGAGCAGGCCCGCTGGGCGATCCCGCCGCTGACCACCGTCCGGCAGCCGCTGACGGAGATGGCCGCCCTGGCGACCCGGATGCTGCTCACCCTCGCCGCCGGGGAGCGCCTCGACGCGTCCCGGCTGGAGCTCGCCACCCCGCTCGTGATCCGCGGCAGCACGGCCCCGCTCGCATGAGCGCGCGCCGCCGGGGCGAGGTGACGGTCGCCGCCATCGCGCAGCTTGCCGGGGTTTCCGTGCCCACGGTGTCCAAGGTGCTCAACGGGCGGGCCGGCATCGCGCCCGAGACCCGCGACCGGGTCGAGGCGCTGCTGCGCGAGCACGGGTACCGCCGCGCCGACGCCGCCACCACCACCCCGAACATCGAGGTCGCCTTCTTCGGCCTCGAGAGCCACCTGGCGATGGAGATCCTGCGCGGCGTCGAGCAGACCGTCCGCGAGCGCGGCCTGGCCGTCGGCTTCACCGACCTGCAGGGCCCGGCGCCCGGCGGCCGCCGACCCGCCGACCGGCTCCTCGCGCGCCGGCCCACCGGGGTCATCGCCGTGAACTCCGCGTACCGGGCGCGCCAGTACGAGCAGCTCATCGCCAGCGGGGTGCCGATGGTGGTGCTCGACCCGACCGGCGAGCCGACGCACACGATCCCGTCGGTGGGCGCGACGAACTGGAGCGGCGGGGTGGCCGCGACCCGGCACCTGCTCGACCTCGGGCACCGGCGGATCGCGGTCGTCACGGGGCCGATGGAGTACCTGTGCGCGCGGGCCAGGCTCGAGGCGTCCCGCGGCGCGCTCGAGACCGCCGGGAGCCCCCTGGACCCCGAGCTGGTGCGGCACGGGCGGTTCACCTTCGAGGACGGCATCGAGCTGGGCCACGATCTGCTCGCCCGGGCCGACCGGCCGACGGCGATCGTGTGCGGCGACGACCTGCAGGCCCTCGGGGTCTACGAGGCCGCGCGCCGGCTCGGGCTGCGCATCCCCGCGGACCTGAGCGTCGTGGGCTTCGACGACATCGAGGTGACCCGCTGGTGCGGCCCGCCGATGACCACGGTCCGGCAGCCGTTCGCGGAGATGGGCGCCACCGCGGCCCGGATGGTGCTGCGGCTCGCCGTCGGCGAGAGCGTCGAGCCGGCCCGGGTCGAGCTGGCCACGGAGCTCGTCGTGCGCGGCAGCACCGCCCCGCCAACCATCTGACCCGCCCGCGGCGTCTGGTCGATATGCGTCGTAGCCTGCCGCTCCTTCTCGTCCCGCTCCTGCTCGCCCCGGCCGCCTGCGCGAAGGCGACCAACGGGTCGCACCCGGGCGGGCCGGTCACTCCCACGTCGATCCCGATCGACATCGGCCCCAGCGCCAAGGTCGCCGGCAACACGATGCCGACGGGCATCGCCGTCAACGGCAAAGAGCTGGTGCTGTACATCCTGGTGTTCGGCAATCACCCCCAGCTCGACGCGGCCGTGCGCGACACCGCGACCGGCAAGGTCGACCCGAACGGCGAGGGCCTGTGCACGGCCGGCACCGGCTCGGACGACCAGAACCCGTTCTTCGGCCTGCACCAGTGCGTCGCGACCGACGGCTCGCTGATCGAGTACGGCGCCTACAAGGGTGCCGTGTCCCGGATCACCAGCCAGGCCGACGGCACCAGTACCGATGCCACCTTCGCGCGCTGGACGGACACGCCCGTCGGGTCCGCGCCGGCCCAGGGGCCCGTCGTCGTCTTCTGGCTCCAGCGGCGCGGCAAGCCGGCCCCCTCCAGCGTCGTCTTCGAGGGCAAGACCTCGCCGTTGCCCGCGGCGCAGTACCCGCGGATCACCGTCTACAGCCCCAACGGCAAGGCGGTCGCGTCGGCCAACCTCCGGCCCGGCATGACCGAGCAGCAGCCCGTGTGACGTCCGGCAACCCCTCGACTTAATCCTATCGGAGAAGTATGCTTTTGGCATGAGACAACAGGCCATGACGCTCGTGGTGAACCGGGTCGTGCGGCTCGCCCATCAGCTCGTCGGCTTCGGGGTCGACACCCCGCCCGAGGCGCCCGTGTGGGCCGAGCTGTCCCCGGACCGCGCCCTGCACCGCATCACGCATCAGGCGGAGGCGGACTTCCGGTATCGCGGCGCCGCGACCGGCTGAGCGCCCGCTCGACCGCCACCAGCTGCCACCCGATCGCCAGCCCGGCGAGCACCCAGAACCCGAGTTCGTGGTGCAGGCCGAGCGCGACCAGGGCGCCGGCGAAGAGCAGGGCCGCGACCGCCATCACGACCCCGCAATCAGTCGACGTCTCCTATCGAATTTATAGCATATGGGCACGACGAAACCGGCTCTGGACCGCGCCCGAGACCTCCTCGAGCAGCGGACCCGGCAGCCCGCCGCGGTCGAGCGCGCCCAGCGCCAGGTCGACCAGCGGCGCGACGGCCGCGGCGATCCCGGCGTCGGTCAGCCCGTAGCGGGCGGCCTCGACCCAGCGCCCGGCGACCGGCGCGGCCAGCCCGCGGGCGGCGTCGACCGTGGCCGGGTCGCCCAGCAGCGCCGAGAGCACCGCGACCGGCGCGAACCAGTCCCCGCCCGGCTGCGCGTCGAGATAGCGCACCTCGAGGTGCCCGCGCGGGCGCACCGGCGGATAGAGCGTGCCGAGGTGCTCGTCGAGGTCGCCGTAGGTCGGCCGGCGGGGCAGCGCGCCGCCGATCCAGTCCGCGAACGTGATCCCCTCGGGCACGCTCCAGCTGGCGCCGGGGCCGCGCGCGTAGAGCAGCGGGGCCCGCAGCGCGTAGTCGGCCCAGGCCGCGGCCGGGTCGGTTCCGGTCGGGCGGGCGCCGGCGCGGGCGAGGCCCTGCCAGGCGCGCATGCGGGTGGACGCCCAGCCGGTGTCACGGCCGGCGTGGACCGGGGAGTTGGCGAACAGCGCGAGCAGCGCGGGCCCGAGCTCGTGCACGGCGGCCCAGCGCGCCTCGAGCTCGCCGGGTGGTCCGGCCGGGAGCAGGGGGCGCAGGCCGGCGGTGCTGTACATCAGGATGCGCCCGTCGCCGCCGCGCCGGGCGAAGGCGGCGGCCATGGCCCGCTGCCGCCGCGAGGCGAACACCCGCCGGGGTGCCCGGTGCGGATCGATGCCCAGCCCGGCAAGGCGCAGGCCGCCCCGCGTGATGAGCAGATCGAGCCGGTCGACCTCGGCGTGGACGGTCTCGTGCAGCCGCTCGAGGCCGGCCTGCGGCCACGCCGCGAGGGTCACCTGCCCGCCCGGCCCGAGCGACACCCGCCCGCCGTCGCCGGGCTCGTGACCGCCGACGACCGCGGTGAGCGCCGCGGCGGTGAGCGGCCGGTGCGGATGATCGGCGTCGTGCACGAGCTGCTCGATCTCGACGCCGACGGAGAAGGGCGGACCCGTCTTGAAGCAGATCGACGCGATGTAGCCCTCCGCGTCCTCGATCTGCGCAATCTCGCCGGAGTTGTTCATGGCCGAATGCTACGCCCGGCCGAACCTTCTGTATATCGACGACCACGCACAGTGCACGGGCACACGACGGAGCCCGTCTGTAGGCAGCTGACGGGCTCCTGTCGTCGAATGACCGCCGCGGCGCACGACAGCGCCACGCCGATCGCTAGCGAGGCCGGCGTTCCGTGCCCGGACGGTCCGCGTCGGACACGGTGCGATCCACGCCGGGCTGGTCGAAGCCGGGCCGCTGCTCCGTGCCGAGCCGGTCGTAGCCGGGCCGGTCGTTGGTGGCACGGTCGTAGCCGGGCCGGTCGTACCCGGGCCGGTCACTGGTGGGCCGGTCGCTGGTGGGCCGGTCGCTGGTGGGCCGGTCACCGGTGCGGTCGTAGCCGCCGCGCTCGTAGCCGCCACGGTCGTAGCCACGCTCGTAGCCGCCACGCTCCTGGCCGCGCCGTCCCCTGCCCCGGTTGAATCCGGTCTGGCGGTGGGCCGACATCAGCATGCCGACGGCGCCAAGGCCCAGCAACACGGTCACGGCTCCGGCCACCACGTTCGAGATGATGGTGCCGATGGTCGTTCCGGTGACCCCTCGCTGCACGATCCACGGCGAAATGATGACCCACACGCCGATCGCCGTCATAGCCCAGCTCAGCCGATACATCCGGGCCGGCGCCATCGTCAGCCCCAGGGCGATCACGCCGATCGCGATCCCGAGAATCAGGTCGTTGATGGCCAGGCTCGGCGCGCTGGCGCTGAAGCCCACCACCCACGGCGAGATCGCCAGCCAGGCACCGGCCAGCAACACCAGGCCATCGATGACGACCGCCTGCCCGCTGGAGCCGAGCCGCTCATAGCGCTGTTGCATCTCGGCGATGTCCGGGTGTCCGGCGAGGTCCTGATATTGCGAAGTCTGGACCACGACACACCTCCTTGGTTCGTCGCTACCTTCCTCTGTTCGTTCGCCTACCCGCTCCGCCTACCCACTGCCGGCCCGATCGACCACTTTCCCGCGGCCGGATGCCGCGCGGAAACGGCAGGTCTCAGGCGTGCCGGCGACGCATTGCACATCGCCCGCTGCCGGCCCGATCGACCACTTTCCCGCGGCCGGATGCCGGGCGGAAACGGCAGGTCTCAGGCGTGCCGGCGACGCATCGCACATCGCCCGGTGCCGGTCGTCGCCGCGCGCCGTCCCGGATCAGCGCAGGCCGCGGCGGCGCAGCACCCAGTCGAGCGTCACGACGATCAGCAGCAGGCCCGCGCCGGCCGCCAGCCAGATGGTGGCGACGTTGTTCTCCTGGTCGCTGCCGAACACCAAGGCGACCAGGAGCGCCGCGATGACGGCCGCGCCGAGCCGGGCGGCGCGTGGATGTCCCGGCTTGCGCTGGTCCGGCGAGGTCACCGGATCATGGACAGCCATGGCACCTCCTTGTGCCGCGGTGTCGGTACGGTTCAAGTCTGGCACGCGATCCGCGGCGCGGCCCCGCCCGTCGCGGGAGCGCGACCGCCGGCCGGTTCGAGGCGGCCGGAACCCGGTAGGAACGCGTCGAGCGGGTAGTCGGGGGCCTTAGCGGCAGGCAGTCCACTCCCCCGGAGGATGTCATGCGAGCACGATTCGCCATCAGCGTCGTCGCGGCCGCGTGCGTGACGGCGACGTCCTTGCCCGTCGCGGCATCCGGCGCGGCCACCCCGGCGCCGACCGGCACCGCGGTCAGCGCGCAGGACCGGGCGTTCCTGAACCAGGCCGCGCAGGGAGCCCAGTTCGAGGTGGCCACCGGGCGGCTCGCCGCCAACCGGGCCGCGAGCGCGGCGGTGCAGTCGTTCGGCCGCCGGATGGTCACCGACCACGGCAAGGAGCTGCAGCAGCTGCAGTCGCTCGACCAGACACTCGGCGTCACCTTGTCGTCCACGCCCGGCACCGATCAGCGCAATCTCACCGCCATCTGGACGAGCGTGCGCGGGGGCGCGTTCGACTGCTCGTACGCCCCGGCCATCTACGCCGCGCACGGGATGGACGTGCACGTGTTCGAGCAGGAGGCGGAGCACGCCGACAACGCCCAGGTCCGCCAGTTCGCCGCCGCCCAGCTGCCGGTCCTGCGCCAGCATCTGCAGCTGGCGAGCAAGAACCTCGGCAACCTCAACTGCGCGGCACCGGCGCCCGCGGCCACGCCGTCGTGACCCCGCCGACCGGCCGCGCTTCGGCCCGGGCTCATCGCGGCGGGGGCCGGGCGTCACGCTCGCGCCCGGCCGAGACCGCATCGGAATGTTCCGGCGCGCAGGTTTCGGGCCGCCACAGCGCGGTAGCGAAGCGGTATGCCCTGGTGGATCTGGCTGGTGATCGCGGTCATCGTGGTGGTGATCGTCGCGTCGGTGCTGCTGTGGAGCCGGCGACGGCAGCGGCGCGGCGGAGTGATCCGGGGCGGCATGCACACTTCCGGCGGATCTCGGGGCGGTCCGACATGACGCGACTCGTACGAGCCACAGACGTCATCGGCATGCCGGTCGTCACGCTGGACGGCGACGACATCGCCGACATCAAGGACGTGGTCTTCGACGGCGACACCGGCCGCGTGCGGGGCTTCACGCTCAACGGGCGGGGCCTGCTCGCGGGGCCGCTGGACCAGGGCCTGCCGGCCGGCGCGGTCAGCAGCGTGGGCCGCGACGCGGTGATGACCGCCGGCCCCACGACGACCGTGAGCCTGCGGGACATGGCCGCCCGCGCCGGCAACGGCGACGTGCTCGGCAACCATGTGCTCACCGAGGGCGGGACCGACCTCGGCGCCGTGGCCGACGTGATCCTGCAGGTCGCGCCCGGCGGAGTCGTCGACGTGGTCGGCTACGACATCGTCGCCGGCCCGGCCCTGTACGGCGACGGCCGCCGGGTGCTGCTGCCACTGCCGCACACCATCGCGGCGTCGGGCGAGGTGGTCATCGTGCCCACCGAGTCCGTCGAGCTCGTCCGGCCGAACCTGGCCGAGTTCGGCGATGCCGTCGCCACGTTGCGCCACGAGACGGGAGACGGTACCGATGCTGTTCAGTGAGGCGGCCGGACGCCCGGTCGTGGCCATGGACGAGGCCCGCACGGTGGGCTCGGTCGCCGATCTCGTCGTCGATCCGCACGAACAACGGATCGTGGCACTCCGCCTGCGCCACAAGGTCCACGGGGCCGACACCCTGCTGTGGTCGGACCTGACGGCATTCGGCGCGGACGCGGTCACGATCGCGTCGGCGGCCCGGATCGCGCCCCCGCCGGCCTCCCTCGATCGCCTCACCGGCGCCGGCGGGCACCTGCTGCGCAAGCAACTGCTGACGGCGGACGGCGACAGCCTCGGTACCGTCGACAACGCCGAATTCGACATCCAGACCGGCGAGCTCACGTCGCTCATGGTCGGCAACGCCACCGTCGACGGCGAACGGCTACGGGGCTGCGGCAAGTTCGCCGTCGTCGTCGCGGCCTGAGACGGTGATGGGCCGCTCCGGCGGCCAGTCGTACTCGACCAGCTCGAAGCGCCCGTCGTCGCGGAGGTCACGCACCTCGACGGTGAGCTGGCTCTCGTCCGCGAACCGCAGCTCGAACACCGGGTCCATCTCGCACAGGAACGCGAAGCCCTCCCGATCCTCGGCGGTCGTCGTGACCAGCCGCCCGCGCGCGTCCCACCCGTCCCCGGCCGTAACGACGAGGTCGATCTCGGCGACGCCGAGCACGGTGGACGGGTTGGCCCACCATTCCAGCCAGGCACGTCCTTCGAAGCGATCCACGGATACCATCCTCGGCGACGCGTGACGATTCCGCCGCCGAGAATCCGCCGAGGAGCCGCCCGCCCGTGATCGATCTCGACACCCGGGGCGGTCCGCAGGAGGCCGAGCCCGAGCGGCCCTGGCGGTTCCACCGTAGAGGCTGGGCGGCGGCCCTGGCCGCCGCGCTGGCGCTCACGCTCGTCTCCGGCGCCGGGCCGCCCGTGTCGCTCGACCCGGTGCTGACGCTGCCCGGCGGCGAGGTGCTCGACGTCCGCGTCGACGGCGGCACGGTCTTCGTGCTCGCGCGCGACTCGCTCACGGCGTACCGGTGGCCGGACGGCGCCCGCCGCTGGACGACCGCGACCGGCACCACCACCCGGATGGTCGGCGTCGAGGACGGCCGGGTCGTGCTGGCCGAGCAGCAGCCGGCGGCGCTCATCGGCCTCGACGCGGCCACCGGGGCCCGGCTGTGGCGGCGGGCCGGCCTCACCCCGGCGGTCTACGGCGCCGGCGGCGCCCCCGGCGTCGTGGTCGCCACCACGGACGCGGCCACGGTCGAGGCCGACACCGGCGTCGACATCCGCACCGGGGCCGTGCGCTGGTCCCTGCCCCGATCGCCGGACATCGCCCGGTCGCTCGTGCCCACCGGGCGGGGCTCCGGGATCGCGATCGCGGACCTCGACCCCGACGGCACCCTGCTGGTGCACAGCGCCGAGTCGGCGGCGGTGGTCCGCACGGTCCGGCTGGACCACCCCGGCGCGTTCAACTGGTTCGGGGTCCGGGGCGACCGGCTGACGATCGCCCAGACGACCGAGCGCAACGAGATGCTCTCCAGCGCGGTCTACGACCTGACCACGGGCCGGATGCTCTGGCAGCGCAACGACGGGCCCGGCGGCGCGCCGCTGTGGTGGTGCGGCTCGATGATGTGCACCGGCACCCGGGACGAGATCGCCGTGCTCGACCCCGACACCGGCCGCGAGCGCTGGCGCCACAACCGGCTGGGCAGCCTCGGCTCCCCCGACGACCGCTACCTGCTGGCCGCCCCGCTCGTCCACACCGGCCCCGAGATCGAGCCGGGCATCGTCGTCCTCGACCCCGCGACCGGCCACGTGCTGCGGCGCGTCCCCGACTGGTACGTCACCGGCGCCCTCGGCCGCCACGGCGTCCTGGTCGCCACCCGGCTGGCCGACGGCGCCGCGCTGCTCGGCGCCTTCGACCCCGCGACGGGCGCGGTGCGGGTGCTGGCCCGGGCCGAGCACTGGACGACCGTGCCGTGCACCGTCTCCGGCTCCCGGCTCGCCTGCTTCCAGGACCCCGTGGCGATCTGGCCGGTGCCCTCCAACCTGTCGCCGTGATCGACGAGGACCCTGTTGCCGTGATCGACGAGGTGCTGCCGGTCGTGGCGGTCACCCATCCGCAACGTGTGGCAGCGGCCGCCCGTGCCAGGGCCGTGGGACCCGGCCGGCGGGCGCCCCTGATGGGGCCGGTCCGGGTCCCGGCCGTGGACGGACCGTGGCAGACTGCCGGTGTGGATCACGAGCTGACCCCGGCCGCGCGGGCGCTGCTGGAGCATGTGCGCGCCCGGTTCCCCGGCCGCGACGTCGCCGTCCTGCCACCCGCGCCCGGGCCGGTCCACCACCTGGTCCCGGACCTGCACATCCTGAGCGTGGCGCCGGAGGAAGGCGGCCGGCTCTACGTCACCAGCGGCCTCTGGGACGCCACCCAGCACAACGGTCACGGGCTCGAGTTCCTGCTGTACGCCCCCGCCGCCGACGACGAGCTGCACGCCGAGACGCTGACCATGGTCGCGTACTACCACGCGAGCGGCGGCGACTACGCCCTCGACCACGGCCACACCGTCTCGATCGGGCGGCCCTGGGCCGGCGATTCCGCGTGCGACCACCTGCTCGTCAGCCTGCCCTACCCGTGGGGGCCGGCGCTGGAGACGTGCCAACTGCCGGGCGGCCACGCGCGCCTGCTGTGGCTGCTGCCCATCACCGCGGACGAGAAGACGTTCCGGCACTCCCGCGGCCTGGAGGCGCTCGAGCAGCGCCTGGAGTCGGCCGCGATCAACCCGGTCGACCCGCACCGCCCCGCCGTCGTCGACGTCACCATCGACGCGATCGGGCGCACCGACGTGCAGGTCCTGGAGGACGAGCTCACCGAGGTGCCGGCCGGCGGCGCGGGGGCCGTCGAGCGCCGCGCCTCCGGCGAGTTCGTCGGCCCTCAGGGCGAGCTGGCGTCCTACGCGTTCGGCTGGGCCACCGACGCGGACCCGCGCGTGGGCCGCCTGAGCATCGGCATCGGCGCCGGCAACCCGGGCGGCGCCACCTTCCACGCCAACGTGATCGAGCACGACGGCGGCACCGGCTTCTCGCTGACCGACGAGCCGTTCGCGGACGTGCCCCAGGGCGGCCCGGACCTGACCGCCGAGCAGGCGCGCGCCCACGAGGACCTGCCGTTCGTGTGGTGGGTCGCCGACCAGGTGATGGAGCGCGACCGCCGGGCCTGGTGGATGCGGCACTGGCTGCTGGGCACGGCGTGCGTCAAGGCCGGCCCGGACCCGGTGCTCTCCGTCAGCCACGACGCCGACGACACGTGGCAGCTGCACGGCGCCGATGCTTCGAACCCCCGGCTGCTGCACCTGCACCACGTCGTGGACGAGGATCCGACGCTGCTCGACGTGCTGCACCTGGAGGCGGGCCGGTCCGCGCGGCGCGAGGCCCACGGCGCCCCGTGGAGGGCCTGACGATGGACCTCCGGCCCCCGCTCGCGGCGCCCGCCGTGCCCGAGTCCCGCGTCGAGCGGCTGTGCGCGGCCATCTCGCACATCGAGGACCTGCTGGAGGAGGGCGACGCGGCCGAGGCGATCGCCGCCTTCAACGCCGACACCGGCCACGCCTACGAGCCCTACGACTTCCGTAACTACTACGCCTCGCGCGACATCGAGGACCTCGCGCTGGAGGCGGCCCGCCCGGCCCGGCCGAAGGTGCCGGACATCAGCCGGGCGGAGCTGGTCGAGATCGTGCGCCGCATGCGGGTGGTGGGCCGCGACCAGGACTACTACATGCTCGTGCTGGAGACGAACACCGTCCGTCCCGGCGCCGCCGCGCTCGCCCTGGGCGACGAGCCGGCCGAGGCGGTCGTGGACGAGATCCTGCGGTACCGGCCGATCGCGCTCTGACATGACGATCACGCTGCGCGCGGCCGAGGCCGCCGACATCCCCGCCGTCCTCGTGTTCTGGAAGCTCGCCGCCGAGGACACCAACCGCGTCGGCGACGACGGCGCCGCGGTCGCCGCGCTCATCGCCCGCGACCCCGAGGCCCTGCGGCTCGCGGTGGACGGCGACGCGATCGTCGGCTCGCTCATCGCCGGCTTCGACGGCTGGCGCTGCCACCTGTACCGCTTCGCCGTCCACCCCGGCCGGCGCCGCCAGGGCATCGGGCGCCTGCTGCTCGACGCCGCCGAGGAGCGCTTCCGGGCCTTCGGCGGGCACCGGGCCGACGCGATGGTGCTGCAGGACAACGCGCTCGCCCACCACGCCTGGGCGGCCGCGGGCTACGCATCCGAGCCGGAGTGGCGGCGCTGGGTCAAGCGGCTGGATTCCCGGTGAGCGCAACCGTGGTGACAGTGCTGGTGCTGCTGAACACCCCGGCCGCGCGCGAGTACTTCGGCCGCTGCCGGGGTGCGCGTCAGCCGGCGGTCTGGAACGAGCGCTTGGAGAAGCCGAACATGAAGCCGTCGACGGTCGTGGTCACCGGGGCCGCCGGGTCGGCCGCGGCGCCCAGCGTCACGAACAGCGGGATGAAGTGGTCCGGCGTCGGGTGCGCGAACGGCATGCCCGGCGCGCGGCCGAACTGCGCGAGCGTGTCGACGTCGCCGCGGGCGAGTGCGTCGGCGATCCAGGCGTCGAAGTCGGACGACCAGGCGGGCACCTCGCCGCGGAACATCGCCGGGGTGATGAACGGCAGCCCGTGGGTCATGAAGCCGGAGCCGATGACGAGCACGCCCTCGCCGCGCAGCTCCCGCAGCCGGGCGCCGATGGCCAGGAGCCGGGCCGGGTCGTGGCTGGGCAGGCTGACCTGGAGCACCGGGACGTCGGCGAGCGGATACATGGCCATGAGCGGCACCCAGGCGCCGTGGTCGAGGCCGCGGCGCGGGTGGCGGAACACCGGCTCGGAGTCCGGCATGGAAGCCGCGACCCGATCGGCCAGCGCGGCCGCGTCGGGGGTGGGGTAGGTCAGCTCGTAGTACCGCGGATGGAAACCCCCGAAGTCGTAGACGAGCGGCGTGGCGGCCCCGGTCGCGGACAGCGCGAGCGGCGCGGTCTCCCAGTGCGCGGAAACGATCACGATGCCGCGCGGCTTGGGCAGCGCCCGCGCCCAGCCGAACAGCTGCCGCAGCCACTCGGCGTCGTCGAACAGCGGCGGGGCGCCGTGGCTGAGGTAGAGCGCGGGCAGCGGCCCGTCGGCGGGCTCCCATCCGCGATGGGCGCGGGACTGCTCCAGCGCGTCGACGAGGAACTGGTCGTAGGCACCGGCCGGGATCATGACGGGGACCTTTCGCTGAAGATGCTGCCGGGACACGGGGCGCCGGGGTCGGCGGCGCGGGCGATGCGCTCGCCGGCCGCGCGCAGCTGGCGGAGCTGGGCCTTGGTGAGCGGGTCGAAGACGAGCCGGCGGACCTCGGCGACGTGGCCGGGCGCGGTCGCCACGACGATCGCCCAGCCCTCGTCGGTGAGGGTGGCCAGGGTGTACCGCCCGTCGTCCGGGTCGGGCCGGCGGGTGACCAGGCCCCGCTTCTCGAGCCGGGCCACGACCTGCGAGAGCCGCGGCAGCGTGCCCTCGGCGAACTGGGCGAGCACGCTCATGCGCAGCGTCCGCCCGGGCGCCATCGACAGGCCGGCCAGCACCTGCGCCGGAGCCCAGCCCGAGCTCGCCGACCTGCCCACCCCGGCCGTCACCGACGGCCAGGTGCTGATCAAGGTCAAGGCCGCGGGGCTGAACGCGGTCGACAACATCATCGCCGCCGGCTACATGGCCGGGATGTTCCCGCACGAGTACCCGCTGGTGCTCGGCCGCGACGCCGCCGGCGTGGTCGAGGCGGTCGGCGCCGGGGTCGAGCACGTCCAGCCCGGCGACGAGGTCATCGGCCACGTCCTGCTCGCCCCGCCGGTCCGGCACGGCACGCTGGCCGAGTACGCGCTGCTGCCCGCGGCCGCCGTCACCCCGAAGCCGGCCGGCCTCGACTTCGTCACCGCCGCCGCCCTCCCGCTGGCCGGCGCCGCCGCGGTCGCGGCCGTCGACGCGATCGACCCCCAGCCCGGCCAGGTCGTGCTCGTCAGCGGCGCCACCGGCGGCGTCGGCAACTACGCGGTGCAGCTCCTCGCGGCGCGCGGGGCCACCGTGGTGGCGACCGGCACGCCCGCCGACGCCGGCAAGCTCACCGGCCTCGGCGCGGCCACCGTGGTCGACTACTCCGCCGGCTCCGTCGCCGAGCAGGTGCTGGCCGCGTACCCAGACGGCGTCGACGCCCTCGTCGAGCTCGCCGCGCAGACCCCGGATGCGGCCGCATTCGCCGCCGTGCGCAAGGGCGGCAAGGTCGCCGCGCTGACCCAGGCCGCGACCGAGGACGCCCTCGCCGCGGCCGGCCTGACCGGCGGCGGCGTCTTCGCGGGCCCGGTCCGCGAGGTCACCGCCCCGCTGGCCGAGCAGGCCGCGGCCGGCACCCTGGCCGTCGACGTGGCCACCGTGCTGCCGCTGCACCGCGCCGCGGAGGGCCTCGCCACCATCGCGTCGGGCCAGGCCCGCGGCAAGATCGTCGTCACCGTCGAGGACTGACCCCGGCCTCGGCCGGCGGCGGCACGAGCGGGTTGCGGAGCAGGTACAGGCCGTAGACCAGCAACGCCGTGTCGCCGCCGACCATGACGGTCCAGTGTGCCCAGGCCGGCAGCGCGTCGACGCGCAGGAACAGGTCGGTCAGGAAGTGCAGGAGCATCAGCGGCCACAGCGCGCCGGTGCGCAGGCGCAGGGCGGCATAGCCGACGCCGAAGCAGAAGGTGCCCACGGCCTGGGCGAGGGTGATGGCCGGCGCCTGGCCGAAGAGCATGTTCGGCAGGTGGGCGGCGGCGAAGAGCAATGAGGACAGCAGGACCGACGGCCAGACGCCGGTCGGCCGCAGTACACCCGGAATCAGCCCGCGGAAGAGGGCCTCCTCGACGAAGCCGGTCGCGGCGTATCCGGCGACGAGCACCGCCAGCAGCCCGGCGCCCGGGAGACGGACCCCGCCCACGAGCGGGAGCACGGCGAGCAGCGCGGGCAGCCACAGCAGGCGCGGCTCGCGCAGGCCGGTCGTGCGCCAGACCCTGGTCGTCGCGAGCAGGACGGCGACGCCGGCGGCGAGCACCAGGACCACGATCAGGCGGGCGGTCCACGCCGAGGCGGACGGGAACAGGGCGGCCACCGCGAGCGCGCCCAGGGTGGTGACGGCGATGTCGGCCAGGCCGAGGCCGATCGCGGCCGTGCGGGGCGAGGTCATGCCGCCCGCCGGGCCCGCAGCGCCAGCGCGGCCGAGGCGGCGACGCGCACGACGACCATCACGAGGGCCATCAGCACGGACGCGGCCGTCCAGGCCGCGGCGCCGGAGATCTCGTGGGTCATCGAGAAGCGGCCGATCGCGGCCGGGAACCAGTGCTCGGCGCCGTACGCGAACAGCACCCGGCCGCCGATGACCGCGATCCACAGCGCCGCGTACGCGGCCCCGGCCCGCATCACCAGGCGCCCCTCCGCGTCCCGGCCGACCCGGATCAGCGCGGCCGCGGCCAGGCCGAGCACCGCGCCCGCCCCGGCCCCGGCGAGCTCGAGCCGCAGGTCGTTGCCGAGGGTCGGCAGGTCATGCAGGAAGAACCAGGCCGCCACCGCGACCAGCAGCAGCGGCAGCGCGATCCGGGCCCGGGTCACGGCCCGGGTGCCGAGGTTCGACCACAGCACGAACGCCAGCAGGCCGGCGTTGAGCAGATATTGGGTGGTGCTCATCGGGACGCCTCCAAGGGGATCGGATGCCCCGGAACGCTATGAGCGCGGCGGCCGCGAGCCATCGCCGCTGGAGTGGATCCCGGCCCGCGCCGATCTCCACCCGTGGGTTGAGCCTCGGGCCCGAGCCGGATGTTTAGCCTGGTGGGCATGAATCCGACGGCGGCGGCCACGCGACTGCACAGGCTGGTGCTCCTCGGCGGCTGGGCGACGGCCGCCGCGGTCGCGATCGCCACCGTGGCCGCGGGGCTTCCGGACGGTACCGCCGCATCCGCCGCCGTCATCGCGCTCACCGTGACCGGGCTGGCCCTCTGGGGCCTGTGCCTGTCCCGCCGCGTCGCCGCGGTCCCGGTGCTGGTCGCCGCGCTCGTCGGCACCGGGCTGGCCGGGGCGGCCCTCGACGCGCTGCACCCGTCCGGCCCGGGGGTCGTGCTCGCCTACATGGCGATGACCGGCCTCGGCTTCGGCATCCCCCGCCGCCCCTCCCTCGCCGCGGCCGCGATCGTCGTCGCCGCGGCCGGCTGGGCCGAGGCGCGCACCGCCGCCAACGGGGTCGCCGCGGTGCTGAGCCTCGCCGCCGGGGCCGGGTTCCTCTACCTCGCGGCCGCCTTCGCGGGCGTCTCCCGCGAGGCGCACGACCACTCCCGGGCCCTGCTCGAACAGGAGGCGGCCACCCGCGAGGCCCGCGAGGAGGCCGCCGTGCTCGCCGAACGCGGCCGGCTCGCCCGGGAGCTGCACGACGTGCTCGCCCACACCCTGTCCGGGCTCGCGGTGCAGCTGGAAGGGGCGCGGCTGCTGGCCGAGCGCACCGGCGCCGACCCGCGCCTCGCCGACCAGGTCACCAACGCCCAGCGCCTGGCCCGTGACGGCATGGTCAACGCGCGGCGCGCGGTCGCGACCCTGCGCGGGGAGGCGCTGCCCGGCCCGGCCCAGGTGCCGGCGCTGGTCGAGCAGGCGCGGCTGGGCGGGCTGCCGGTGACGCTGCGGGTGCACGGCGAGCCGCGGCCCCTGCCGAGCGAGGCCGGGCTGGCGGTGTACCGCACCGTGCAGGAGGCCCTCACCAACGCGGGCAAGCACGCCGGGGACAACGCGACCGCCATTGTCGCCCTCACCTGGGCCGAGACCGAGGTGACCGCGGAGGTCACCGACGCCGGCGGGGACCGGGTCGCGGCCGGGCTGCCGTCCGGTGGCTACGGCCTCGCCGGCCTCGCCGAACGGGCGGCCCTCGGCGGCGGCCGCCTCGACGCCGGCCCGACCGATGACGGCTGGCGGGTAACCCTCGTGCTGCCCATAGCTCTGGAGGACCGCACATGACCGGCGCCGTCCGCGTGCTCATCGCCGACGACCAGAAGGTGGTCCGCGACGGGCTGGCGATGCTGCTCGGCCTGCTCGACGGGATCGAGGTCGTCGGCACCGCGGTCGACGGGGCCGACGCCGTGCGGCAGGCCCTCGCCGGCGACCCCGACGTGGTGCTGATGGACCTGAGCATGCCGGGCACCGACGGCGTGGAGGCGACGCGGCGGCTGGCCGAGCACGGCTCCCGGGCCCGGGTCGTGGTGCTGACCACGTACTCCGACGACGACTGGGTGTTCCGCGCCCTGCAGGCCGGCGCGCGCGGCTTCCTCACCAAGGACGCCGGGGCCGAGGAGATCCAGCAGGCGATCACCACGGTGGCGGGCGGCCAGGCGCAGCTGGACCCGTCGGTGCAGCTGCGGCTGCTGCAGGCGCTGGCCGCGGGCGCGCCGCTGGGGGTCGCCGAGGAGCCGGCCGCCCCGGACGACCGCCTGACCGCGCGGGAGGCCGAGGTGCTGGTCGAGATCGCCGGCGGGCACTCGAACGCGGAGATCGCGGCGCGGCTGTACGTCTCCGAGGCCACGGTGAAGACGCACGTGAACCACCTGCTGGCCAAGACCGGGTGCCGGGACCGGGCGGCGCTGGTCGGGTACGCCTACCGCACCGGGCGCGTCACGCCGTAGCCCGGGTCAGCTCAGCCAGACCACCATCGCGTCACCGGTGGCCGTGGCGGCGGCGAAGTACCGCACCAGGTCGTCGTAGTACTTGCGCAGGTGGTCGAGGGCGTCCGGCTCGCTCCACGCCTTCGGGTAGACGTCGGCCGCGTCCAGGGCGGCGCCGGTCACGCCGTCGATGAGCCGGTCGTACGGCAGGGCGGACAGGAACGCCGAGGCCTCCGCGACGCGGTCCGGGGTGAGCAGGAAGGCCGGGCCGTAGCCCCAGTCGTCCTCGGTGAACTCGTCCTCGCCATGCACAACGTCGATCGGGCAGGCGGCGCGCTCGAGGAGCCACCGCAGCGCGTCCCACGACTTGTCGGTGCGGTGCAGGCGGTCCTTGGCGAGCTGCCCGGCGGGGCTGTCCGGCTCGTCGATCTCGGCGTCCTCGAGCTCGTCGGCGTACTCCATCGCCCAGTCGGGATCCAGGCGCGCGCGATCGAGCTCCGGCGGCGTGATGCGCAGGTAGTTGCCGATCATGCTCATCCAGTCAGATTATCGGGTCCGTATGATAGGACGCCGTGACCGTCAGGCCCGCGGCCGAGACCGACGCCGAAGCGCTCGGCGCGCTGCACGTGCACGCCTGGCAGGAGGCGTACCGCGGCCAGATCCCCCAGGCCCGCCTCGACGCCCTCGACCCGGCCGAACGCGCCCGGGAATGGCACAACCGGCTGAGCAACCTCCCGCCGGCCGCCGCCGTCTACGTGGTGGACGACGAGGCCGGCGTGCTGGCCGGCTTCGTCTCCACCCTCGTGCACCCCGACCCGGCGACGGGCCGGATCACGGCCATCTACGTGCGCCCGGACGCCTGGGGCCGGGGCACCGGCCGCACCCTGATGGCCGCGGGGCTGGAGCACCTGCGCGCGGCGGGCTGCACCGAGGCGGTGCTGTGGGTCCTGGCCACGAACGAGCGCGCGCGCCGCTTCTACGAGGCCGCCGGCTGGCACCCGGACGGCGCGACCCAGACCGAGGACTTCGACGGCGTACCGCTGGAGGAGCTGCGCTACCGCCGCCCCCTGTGACCGCCGGCCCACCGTCACTGGCCGAACGTCCGGTGAGCCTTTCGCCGTGAGCGCGGTCACCGCACGATCCGTCGGCCGTACGGTGACCGCGTTCGCCATCGGTCAGGGCAGCAGGTCCGGCGGGAGGTCCTGGTAGGCGACCGGGCGCAGGAAGCGCTCGATCGCCATCGTGCCCACCGACGTCGAGCGGCCGTCCGACGTCGCCGGGAAGGGGCCGCCGTGGACCATCGCGGCGTTGACCTCCACGCCCGTCGGCCAGCCGTTGTAGATGATGCGGCCCGCCCGGCGCTCCAGCACCGGCAGCAGCCGCCGGGCCAGCGGGTGGTCGGCCGGCTCCGCGTGCAGGGTCGCGGTCAGCTGGCCCTCCAGCGACTCGGCCAGGGCGACCAGCTCGTCGGCGTCGGCGCACGTCACGAGGAGGGACGCGGCGCCGAAGACCTCCTCGCGCAGCAGGGGGTCGCGGCCGAAGCGCGCGGCCGTCGCGGCGAACACGGCCGGCGTGCAGGCGTCCGCGGCGCCGGCGATCAGGTGCTCGGCGCGGGCCCGCAGCGCGGACTGGTAGGCCGTGCCGATGGCCGGGGTGAGCATCGTCGCCGGTGGCTTGTCCTCGAGCAGCGCGGCCAGCGCGGCGCGGAACTCGGCCAGGCCGGGTCCGTCGACGGCGAGCAGCAGGCCCGGGTTCGTGCAGAACTGGCCCGCGCCGGCGGTCAGCGAGGCGACGAACGCCTCGGCGAGCTGGGCCGGGGCGGCGGCCAGGCGCCCGGGCAGCAGGAACACCGGGTTGACGCTGGACATCTCGGCGTACACCGGAATCGGCACCGGCCGCGCCTGCGCCACGGCCATGAGGGCGAGGCCGCCCGACCGGGAGCCGGTGAAGCCCACGGCGGCGATGGGCGGGGCGGCGACGAGCCGCGTGCCGATCTCGTTGCCGGCGCCGTAGACGAGCGAGAAGGTGCCGTCGGGCATGCCCGTCTCGGCGGCGGCCTCGGCCACGCAGGCGGCGGCGAGCTCACCGGTCTGCAGGTGCGCCGGGTGGGCCTTCACCACGACCGGGCACCCGGCCGCGAGCGCGGACGCCGTGTCGCCGCCGGCGACGGAGAACGCCAGCGGGAAGTTCGACGCGCCGAAGACCGCGACCGGGCCGAGCGGGATGCGCCGGGCGTGCAGGTCCGGCGAGCCGGGGACGTGCCGGCGGTCCTCCCAGCCCGGCTCGTCCAGCAGCGCGGCGAAGAGGCGCAGCTGGCCGGTGGTGCGGGCGAGCTCGCCGCGGGCCCTGGCCTCGGGCAGCGCCGTCTCGGCCACGACCAGCTCGGCGAACGCGTCTTCCTGCTCGGCCAGCCGGTCGGCGATGGCGCGCAGGAACGCGGCGCGGTCGGCGGCGGGCCGGGACCGGTACGCGTCGAACGCGTCCGCGGCGAGCCGGGTGGCCGCGTCCGTGGCGCTGCCGTCGTCCATCCCGTAGGCGGGCCCGATCGGCGCGCCCGTGGACGCGTCGCGGGAGTGCTCGCTGCCGGCGGTACCGTGGACGCGTTTGAAGCCGATGAACATCGCTCCGGTCAGCTCCGTCATCGGGCACCCGCCTCGGCGAGCGCGGCGAGGAACAGCGCCATGCCGGTCGCTCCCGCGTCGGGCGTGCCCAGCGCGCGGTCGCCGACGTAGCTCGCGCGGCCGGCCCGGGCCCGCAGGTCCTTTGTGGACTCCGCGGCGCGCTCGGCCGCCGCGGCGGCGCCGGCCACGTCGTCCGGGTGGGCGGCGAGGTGGTCGCGGGCGGGGATGAGGCTGTCGAGCATCGTGCGGTCGCCCAGCTTCGCCTCCCCCACCCGCTGGATCGCCGCGATCCCGTCGGTCAGGCCCTGTGCGAGGGTCGGCGCGGCCGCCATCTCCTGCAGCAGCAGGCCGATCAGCGGTCCGCTGGTGCCGCCGACCTCGTCCAGGAAGCAGGTGGCGGCGACGGCCAGCTCGGTGCGCGGCTCCGCCCCGGCGGGCACCCGCGCGACCACGAGCCGCAGGGCGCCGCACAGGTTGTCGCCGAAGTCGCCGTCGCCGGCGGTCTGGTCCATCGCGGTCAGGGCCGCGTGCTCGCGCTCGGCCAGGCGCAGAAAGGTATCCATCAACATCGGGGCAGTCACTTCCGTAGCGTTGCGGTCCAGACCGGCGCGTCCCACAGGGACTGCCAGTCGTCCTCGAGCATCGTCAGGGTCAGCGAGAACCCCTTCATGTCCAGCGCGGGCGTCCAGGTGCCGACGAGGCTGCCGCCGAGGCCGACCCCGCGCTCGGCGAGGACGTCGGCCGCGATGGCGAAGACGTTGTGCAGCTCGATCGCGGTCGTCGCGCCGAGGCCGTTGACGAGCAGCAGCGCCCGGTCGCCGGCCGGGGTCTTGGTGAGCAGGTCCTCGACCATGCGCCCGACGAGCTCCTCCAGCGGCGGGCGGGGGACGCTGCAGGCGGCGCGCTCGCCGTGGATGCCGACGCCGTACTCGACCTCCGCCTCGTCCAGCTCGAACGCGAGCCGGCCGGTGGCGGGCGAGGTGTGCGCCTGGGCGGCGACGGCGATGCTGCGCGAGCGGGCCACGACCCGGGTGCCGAGCGCGGCAAGCTCGGACAGGCCCAGCCCGGTGTCCGCGGCCGCCCCGAGGAGCTTCTCGACCAGGATGGTGGCGCCGGTACCGCGCCGCCCGGTCGCCGTGTCGGCGCTGTCGGTCGCGATGTCGTCGTCCACGAGCACCCGCTCCACGCGGATGCCGTCGTGGCGCAGCCGCTCGGCCGCGATGCCGAAGTTGATCCGGTCGCCGGTGTAGTTCTTGACGATGTGCAGGACGCCCTCGGGCCCGGCGACGGCACGGCTGGCCTGGTACACCTGCCGGTTGTGCGGGGAGGCGAAGACCTTGCCCGGCACCGCGGCGTCGAGCATGCCGCGGCCGACGAGCCCGGCGTGCATGGGCTCGTGGCCGGAGCCGCCACCGGAGACGAGCCCGGTGCGGCGGCCCGGGTCGGGCGCGACGGCCCGGACGTAGACGGGATCGGTGTGCAGGGCGACGACGTCGGCGTTGGCGCGCGCGAAGCCGCCCAGCGCCCGGTCGACGTAGTCGCTCGCGGACGCGAGGAACGGTGCTGCCATGTGAGGGTCGGCTTTCCTAGCTCAGGGGCGGGCCCAGCGACTCGCGGGTGACGAGCGTCGCGGGCAGGACGATGTCGGCGAGGTCCGTCTCGCCGGCGATCCGCCGCAGCAGCAGGTCCGCGGCGGCCCGGCCCATCTCGTAGGCGGGCTGGGCGATCGCCGTGATCGGCGGCTCGACGAGCGGGAAGAGGCTCATGTCGTCGAAGGCGAGCAGGCTCAGGTCGGTCGGGATCTTCAGCCCGGCCGCCCGGATGGCCTTGAGCGCGCCGACGGTGACGAGGTTGTTGAAGCAGAACACCGCGGTCGGCGGCTCGGGCATCGCGAGGAGCTCGTTCATGGCCCGGTAGCCGCCCTCCTCGCCGAGGTGGCCGTGGCTGATGTAGTCCTCACGCACGGCCAGCCCGGCGTCGCGGTAGGCCAGCCGGAAGCCCGAGAGCCGCTGGCAGGCGGTGTCGAAGTCGCGCGGGCCGGAGATCATCGAGACCTTGCGGTGGCCGAGCCGGAAGAACTGGCCGACCGCATCGCGGGTGACCTTCCGGTTGTCGGTGCGCACCAGCGGGGCGTGCAGCCCGCGCGGGCGGCGGTCGACGAGCACCAGCGGGCCACGCTGCGCGGTGAGCGCCGACGTGAAGCTCTCGTCGGTGCCCACCGTGGTGGCGGCGAGGCCCGCGAAGGTGCCGTCGTGCAGCGACGTCACCATCTGCCGCTCGCGCTCCGGGTTGAGGTGGGACCCGGCGATCACGAGCTGGTAGCGGGCATCCGCGGCGCGGTCGGCCATGCCCTGCGCGACCAAGGCGTAGAACGGGTTCACGACGTCCGGCACGAACAGGCCGAGCACGTTGGAGCGGCCCTGGGACAGCGCCCGGGCCGCCGCGCTCGGCACGTAGTCGAGCCGGGCCGCGGCGGCCAGGACTTTCGCCTTGGTCTCCGCGGTCACCGACGGCTCGTCGCGCAGCGCGCGCGTCACAGTTGCGGTCGACACCCCGGCCAGTCTGGCCACGTCGCGAATGCCTGCCACACGTACTCCTCAACTCGCCGGGGAGAGCGCTTCCATCAAACCGGAAGAACGCCCGCCTCCACCAGAGCCGCGCGGATGGTCGCCCGTTCGGCGTCGCTGACCGGCGTCAGCGGGTGCGCCCCGAGGCCACCGTTGCGGCCCTGCAGGGCGAGCGCGGCCTTGATCCGGACCGTCATGTTCGAGCCGTCGATCGAGCGCCACACCGGCAGGAGCTTGTTGTGGATGTCCAGGGCGGTCTTGTGGTCGCCGGCCTGGACCGCGTCCCACTGGGCCACGCACAGCTCGGGCACCACGGTGAGCGTGGCGCTGACCGCGCCCTGGGCGCCGAGCAGGTAGGCGGGGTAGAGCAGGTCGTCGACGGCGGTAAGGACCGCACCCTCCGTCGGCGCGGCCTTGAGCAGGTCGGCCAGCTGGTGGATGTTGCCGCCCGACTGCTTGACGCCGACGACGAGCTCGACCTCCTGCAGGATGCGGTAGACGGTCGTGGCGGGGATCAGCGCGTACGGGATGACGTTGTACACGATGACGGGCGTGCCGGTCGCCTCGGTGATGCGCCGGTAGTACTCGATGGTGGTGTCCTCGTCCGGCTGGAAGAGGTAGTGCACCGGCGTCACCTGCAGCGCGTCGACGCCCGTCTCGGCGATCGCCTTGCCGTAGCGGATCACCTCGGCGGTGGAGTCGCGGATGATGCCCGCGATGACCGGGATCGCCCCGGCCACCTCTTCGACGGCGACCTTCGCGATGGTCACGGACTGCTCGAGGGAGAGCATCTGCCCGTCACCAGTCGAACCGGTGACGCAGATGCCCTGCACGCCGGCGGCGAGGTGGTATCGGACCTCCGCGCGCAGCGCCTCGACGTCGATGTTCTCGTCGGCGTCGAACGGGGTCACGAGCGGCGGGATGACGCCCTTGAAGGTGGTCTTCGTTGCCAGGGTCATGTGATGGCGGCCTTTCCGTGCCTCGACGATCATGTCACCGGTTACATCTGCGAACACTGTTGCCCATCGGAACCGTCGTGTCAACGGCAGATTTCGAAGTCGTGAGCAGCAGTGTTTCGGTTCGAGGCCTTGACATGAGGATGACCGGACGTCACGGTGTAACCGATAACACGGGGTGGCAATCAACCGGCAACAGCGAGGACATGACATGTTTCGACGCCCTCCGAGAGCGCGGCACACCCTGACGGCCGCCGCCGTCGCCGGCGCTCTCGCACTGACCTCTGCCTGTTCTCCACCGTCCGCAAAGAGCCCGGGCGGTTCGGCGGCCGACAACGGCGGTCCGATCAAGCTCACGTTCTGGACCAACCTGACCGTCAAGGCGCAGGCGGACGTCATCAAGCAGCAGGCGGACCAGTGCGTCGCCAAGCAGCAGGACGTCTCCGTCGCGTTCGAGGCGGTGCCGTTCGACAGCATGTACCCGAAGATGGTCACGGCGTTCCGGGCCGGCAACGGGCCGGACGTCATGAACACCATCGAGGGCGGCGTGGCCGCGGCCCAGGCCGGTGACTACATCGTCCCGGTCGACGACGTGGTCGACGAGCACGGCCGCAGCGACTTCGTCGGCTCGTTCCTGCATGCGGTGAGCAAGGACGGCAAGACCTGGGCGGTGCCGGACTGGGCGCTGCACCAGGAGGTGTACTACCGCAAGGACCTCTTCGCCGCCAAGGGCATCGCGGTGCCCAAGAGCTGGCCCGAGCTGCTCGCCGCCGCGAAGCAGCTCGACAACCCGGCCGGCGGCGTGCGGGGCTTCACGGTGCCGATGGCCGCCGCGCTCGTGGCGCCGCAGACGTACTACCAGTTCCTCTACGCCAACGGCGTGCACACGTTCGACCCCAAGACCGGCGAGTACGCGCTGGACCGCGACAAGCCCAAGGCCGTCGCCGCCACCCAGTTCATGCTCGACCTCTACAAGGCCGCGTCCCCGCCGGAGTCGCGGACCTGGACCTGGACCGACTTCCGCACCGCGTTCGTGCAGGGCAAGTCCGCGATGACGCTCGACTTCGGCGCCGTCGTGGGCATGGCCAACGAGCAGAACCCGGGGATGCTCGACAACATCGGGGTGTTCCAGCTGCCCGGCCCGGCGGCCGACGTCAAGCCCCAGGGCTCGATCGGCGGCGGCTACTTCTACATGGTCGGCAAGAGCAACGAGCGCCGCCAGAAGGCCGCCAAGACCCTGGTCACCTGCATGATGGCGGCCGACCTGCAGGCCGCCCGGGTCAACACCCGGCCCGTGTTCGCCCTGCCGGCGACCACCAGCGCCGCGGCCTCGCCGGTCTTCACCGGCAACCCGACGGTGCAGAAGCTGTCGTCGCAGATCCAGACGATCCGTGACGACTCGCTGCCGGAGTGGTACCGCTACGGCATGGAGGCCGGCCTGAACCCGCTGGCCGGCCAGATCGAGGCGACCACGTTCGTCGGCGACAACCTGCAGGCCGCGGCGGCCGGGAGCCTGACCGCCGAGCAGGCCTTCGACAAGATCAACACCGAGATGAAGCGTCTCGCCAAAGTGAACTGAACGGCGGAACCATGGCCTCCACTCCCGCGATCCTCACGCGCGGGCTGACCGGACGGCAGCAGCGGGCAGGCATCGCCTTCGCCCTGCCCGCTGCTCTGCTGTTCGCGGTCATCCTGGCGTACCCCATCTTCGAGAGCTTCCGCACCTCGCTGTTCTCGATCGATCTGCTCACCGGCGACGCGTCGTTCGTGGGCCTGGGCAACTTCGGCGACGTGTTCGCCGACCGGACCCTCTGGTCGACCATCGGCCACACCCTGGTGTGGACGGTGCTGTCGCTCGCCGGCCAGCTCGGGCTCGGGCTCGCCGCCGCACTGCTCATCGACGCCGACTGGCCCGGCATGCGCTGGATTCGCCAGCTGCTGCTCATCCCGTACGTGGTGCCGGTCATCGCCAGCGCCCTGGTGTGGCAGTGGATGCTCGACGGGCACTACGGCATCATCAGCACCAGCCTGCAGACCTGGGGCGCGCTCGACCCGGGCGCCAACCCGCTGGGGCAGGAGAGCACCTCGCTCGCCACCGTCGTGCTGGTCAACATCTGGCGCGGCTTCCCGTTCGCGATGCTCGTGTTCTGGGCGCGCATGCAGAGCATCGACAAGGCGCAGTACGAGGCGGCGCGAGTCGACGGCGCCGGTCCGTGGCGCGAGTTCGTGCACGTGACCCTGCCCAACCTGCGCTCCGCCGCGCTGTCGCTGCTGGCACTGCGCGGCATCTGGACCCTCATGTACTTCGAGCTGGTGTGGCTGCTGACCCGCGGCGGCCCGGCCGGGTCCTCCGAAGTCCTGTCGACATACATCTACAAGGTGGTCATGGGTGAGTTCCGCGTCGGTTACGCAGCAGCGATCGCATCCCTTGCCGGGCTCTTCCTCGGCTTCGTCGGGCTCGTCGGCTGGATCCTCCACCGGGTCCGGGTCCGTCGCGCGGCCTGAGCGGCGGCGGACGAAGGCGGCCGTGGCCGGGATCGCCGGCCGGGTCGTCGCGCTCGCCCTCATCGTCTTCTTCGCCGTCGGGCCGATCCTCTGGATGGTCGTGAGCTCGGTACGCCCGGCCGACCAGCTCTTCCAGAGCCACCCGTCGGTCGTACCGACCGCGGTCACCGGCGCCTGGTACGACGAGGTGTTCGGCTCCGGCGCGCTGCGCTGGTTCGCCAACAGCTTCGTGGTCGCGGTCGTGACGACCCTCGTCTCGCTCGCCCTCGGCACGGCGGCCGGATACTCGGTCACCCGCTTCACCTTCCCGGGGCGGCGGGTGCTGCTGGCCTGCCTGGGCATCTCGTACCTCTTCCCGGCGATCCTGCTGCTCGTCCCGCTCTACCTGGTGCTCGCCTCGCTCGGCCTGGCCGGCTCGCTGCTCGGCATCGTCATCGCGCACCTGACGATCACGCTGCCGCTCACGACCTGGCTCATGAAGAGCTTCGTGGAGGCGGTACCGCGCGAGCTCGAGGAGGCCGCGTGGGTCGACGGCCTGGGCTACTTCGGCGCCTTCGTGCGCGTCACGCTGCCGCTGCTGCGCACCGGCCTGGCCACGACCGCCATGTTCGCCTTCATCCTGTCCTGGGACGAGTTCCTGCTCGCCAGCGTCATCGCCCAGGGCGACACCGTCACCGCGCCGGTCGGCATGGCCGGGCTCGTGACCTCCTTCGACATCCGCTGGGGCGCCATCATGGCGCTGAGCACCCTCGTGACCATCCCCGTCGTCGTCCTCTTCTTCGTACTGCAGCGCTACTACGAGAAGGGCCTGACGGCCGGCAGCGTGAAAGGCTGAGCCTCCCGTGAGCCCCACCTCCACCGACCTCACTCCCGAACCGGCGGTCACCCCGCAGGTGCTCGTCGTCGGCGCCGGATCGGCCGGCGTCGCCGCGGCGGTCGCGGCCGCCGAGTCGGGCGCCGACACCCTGCTCGTCGAGGCGACCGGCCACGTCGGCGGGACGCTCGCGTGGCAGCTGCTCGAGCACAGCGCCGGCTTCCACGACGCCGCCGGCAACCAGGTCACCGGCGGCGTCGGGCAGCGGATCGTCGCGCTGCTGCAGCGCTACGGCGGCTCGCCCGGGCACATCCCGGACGACGTCGGCTACACCGCGACCCGCACCCCGGTCAACCACGCCGAGCTGGCGATGGCCGAGGCGGTGCTGCTGCACGAGTCCGGCGCGCGCCTGATGCTCAACACGGCCGTCACCGGGGTGTCCACGGAGGGCTCGGCGGTGACCGAGGTCCGCGTCGAGACGGCCGGCGTCGGCGGCAGCGTCATCCGCCCGGCCCTCGTCGTGGACTGCTCCGGCGACGCCGTCGTCTTCGCGCTCGCCGGCGCCGCGATGCAGACCGACCGCCCGGGCCGCACCCAGCCGGTCTCGCTGATGCTGAAGCTCGGCGGCGTCGACTTCGGCCCGCTGCTGGACTACGCCCGGACCCACCCGGACGACTTCCGCCCCGGCGGCCACGTCGGGGCGGCCGACGACGACCACGTGAACCTGTGGGGCCTCGGCGCGCTGCTCGCCGCCGGCCACGCCGACGGCCGGCTGTCGTGGCGGCGCACCGAGCTGCACCTGGCCGGCTGGCCGACCCGGGGCGAGGCCGTGCTCAACGTGACCCGCACGGTGTCGGGGTACACCGTCCTGGCCCGGCAGGTCCTGGAGACCGTGGACTGGTTCCGCCGCTACGTGCCCGGGGGCGCGAACGCGTACCTCGCCGCCGTCGCCGACCGCGTCGGAGTCCGCGAGTCCCGGCGCGTGCTCGGCCGGCGCACGCTCACCCAGGACGACGTGCTCGGCGCCCGCCGCGACGACACCGCCGTCGGCATTGCCGCGTTCCCGATCGACGTGCACGACGCCGACGCGCCCGGGCTCTCGCACACCGACGGGCTGCCGGCCGCGTACGACATTCCGTTCGGCACCCTCGTCGCCCAGAACCTGACCAACCTCCTGGCCGGCGGCCGCTGCATCTCGACCACCCACGAGGCCAACGGATCGGCCCGCATCACCGCCACCTGCTTCACGACGGGCGAGGCGGCCGGGACGGCGGCGGCCCTGGCCGCCCTCGGCGGCTTCGACGCGCACGCGGTGGACGTGGGCAAGCTCCAGGCGGCCCTGCGCGCGCGGGGTGTGATCGGCGCGCGCGGCCGCTGAGGCCGCGGGCTACTGGAACAGGGCAGCGAGGCGGGGCAGGCGCCGCTCGTTCTCGGCCTCGTCCTCGACATCCCAGCGCTCGCCCCGGGCCGGCCCCGCCGGCCCGGTCGGCCGCCCGGCGGCGAGCGCGGCGTCGAACGCGTCCACGTCGCCGGTGCGGGCGCGGTAGGCGTTGCGGGCGGCGTAGTGCAGCGCCTCGTAGCCGAGCCAGCCGGAGCCGGCCGCCATCTCCCGCACGATCGGCAGGTCGGCCAGCGAGTCGGGATCGGCGCACGCGGCCTCGAAGGCGGCCCGGCCCTGCAGCATCAGCCCGGCCCGGAAGTCCCGGAAGCCGTCGTCGCCGCACCCGCCCTCGATGAGGTACGCGGCGGCCCAGAGCGGCCCGAGGTAGGCGGCGTCGAGCACCTGCGAGTATCGCCGCGCGAAGGCCACAATCTCGTCGGGCGGCAGCTCGGAAAGGTCCGCCCCGCCCTCGATCAGCTCCCAGAACCTCTGGATCTCCACAGCGGCAACGGTAGCCCGTTCGCATACCTGGTGGAGGAGCGGCTCTCCTAGACTGGGCGGGTGAGCGCCGCACACGATCCCAACGCCCTGCTCGACGAACACGGTGGACTGCCCGAGGCGCGCCCGCCGTGGCCGGCCCGCGACCGGCTGCGCATCACCGCCGTCCGGCCGATCGTCACCGCGCCCGAGGGGCTGCCGCTCGTGGTGGTGAAGGTGGAGACCAGCGAGCCCGGGCTCTACGGGCTCGGCTGCGCCACCTTCACCCAGCGCTACGCCGCCGTCGCCGCGGCCGTAGCCGAGCACGTGGGGCCGCTCGCGATCGGGCGGCACCCGGCCGACATCGAGGACATCACGCGGACGGTGCACTTCTCGTCGTACTGGCGCAACGGCCCGGTGCTGAACAACGCCCTCTCGGGGCTGGACCAGGCGTTGTGGGACATCGCCGGCAAGCGCGCCGGGGTGCCCGTCTACGAGCTGCTCGGCGGCCGGGTCCGCGGCGGCGTGGAGGTCTACACGCACGCGTCGGGCGACACGACCGGGGAGGTCCTGGACGAGGCCGAGCGGCTCATCGCCCAGGGCTACCGCTGCATCCGCATCCAGCGCGCCGAGCCCGGGCTGGGCAGCTACGGGGCGCCCGGCACCGGCGGGCACTATCCGGGCTCGCCGAACCCGGACGGCTGGGACCCGGAGCGGTATCTGCGCGGGACCCCGTCGCTGTTCGCGGCCGCCCGCGAGCGCCTCGGCTTCCAGATCAACCTCATGCACGACGTGCACAGCCGGCTCACCCCGAAGCAGGCGGTCGTGCTGGCGCGGGCGCTGGAGCCCTTCGGGCTGTCGTTCCTGGAGGACGTGATCCCGCCGGAGCACTACGACCGGCTGCCGGAGGTGCGGGCGGCGTCCCCGGTGCCGCTGGCCGTCGGCGAGCAGGTCGGCTCGGTGCCGGACGCGGCGCGGCTGATCCGCGACGGCGGCGTCGACCTGATCCGCCTGCACACGTCGGCGATCGGCGGCCTGACCCCGACCCGCAAGCTCGCCGCCCTCGCCGAGCTGTGCGGCGTGCGGACCGCGTTCCACTCCCCCGCCGACGTCTCGCCGGTCGGGGTCGCGGCCAACCTCGCGGTCGACGTCTCCAGCCCGGCGTTCGGGTTCCAGGAGTCGCACGAGTACAACGAGGCCACCCACGAGGTCTTCCCCGGCTGCCCGGACGTCGTGAGCGGCTACATGCAGCCGTCGGACGAGCCGGGCTGGGGCGTCGACCTCGACGAGCGCAAGGCGGCGCAGTTCCCGCCGACCAAGTTCCTGTTCGACCGCTGGGCGGCCGTGGTGCGCCGCCCCGACGGCGCGCTGGAGGCCCCGTGAGGGTTCTGGTGACCGGCGCGGGCGGCAACATCGGCCGCGCCGTCTGCGCCCGGCTCGCGGCCGAGCAGGTGCAGACCCATGCCTTGGTACTGGCCGAGCCCGCACCGTCCACAGTGGAGCACTCGGTCACGGGCGACGCCGGCGACCCCGCCACGGTCCGTGCGGCCATCGGCGCCGGCGTCGACGCGGTGGTCCACCTGGCCGCCATTCCGAGCCCGCTGAACGACCCCCCGCTCGACGTCTTCGCCGGCAACACCCGCGCCACGTTCAACGTCCTGGAGGAGTGCGCCCGGGCGGGCGTGCGCCGCGCGGTGATCGCGTCCAGCTACTCGATCCTGGGCCTGCGCTTCGCCGAGCGCGAGCTGCACCCGGCCTACTACCCGATCGACGAGCGGACCCCGTTGCAGATCGAGGACGCATACTCACTGTCGAAGCACGCCGACGAGGCGACGGCCGCGATGATGCACCGCCGCCACGGCCTGGACATCGTGGCCCTGCGCTTCCCGTTCACGGCCGACTGGGACCGGCTGCGCACCACCGCCTCGACGTGCGATCGCGACCCGTCGACGATGGCCGCGGACTCCTGGTCGTACCTGCACGTGGACGACGCCGCCGAGGCGGTGTGGCTGGCCCTGACGCGCCCGGTGACCGGCTTCCACCCACTGCTACTGGCCGCACCTCGCACCATGTCGGATCTGTCCACAATGGACCTCATCGCGCGCTACCATCCACAGACCGAGCTGCGCGCCTCGATACCCGGCACCGCGACTCCGATCTCCACCGGGGCCATCGAGCGGCTCCTGGGCTTTCGCGCGACGCGCTCGCTGTGACGCGACCGCCGCCGCCACACGACCGCCGCCGCCACACGACCGCCGCCGCCACACGACCGCCGCCGCCACACGACCGCCGCCGCCACACGACCGCCGCCGCCACACGACCGCCGC
>NZ_JBEPEH010000049.1:0-35815 GCF_040300725.1 Dactylosporangium sp. NPDC000244
CCCTTTGTTTGGCCCCTGCGCCCCCCTTTCTGGGGGGGGGGGGTGTCCCCCTGGGGCCCCGCCCCCCCCCCGGGCGCCCCCCCCCCCCCGCCCCCCCCCCCCCCCCGGGCCCCCCCGGGCCGGCGGGCGGCCGTGCGCGTCAGGCGGTCGGCACCCAGAAGCGGAGCGTGCCGCCGCGCTCGTCCTCCAGCACGCCGCCGTTCGCCTCGATGACGCGCCGGGAGACGGTGTTCGTCGTGTCGCAGGTGAGCAGGGCGGTCTCGATGCCCAGGGAGCGCGCGATCGGCAGCGCCGCCCGCAGCATCCGCGTCGCGTAGCCCCGGCGCCGGGCCGTCGGGCGGACGTCGTAGCCGATGTGGCCGCCGCCCTCCAGCAGGTGCGGGGTGAGGCGGTGGCGGATCGCGAGCCGTCCGTAGTAGTCGGCGCCCTCGGCCCACCACAGGGAGGTCGACGGGACGAATCCCTCGGGCCGGGGCGTCTCCTCCTGCGCCTGCGCGCGCAGCGCCGACACGTAGCCGGCGAAGCCCGTGGGCGAGGCCCAGGACGGGGAGAACTCCCGCAGCTCGTGCGCGATCATGCTGTGGTCGTCGGGGCCGCCGCGACCCTCGGCGACGAACTCGGCCATGGCGGCCAGGAACGACTCGTGGACGTCTGCGGTGGGCGGGCTGAGCGCGGGCACACCAGGACGATATCGGTCAGCGCCAGTCCGGTGGGGGCGCGCGGTGCAGCGCGGGGTCGTCGGCCTTGAAGGTGCGCACCGGGCCCGGGGGCGTCAGCGGGCCCTCGAAGCGCACCGTCACCCGGCCCAGGCCCGCGCCCCACACCCAGCCGGGGCCGTGCTCGTCGTGGCGCACGTCCTGGCCGGTGCGCCATTCGGTGTCGACGGGCTCGGCGGCGACCGGCTCCGGGGCGGCCGAGTCCACGACCGCCGGCGCCCCTCCGATGGGGAAGAGCGTGTCCTGGGCGAACTCCGACAGCGCGGAGACCCCGACGCCGAGCAGGCGCAGGCCGCCGGTCACGTCGATGTCGGCGAGCAGGCGCCGGGCCACCTCCACCACGGCGCGCGGCTCGTCGGTCGGCTGGTCGCGGGTCGCCGAGCGGGTGATCGTGGTGAAGTCGAAGTAGCGGGCCTTCACCGTCACCGTCCGGCCGGACAGGCCCGCCGCCTGCAGGCGCCGGGCCACGCGGTCGGCCAGCAGGTCCAGCTCGCGCTCCAGGCGGGCGCGGTCGGCCACGTCGGTGCCGAAGGTCTCCTCGGCCGAGACGGACTTGGTGTCGCGCTCCGGCACCAGGGCGCGGTCGTCGTCGGCTCGGGCCAGGCGGAACAGGCCGTTGCCGTGGGCCTGGCCGAACCACGCCAGGAGGTCGACCAGGTCGCGGGCGGCCAGCTCGCCGATGGTGCGGATGCCGGCCTGGCGCAGCCGCTCCGCGGTCGCCGGGCCCACGCCCCACAGCTTGGTCACGGGCAGGGGGTGCAGCACCGTCAGCTCCGAGCCCGGGCCGACGACCGTCAGGCCATCGGGCTTGTCGAGGTCGGAGGCGATCTTCGCGACGAGCTTCGACGTGCCGATGCCGACCGAGCCGGTCACCCCGCCGGTCGCGGCGGCGATGCGCGCCTTGATGCCGCGGGCCAGCTCGGTGACGGCGGGCACCGCGCAGTCGTGGCCGCCCGCGGCCAGGTCGACGAACGCCTCGTCGATCGAGACCTGCTCGACCAGCGGGGAGACCTCGCGGAGCACCTCCATCACGACCTGGCTGGTGCGCCGGTACGCCTCGAAGCGCGGCGACAGATAGGCCGCCCCGCTCGGCAGGCGCCGCCGCGCCTCCGACGTCGGCATCGCGGAGCGGACGCCGAACGCCCGCGCCTCGTACGACGCGGTCGCCACCACCCCGCGCCCGGCGATCCCGCCCACGACGACCGGCCGGCCGCGCAGCGACGGCTTGTCCCGCTGCTCGATGCTCGCGAACGCGGCGTCGAGGTCGAGATGCATGATGCTCGCCTCGCGCCTCACCAGGCCATTCTGTCAGGCGTAGAACCCTTCGACGGCGGCCCGCGCCGACGCGTGCAGGGCCGGGCCGTCCTGCGCGACCGTCGCGAGCCGGCGGCCGAGCTGGGCGGTGGACAGCGCGTAGACGACCCGGCCTAGGCCGGAGCGGTCGATCGCGCCCGTGCACATGCCGCACGGCTGGCACGAGGTGTACATCGTGACCTCCGCCGCGGCCGCGGGCGCCAGATGCCGGGCGGCCCAGCGGGCCAGCTTGAGCTCCGGGTGCGCGGTGATGTCCCCGTCGGAGGCGACGGTGTTGTGCTCCTCGGCCAGCACCGTTCCCGCCGCGTCGACCAGCAGCGACCCGAACGGCGCCTCGCCGGCGGCCCGGGCCCGGGTGGCGAGCTCGATCGCGCGGAGCAGGAACCGCTCGTCATCGGCGCTGACCGGCGGGCGCGGGCCGATCGTGAGCGTCCCCGCCGCGGTGACGACGCCGGAGCCGCGCACCAGGACCCGCGGGCCGTCGACGGTGACGAGGATCCGGCTCGGGCGGCCCATCGCGTGGCCCTGCTCGATCACGACGTCCGGCCCGGCGAGCCCGTCGGCGACGAGCAGCGCGGCGAGGGGGCCGGCGGCCGTGCCGGTGGCCGGGTCCTCGGGGATGCCCATGGCGGGGTTGAAGAACCGGGCGTAGACGCCGGACTCCAGGGTGAAGACGTAACAGCCCTCGCCACCGACGGCGCGCAGGGCGGCCACGAGCGCGTCGGCGTGCACCGCGGCCCGGTCGACGGCCGTGCGGGAGCGCACCGGCACGAGCAGGTGCCCGGCGCCCGTCGAGACGACCCGCGGGGCCCGGTCGGGCACCAGGTCGTCCTCGCCGAGCCCGAGCGCGGCGGCCAGCCCGGCCCGGTCCGCCACGGAGGCCCCGAAGACCGGCGGCGACTGCTCCATGCTGATGACGATCCGGCCGTCGTCGCGGCGCTGGGCGTACACCGGCAGAATGTCGGCGCCGATCTGCTGGTGGAACGTGGCCGAGTCGCCCTCCAGCAGCGACTCGGCCAGCCACAGCCAGGCGCCCAGCGCGTTGTGCCCGGCCCCGAAGACCTCCTCGCCGGTCGGGGTGAACGACCGGAGCCGGCGGGTGGCAACGTCGCTGCGCAGCACGAACGTGGTCTCGGACTGGTTGAACTCCCGCGCGATCGCCCGCAGCTGCGCGTCGCTGAGCCCGTCGGCGTCCGGGACGAGGGTGAGCGGCGCGCCGGTCAGCGGAGCGGCGGCGAAGACGTCGACGTAGGCGAACTCGGTCATGGCCACGACGCTACGGGGCGGCGCGCGGTCGCGGGCAGCCCGATCGTGCGGCGGACCCGGATGGGAGCCGTGGATTCCGCGGTAGATTGCCGCGATGACCGCAGGCGCGCTCGACGACATCGACCGGCGGCTGATCGCCGCGCTGCAGCAGGACGCCCGGGCGTCGCTGACCGCCCTGGCCGCCGCGATCCACCTCGGCGCGTCCGCGACCCGGGTCCGGTTGCTGAGCCTGGAGGAGCGCGGCGTCATCACCGGCTACACGGCGCGGGTCGACCCGGCCGCGTGCGGGCTGCCGCTGCGGGCGGTCGTGCGGATGAAGGTCCACGGTGAGCGCTACGACCAGGTCGCCGCGGTGCTGGCCCGCGAGCCGCAGATCGTGCGGTGCGTGCGGGTGACCGGCGAGGCCTGCTACGTCGCCGAGGTGCTGGCCGCGGACATGCCGGACCTGGCCCGCATCACGGGCGAGCTGGCCCGGGTCGGCTCCATCACCACGGATCTCGTCTACGAGGTCGTGGTCGACCGAGCCGTCCCGGGTCGCTGATCTTCACTGCAGGCCGGTGCGGACCGAGGTGATCCGCTGGGTGTTGAAGCCGAGCCAGTGCATGCGCCCGACGTACCGCGCATGCTCGATCTTCACGCACCGGTCCACGACCACGTCCAGCCCCGCGTCCGCCGCGATCGCCGAGCCCTCGTCGCTGATCACGCCGAACTGGCACCACAGCGCCTTCGCGCCCACGGCCACCGCCTCGCGCGCGATGCCCGGCACAGCGGCCGGGGCGCGGAACACGTTCACGACGTCGATCGGCACCGGCACCTCGGCGAGGCTCGGGTAGCTCGTCTCGCCGAGGATCCGCGGCTCGCGCGGGTTGACCGGGATCACCGTGTAGCCGTGGCGCTTGAGGTAGTAGCCGACGAAGTAGCTCGCCCGCAGTTCGTTGGCGGACAGGCCGACGATCGCCACGGTGCGTGCGGTGTGCAGGACGCGCTGGATCGTGGTCGGGTCCTGGAAGCGCTGGGGGTCCATCAGGCCGCCTTGGTGACGTAGGTGAAGCCCTGCTCGAGGTCCCAGAGCAGGTCCGCGACACTCTCGGTGCCCACCGACAGTCGCACCGTGCCGGGCCCGACCCCGGACGCGGCCAGCTCGGCGTCGCTGAGCTGGCGGTGGGTCGTGCTGGCGGGGTGGATGACGAGGCTCTTGGCGTCGCCGACGTTGGCCAGGTGCGACCAGAGGGTCACGCCGCGGATGAGGTTCTGCCCGCCCTCGCGGCCCCCGGCGCAGTCGAACGAGAAGACCGCCCCGGCACCGCGCGGCAGGTACTTGTCGACCAGCGCCCGGTACTTGCTGCCGGGCAGGCCCGCGTAGGTCACGTTGCTCGCCAGCTCGTGCGCCTGGAGGAACTCCGCGACCGCCAGCGCGTTGGTGACATGCCGCTCCATGCGCAGCGAGAGCGTCTCCAGGCCCTGCAGGAACAGGAACGCGTTGAACGGCGAGAGCGCCCCGCCGAGGTCGCGCAGGGTCTCGGCGCGCAGCTTCATGAGGTACCCGTAGGCGCCGAAGGTCTCGTGGAACTGCAGCCCGTGGTAGGCCGGCGACGGATCGGCGATGACCGGGAACCGCCCGTTGGACCAGTCGAAGGTGCCCGCCTCGACGACCACCCCGCCGATGCTCGTGCCGTGCCCGCCGATGAACTTCGTCGCCGAGTGCACGACGATGTCGGCGCCCCACTCGATCGGCCGGCACAGGTAGGGCGTGGCGAACGTGTTGTCCACGATGAGCGGCAGCCCGTGCTCGTGGGCGATTCCGGCGACGGTTTCGATGTCGAGCACGTTGCCGGCCGGGTTGCCGATGGTCTCGGCGAAGAACGCCTTCGTGTTCGGGCGCACCGCGGCCCGCCACGCGTCCGGGTCGTCGGGGTCGACCCAGGTCAGCTCGACGGTCATCTTGCGCAGGAGGTGCTTGAGCTGGTTCACGGTGCCGCCGTACAGCGCCGAGGAGGACACCACGTGGTCCCCGGGCTCGAGCAGCGTGAACAGGGCGGCGGCCTGGGCCGCGATCCCGCTGGCGAACGCGACCGCGCCCGTGCCGCCCTCCAGGTTGGCGACCCGCTCCTCGAAGACGGCGACGGTCGGGTTCATGATGCGGGAGTACGTGTTGCCGTATTCCTGCAGGTTGAAGTACGCGGCCGCGGACTCGGGGTCCTCGAACACGTAGCTCGTCGTCTGGAAGATCGGCACCGCCCGGGCGCCCGTGTTCGGGTCGGGCCGCTGCCCGGCATGCAGCTGCCGGGTCTCGAAGCCGAAGTCGTGCTCCCGCTCGGCGCGGAATTCGTCGCTCACTCGCCTGTGCCTTCCTCGCCGAGGAACCGGCGGATGATGGGCGTCTGCCGGGCCTCTTCCAGCAGGAAGCAGTCGTGGCCGTAGGGCGCCTCGATCAGGTGGAACTCTACCGGCAGCCCGTGCTCGGCCAGGGCGGCCTCGATGTCCTGCGAGGCGCTCGGCGGATACAGCCAGTCGGAGCTGAACGCGATGAGCAGCGTGCGCGCCCGCACCTCGGCCAGCGCCTTGGCCAGCGAGCCGTCGCCGTGCTCGCGGGCCAGGTCGAAGTACGTCAGCGCCCGCGAGAGGTAGAGGTAGGTGTTCGCGTCGAAGCGCCGCACGAAGGAGCCGGCCTGGTGGCGCAGGTAGCTCTCGACCTGGTACTCCGGCTCGGCGATGGTGTGCCGGATGTCGTCGGCGAACTGCAGCCGGCGGCCGAAGCGGTCCTCCAGCGCGGGCGCGGACAGGTAGGTGATGTGCCCCACCATCCGCGCCACGCCCATGCCGGCGTCGGGCGCCCGGCCGGTGCCGTGATAGTGACCACCCTGCCACGCGGGGTCGCCCATGATGGACTCGCGGGCGATGAAGTTCCAGGCCACGCCCTGCGGGTGCAGCCCGTGAGTGCTGGCGATCACGACGATCGCGTCGACCTCGTCCGGGTAGAGCACCGCCCACTCGAGGGCCTGCATCCCGCCCAGCGACCCGCCGGCGACCGCGGCGAGCCGCTGGATGCCGAGCTCGCGCAGCAGGGCGCGCTCGGTGCGGACCATGTCGGCGACAGTGATGACCGGAAAGTCCGATCCGTACGGCCGGCCGGTCTCCGGGTTCACCGAGCCCGGGCCGGTGGTGCCGCGGCAGCCGCCGAGCAGGTTCGTGCACACGACGAAGTACCGGTCGGTGTCGAACGCCTTCCCGGGGCCGATCATGCCGTCCCACCATCCGAGAGCTTTCCCGGCGATGCCGTCGCGATCCTCGGCCGCGAAACCGTCCCGCGTGCCGGCCTCGGACGGGCTCGCCGACAGGCCGGCCGCGTGCGCGTCGCCGCTCAGGGCGTGGCACACGAGGATCACGTTGTCCCGTTCGGGAGCAAGGTTGCCGTATGTCTCATACGCGACCCGCACCGGGTGCAGCTCGCGGCCGCAGTCAAGCTGGACCGGGTCCGGCAGGTCGAGGTACTGCGTCTCGACTATCAGTGTATTGTCCATCGCCCTAGTGGGTGTTATAGGTAATCGGACCAGCATAATGGGTAGCTCGGTACCGTAGAGGAGAGCACACGATATGACGACAGCCGACAACGGCGTCAACGTCCAGGCCCTGCTGGACGCTCGCCAGGCGCTCAAGGACGCGCCCGAGGCCGCCCAGTTCACCTGGCGTGCGTCCTCGCGCTGGGACCACGGCGTGCACAGCACCACCACCATCGAGAAGTTCTTCGGCCTCGGCCAGGAGCAGACCCACAAGGCGCAGTCGACCTTCGAGGCCGACCACCCCGCCGTCTTCGCCGCCGAGGACAACGGCATCACGCCGATCGAGTATCTCCTGGTCGGCCTCGCCGGGTGCCTCACCGCGGGTGTGGCGAGCGTCGCGCAGAACCGGGGCATCCAGCTGCGCTCGGTCGAGGCCCACGTCGAGGGCCAGCACGACATCCGCGGCATCCTCGGCGACGGGGACGTGCGCAACGGCTACGAGGGCATCAAGGTGACGTTCAACATCGACGCCGACGCCTCCCGCCAGGAGATCGAGGCCCTCGTCGCGCAGTCGCAGAAGCGCTCCGCCGTCTTCGACGCCCTCACCAACCCGACCGACGTCACGGTCGAAGTTGCCTGAGCACGTCACCGCGGTCGTCGTCGGGGCCGGTCACGCCGGCCTCGCGGCGAGTCACTTCCTGCGCCGGCGATCCATCGACCACGTCGTGCTGGAGCGCGGCGAGGTCGCGAACTCGTGGCGGCACGAGCGGTGGGACTCGCTGCGGCTGCTGACCCCGAACTGGCTGACCCGGCTGCCGGGCCAGTCCTACGACGGCCCGGACCCCGACGGGTACATGACCAGCGCCGAGGTGGCGTCGTTCATCGACCGGTTCGCCGAGCCCGCGCCGGTGCGCACGGGCTTCGAGGTCACCTCGCTGCGCGCCGGCGACGACGGCTTCTCGATCAACGGCGATCTGCGGGCTCGCGCGGTCATCATCGCCAGCGGCGCCTGCAACACGCCGGTCGTCCCGGCGTTCGCGGCCGCCCTGCCGCCCTCGATCACGCAGATCACGCCGCATTCGTACCGCGGGCCGGCCGACCTGCCCGAGGGCGGCGTGCTCGTCGTGGGCGCCTCGGCGACCGGCGTGCAACTGGCGGCCGAGCTGCACCGCTCCGGCCGCAAGGTCACCCTGTCCGTGGGCGAGCACGTGCGCATGCCCCGCCTGTACCGCGGCAAGGACGTCCTGTGGTGGATGGACGCGGCCGGCGTGTGGGACCAGCGCCACGACGAGATCGACGACCTGGAGCGGGCCCGCAAGCTCTCCTCGCCGCAGCTCGTCGGCGACGAGAAGCGCCGCACCCTCGACCTCAACGCGCTGACCGACATGGGCGTCGAGCTCGTGGGGCGGTGGGCCGCGCTGCGCGACGGCCGGGCGCTGTTCTCGGGCGGCCTGCGCAACCTGTTCTCCCTCGCCGACCTCAAGCTCGCGCGGCTGCTGGACACCTTCGACGCGTGGGCCGGCGACCCGTCCGACGAGCGGCCCGAGCCGACCCGGGTGCCGGCCCGGCCGCGGCTGCAGCTCGACCTCACCGGCGGCGAGATCCGCACGGTGGTCTGGGCGACCGGATTCCGGCCCGAGTACGGCTGGCTGGACGTGCCCGTGGTCGACGCCAAGGGCCGGCTCCGCCACGACGGCGGGCTGGTCGAGGGGGTCCCCGGGCTGTACGCGCTGGGCCTGCCCGTCCTGCGCCGGCGCAAGTCGACCTTCATCCACGGGATCGAGGACGACGCGCGGGAGGTCACAGATCATCTTGCCGATTCCCTACTGGGCCGATCGGCTTAACCGGCATATGGTTGTCGCCATGGACCTCTTCGTGTCCGGTGACGTCTACCTCGACATCGTCTTCACCGGGCTGCGGCGGCTGCCGCGGCCGGGGGAGGAGACGTGGGCGCCGGGCATGGGCTCGTCGCCGGGCGGCATCGCCAACCTGGCGGTCGCCGCCGCGCGCCTGGGCCTGCGGACGGGCCTGGGCGCGGCGTTCAGCACCGACGCCTACGGCGAGTTCTGCCGCGACGTGCTGCGCGAGCAGGGCATCGACCTCGGCCCGTCGCGCAGCTTCGAGGACTGGCACTCGCCGGTGACGGTGTCGCTGGCCTACGAGCGCGACCGCAGCATGATCAGCCACGCCCACCCGGCCCCCGCGCGCCCCGGCGGCCTCGTCGGGGAGCTGCCCGCGGCCACGGCGGCCGCGGTGAGCCTGACCGGCGAGCGCCTGCCGTGGGTCCGCCGCGCCGCCCGGGCCGGCACGCTGGTCTTCGCCAACGTCGGCTGGGACGACACCGCCGCCTGGCCGGCCGCGGCCCTGGACCTGCTCGAGGACTGCCACGCCTTCCTGCCCAACGCGGGCGAGGCGATGCACTACACCCGCACCGACACCCCGCGGGCCGCGCTGCGCCGGCTCGCCGACCGGGTGCCGCTGGCCGTGGTCACCTGCGGCGCGGAGGGGGCCCTGGCCATCGACGCGTCGACCGGCGAGATCGTCGCCGCCCCGGCGGTGCCGGTGGAGGCCCTCGACCCGACCGGCGCCGGCGACGTGTTCAACGCCGGCTTCATCGCCGCGACCCTGTGGCAGCGCCCGCTGCGGGAGCGCCTCGCCTTCGCCAACCTCGTCGCCGCGCTGTCGGTGCGCCACTTCGGCGGCTCGCTGTCGGCGCCGGGCTGGGGCGACATCGCCGCGTGGCGGGCGGCGACCCGCGATGAGGCCTACGGCTTCCTCGACGACCTCATCCCGAGCGGCGACCTGAGCCGGGCCCGCCGCGCGATGGCGACCATCGCCCGGCTCCCCGATGCCGCATGAGGCTCACGATCCTCGGCGGGGGCGGCTTCCGGGTGCCGCTCATCCACCGCGCGCTGCTGCGGGACCCGCTGGTCGACACCGTGACGCTGTTCGACACCGACGCCGGCCGGCTCGCGGCCATCGAGCGGGTGCTGGCCGCCCAGGCCCGCGGCATCGCCGCCGCGCCCCGGGTGACCGCGACCACCGACCTCACCGCCGCGCTCACCGGCGCCGACGTCGTGTTCTCGGCGATCCGCGTGCACGGGCTCGCCGGCCGGGTCCTGGACGAGCGGATCGCGATCGCCGAGGGCGTGCTCGGCCAGGAGACCGTCGGCGCGGGCGGCGTGTCCTTCGGCCTGCGGACCGTGCCGGTGGCCGCCGGTTTCGCCCGCCGGATCGCCGAGGTCGCCCCCGGGGCGTGGGTCGTCAACTTCACCAACCCGGCCGGCTTGGTGACCGAGGCGATGGCCGCCCACCTCGGCGACCGCGTGATCGGCATCTGCGACTCGCCCGCCTCGCTGTGCCGCCGCTTCGACGCGTTCGACTACGCGGGCCTGAACCACCTCGGCTGGCTCCGCGTGGACGGTCGTTCGATCCCGAACGAATACCTCCACTACTACAAGGACCCGCTCGCGTCGCCGACCGGCCCGACCCGCGGCGAGTTCCTCCAGGAGCAACAGCAGCGGTTGTACCGTCAGCTCGCCGACCCGGCCGCCGACGCGCTGTCCACCTGGGACGGCGTGCGGGCGGAGCGGGACGCCACGTACTTCGCCGCCGGCCCGTCGACCGGCGGCTACGAGGACATCGCGCTGGCCCTGATGCGCGCCCTCACCGGCGGCGGCCCGGCCCGGCTCATCCTCGACGTGCGCAACCGCGGCTCCCTGCCGCACCTGGACCCCGACGCGGTCGTCGAGGTGCCGTGCGCCGTGGACACGGCCGGCGCCCGGCCGCTGCCCGTCACCCCGCTGGACGCCGGCCAGGCCGCGCTGACCGCCGCGGTGAAGGCGAGCGAGCGCGCGGTCCTGGAGGCGGCGGCGACGGGCTCGGCGGCCGCGGCCCGCCGGGCGTTCGCCATCCACCCGCTGGTCGCCTCCGACGCGATCGCCGATCGCCTCCTGGCCGCGTACCGTCGCGCCTTCCCCGAGCTGGCGTACCTGCGCTGAGATTTCTCTATTTACTCTATCGATCTTATAGGTAATATGCCCGCGTGACGATCGCACCCCTCGCGACCGACGCCGTGCCCGTCGGGCTGCGCGGCGCCGGTCGGCGCTGGGCCGGGCACGTCGTGCTGCGCGACATCGACCTGGATCTGCCGGCCGGGCGGGTCGTGGCCATCCTCGGCGCGTCCGGCAGCGGCAAGTCGACGCTCCTGCGGCTCGTCGCCGGCCTCGAGCACCCCACCGCCGGGACCGTCACCGTCGACGGGCGCCCGGTGCGCGGCATCGAGACCCGCTGCGCCGTGATGTTCCAGGAGCCGCGCCTGCTGCCGTGGCGCACCCTCGCCGCCAATGTCGCCTACGGCCTGCCCCGGGGCACCCCGCGGGCCCGGTCCCGGGCCGAGGTCGCCGAGCTGCTCGACGTCGTCGGGCTCGCCGGCTTCGCGCGGCACCGGCCGCGGCAGGTCTCCGGCGGCATGGCCCAGCGCACCGCGCTCGCCCGCGCCCTGGCCCGCCGGCCCGGGGTGCTCCTGCTCGACGAGCCGTTCGCGGCGCTGGACGCGCTCACCCGGCTGCGCATGCAGGACCTCGTGGACGGGGTGCAGCGCCGCACCGGCACGACGGTCCTGCTCGTCACCCACGACGTCGACGAGGCCCTGCGCCTGGCCGACCGCGTGGTCCTGCTCGGCTCGGAGCCCGGCCGCCCGGGCGCCGCCATCGTGCACGCCCTCGACGTTCCCGGTGAGCGCCCGCGCGACCGGGGCGACGCCGTGCTCGCGACCCTGCGCGCCGACCTGCTCGCCCGGCTGGGCGTGCCCCCGATCACGGAGGATCCCCGATGAAACGCGCCGCCCTCGCCCTCGCCGTGGCCGCCGCCCTGTTCACGTCCGGCTGCGTGGAGGGCGAGCACAGCGCGCCCGCTGCGCCGCCGCCCGCGAGCGGGGGCGACGCCCCGGCGGAGCTGCGCCTCGACTACGCCTACTACAACCCGGCCAGCCTGGTCCTGCGGGAGCAGCGGTGGCTCGAGCAGGAGTTGCAGGCCAAGGGCACCAAGGTGACGTGGGTCCTGTCGGCCGGCAGCAACAAGGCGAACGAGTCGCTGCGCGCCGAGGCCGTCGACTTCGGCTCGACCGCGGGCGCCGCGGCGCTGCTGGCCCGGGCGAACGCCACCCCGATCAAGGTCGTGTCGATCTACAGCCAGCCCGAGTGGGCCGCGATCGTCGTCGGCCGCGACTCCCCGATCACCACCGTCGCGCAGCTCAAGGGCAGGAAGGTCGCGGCGACGAAGGGCACTGACCCGTACTTCTTCCTCCTCCAGTCCCTCCAGCAGGCCGGCCTGACGCCGAAGGACGTCGAGGTGGTGAACCTGCAGCACGCCGACGGCAAGGCGGCCTTGGAACGCGGCGACGTCGACGCCTGGGCCGGCCTCGACCCGATCATGGCCCAGACCCAGGTCGACAGCGGCTCGAAGCTCATCTACCGCAACAAGGCCTTCAACTCCTACGGCACCCTCAACGCCCGCGAGGCCTTCCTGGCGAAGTACCCGGCCGTGGCCCAGCTCGTCGTCGACGCCTACGAGAAGGCCAAGGCCTGGATCGCGGCCAACCCCGGCCCGGCCGTCGACCTGCTCGCCCGCGAGTCCAAGGTCTCCCCGGCGGTGGCCAGGCTCGTGCTCACCGAGCGGACCGCCCTCGACGTCGACCCGGTGCCGGGGGAGGCCCAGCGCAAGGTCCTGGAGACGATCCTGCCGGTGCTCGTCGCGGACGGCAACATCAAGACCGCCGAGGACGGCCGGCAGGCGCTCGAGTCGCTCTTCGAGCCGCGGTTCGCCCGGGCCCGCGCGAAGTGAGACGCTCCTGGGCGCTTCTGGCCGGCGCGGTCGTGCCGGTGCTCCTGCTGGGCGCGTGGCAGGCCGCGAGCGCGAGCGGCGTGTGGTCCGCGAGCCAGCTGCCCCCGCCCGCGGACGTCCTCGCCGCGCTCGGGCAGCTCGCCCGGCGCGGCGAGCTCGGCCACCACATCGCGATCAGCGTCCAGCGGGTCCTCGTCGGCTTCGCGGCGGGCTCGGTGGCCGGCCTCGCCCTCGGCGGCCTGGTCGGCCTGTCCCGCGCGGCCCAGGCGCTCCTGAGCCCGACGATCCAGGCGCTGCGGGCCGTGCCCTCGCTCGCCTGGGTGCCGCTGCTGCTGCTCTGGCTCGGCATCGACGAGACCCCGAAGATCGTGCTGGTCGCGATCGGGGCGTTCTTCCCGGTGTACTCCACGGTCGCCGCCGCCCTCGCCAGGGTCGACCCGCACCTGGTGGAGGTCGGCCGCGCGTACGGCCGGTCGGGCGCGACGCTGCTGGGCACGGTGCTGTTCCCCGCGGCCCTGCCGGCTGTCGTGTCGGGCCTGCGGCTCGGGCTGGCGCAGAGCTGGCTGTTCCTGGTCGCGGCCGAGCTGATCGCGTCCTCGATGGGCCTGGGCTTCCTGCTCATCGACAGCCAGAACACCGGCCGAACCGACGTCATGCTGCTGGCGATCGTGCTGCTCGCCGTCATCGGCAAGGCCACCGACTCGGCGCTCGCCCTCGTCGAACGGGCCCGGTTCGTGCACTACTGACGACGACGGCGGCGCCACCGGACGTACACGAACGGGGCGAGGATCCCGATCAGCGCCGCCGCGAGCGCGGCCCAGCCCCGGTAGCGGCCCGGCAGCAGCATCGCCGCCAGCGCGCCGCCCGCGAAGCCGGCCACGACGGCGAGGCGCACCCGGAAATACAGATCCGTCATCGATCACACCCTACGGCCGTCGAGCACCTGGGCCAGCATGCCGAGGGTGGACCAGTCGACCAGGTTCGCGTCGCGGATCTCGGCGTAGGTCCACAGCTCCACCCAGGTCCGCTCCGTCGTCCCGGGCTCGCCGAACGGGGTGTCCGCCGCCGCGCGCAGCGCCGCGACCTCGGTGCCGGTCAGCTCGGCCGAGAACAGGTGCGCGCGGTGGGCGGAGAGGGTGCCGGCGACCTGGCGGCTGCCGTGGGAGCGCAGCCGGGACGCGGGCAGGGTCAGGCCGGTCTCCTCGCGGACCTCGGCGGCGGCCTGGTCGAGCGCGGGCACGTCGTCGGGGCCCGCGCCGCCCGGCAGCTCGTGGATGAAGCCGTCGCCGGTCGCGGCCGTGGAGCGGAACTCGCGGACCAGCACCACGAGGGTCTCCTCCAGCGTCGGCGCGCGCCGGTACAGCACGACGCTGGACAGATCCGGCCGCGACAGCACGATCTGCCCGGTCTTCACCCGGTGCTCGGCGGCCACGCGGACGTTCGTGCGCAGGGCCCAGTACACCACCTGCCGCCGGCCCGGGCCGCGGCGGAACACCCACTCCACCCGGGCGCCGAGCAGCTCGTTGCCGGCCTCGGACTGGGCGCGGTACCAGCGCTGGAAACTGCTCGTCCGCCACACCGTCAGGGGCACCTCGCGCTCGCCCTCGCCGCGGTGCGCGCCCGGCGCCAGGCCCTCGAGGGCCAGGTCCAGCGTCTCGGGCAGGGACGTGGCGGTGGGCACGTGCTCGGCCCGGGCGCCGGCGAAGAGGTAGCGGTTGCGCGGGGACTGCGGCGGGGCGCCGAAGACGGCCTTGCCGCTGCGGTGCCAGGTGCCCCACTCGACGTTGGTGGTGAACGCGGGCATCGTGGCCAGGTCGCGGGGCACCCAGAAGACGATCCGGTCCGCGAGGTGCAGCCCGGCCTCCTCCCAGGCGATCTGCCCGGTGTAGTCGCGCACGACCCCGGTCGCGGGCTCGGGGGAGAAGACCACGAGCCGGCCGCCGGTCCAGCGCTCGCGCAGCAGCTCGATGGCCTCGGGCCGCCAGCTCGCCACCTCGGGGGCGCGCGGGGTCGGCCCGGCCAGGAACAGCGCGGCGTCCCAGGAGGAGGGCGGCTCCTCGGGCGGGGTGACGACGACGATCTCAGCGGCCATGGGACGAGAGCCTACAAACGGGCCGCGACCCGTTGGAACAACATACGGAACAGCGCATGGAGTGGGTCAAGCGTTCGCGCTCACCGACGCCCTGACGCGGCTGGGCGAGGACGGGGTGTCCGACGAGGTGTGGGACGGGGCCCGCGCACTGGTCCGACGAGGAGGTCGCGAACCTGGTCCTGGCGATCGGCATCATCAACGTCTGGAACCGGATCCTCGTCTCCAGCCGCCGCCCGACCCCGCCGCTGTAAGTTTCCCAGTGCTTTGACATCGATCGATGCCCGGCCTAGCCTCCGCGAGGAAAGCGTTTTCCTCAAGGAGGAGACCATGCATCGGTACCTTCACGGGCTCGCGGCCGCCGCCCTGGCGACGGCCGCGGGCATCCTCGCGACCCCGGCGCCCGCCGGCGCCGCCGCGACCGCCCTCTACGTGGCCGTCAACGGCTCCGACGCCAACCCCGGCACCCTCGCCGCCCCGCTGGCCACGATCCAGAAGGCGATCGGCCTCGTCTCCGCCGGCGGCACGATCGCGGTTCGCGGCGGCACGTACGCGCTGACCGCCAACATCCAGATCACCAAGAGCGGCACCTCGTCGGCGCCGATCACGCTCACGGCGTACAACGGCGAGAAGGTGACCGTCGACGGCGAGGCCCTGGCCTACACCCCGGGCGCCGTCGGCTCGACCATCCCCGCCGCGCAGCGCGGCGCCATCCACATGGAGGCCTCCTACTGGCGCATCGCCGGGCTCGAGATCGTGCACGGCCCGTACGCGGTCTACTGCGCCAACTGCAACAACAACACGTTCGAGCGGCTGTCGACCCACGACAACTACGAGACCGGCTTCCAGCTGCAGGGCAGCTCGGCGAACAACCAGATCCTGAACCTGGACAGCTACAACAACCGCGACCCGCGCAAGAACGGCGAGAGCGCCGACGGGCTCGGCATCAAGGAGGGCGGCGGCTCCGGCAACGTGGTGCGCGGCGCCCGGCTGTGGAACAACGTGGACGACGGCCTCGACCTGTGGATGTTCACCTCGCCGGTGACGATCCAGAACACCATCGCCTACGGCAACGGCTACAACCGCTGGAACATCCCCGGTTTCTCCGGCGACGGCAACGGCTTCAAGCTCGGCGGCAGCGGCGGCACCGGCCCCGCGGCGAACCACGCGGTCACCAACAGCATGTCGTTCGCCAACGCCGCGCACGGCTTCACCGACAACGGCAACACCGGCACCATCACCGTGAGCCGGGACACCGCCTGGAACAACGCCAAGACCGGCTTCGACTTCGACGGCGGATCCACCTCGAAGCTGACCGCGAACCTGGCCGTGGGCAACAAGACCGCGGTGGCGCTGGGCTCGTCGAGCGCGTCGGGCAACTCGTGGAACATCGGCGGCTCGTGGCCGTTGCAGAGCACCGACCAGTCCGTCATCACCGGCCCGCGTGCCGCCGACGGGAGCATCGCGTCGTCGAGCTTCCTGGTGCCGTCGAACGGCCAGGCGGTCGGCGCGCGGATCTGACGGGGCGGATCTGACTGGGCACAGCCCCGCGGGAGTGCCGCACGGTCACGGCATGCGGCACTCCTGTCGCGGGGGGCTGCGCTCAGACGGGGCGCACGTTCTCCGCCTGTGGGCCCTTCGGGCCTTGGGCGACTTCGTACTCCACCTTCTGCCCGTCCTCCAGGCCGCGGTAGCCGGTGCCGACGATCGCCGAGAAGTGGACGAAGACGTCGGGGCCACCGCCATCCTGCTGGATGAAGCCGAAGCCCTTCTCGGAGTTGAACCATTTCACGGTACCGCTGGCCACGCTGTCCTCCTGATGCCTGGGATCTTCACGCTACCGGCCGCCGCGGGCCGTGGCTTTCCCCACTGCGGGGGAATCGCGGCCCGTTCAGCCGCGGGTGAGCTGGCCGCGCAGCGTGTGCAGGGTCTTGGCCAGCAGGCGCGAGATGTGCATCTGGGACAGGCCGAGCTCGGCGGCGATCTGGGTCTGGGTGCGGTTGCCGAAGAAGCGCATCGCGATGATCCGCTGTTCGCGCTCGGGGAGGCGGGCCAGCAGGGGCCGCAGGGCCTCGCGGGTCTCGAACCGCTCCAGGGCCGCGTCCGGCTCGCCGAGCATGTTGCCCAGGTCGGTCGGGCCGTCGGCCTCCGTCGTGGCGGGGGCGTCGAGGCTCAGCGCGCGGTACGCGCGACCGGCGTCCAGGGCCTCGATCACGTCCTCCTCGCTCACGTCGAGCGCCGCGGCCAGGTCGGCGACCGTGGGGGAGCGGCCCAGGCGCTGGGTCAGCTCGCCGACCACGCGGTTGATGCGCAGGCGGGTCTCCTGGACGCGGCGGGGCACCCGCACGTCCCAGCAGCGGTCGCGGAAGTGGCGCTTGAGCTCGCCGGTGATGGTGGGGATCGCGTAGCCGATGAAGGCGGCGCCGTGGGCGGGGTCGAAGCGGTCGACGGCCTTGATGAGGCCGACGGTCGCGACCTGGACGAGGTCGTCCTGCTGCTCGCCGCGGTTGCGGAAACGGGCGGCGAGGTGGCCGGCCAGCGGCAGGTAGATCTCGATGACTCGGGCGCGGACCCGGCCGCGGTCCGCGCCTTCGGGCAGGTCGGCGAGGAGGCTGAGCAGGGCCAGGGCCTCGGCGTCCTCGCCCCGGCGGCGCGCTGCGGCCGACGTCGGGGCGGATCGGGTGTGCATATCGGTGTGCATGTCGGTGGTCATGGACGAGGGACCTCACGCGGAGCGGGGGGCTGTAGTTCTGATCTCGACCGTAACGCCGATCTCGAAGCACAACAACTGTTGCGTCGAATTGTGCGTCGATTCCGAACGGGTGGTAACCTGCGGCTTTCGCGCGGGCTCGGGCCCCGCACCAGGAGAATCGCGGGCATGAAGCGGCGCTGGCTGTTCGCGGACCAACTGGGGCCGCACTTTCTCGACGACGTCGCCCAGCCCGTCCTGCTCGTGATCTCCAAGGGTGTGTTCCGGCGGCGGGTGTACCACCGGCAGAAGGCCCACCTGGTCCTGTCCGCCCTGCGCCACCGGGCCGCCGAGCTCGGCGACCGGGCCGAGCTCGTGGTCGCCGAGCGCTACCGGGACGCGGTCGGCACCGAGCCCGTCGAGGTCTGCCACCCGACCTCGCGCCCGGCCCGCGACCTGGTCAGTAGCATCGGCAACGCCACCCTGCTGCCCCCGCGCGGGTTCATCACCGAGCCGGGAGACTTCGTGCGCTGGGCCGACGGGCGGCCCCGGCTGCTGCTCGAGGACTACTACCGCGACGCCCGGCAGCGCCACGGCATCCTCATGGACGGCGCCGAACCGGCCGGCGGGCGCTGGAACTTCGACGCCGAGAACCGGCAACCGCCGCCGCGCGGGGCGGCCGGGCTCGGGCTGGCGCCACCGCCGCCGATCGCCGAGGACGACATCGACGAGCGGGTCCGCGCCGAGCTCGACCGCTGGGAGCGCGACGACGGCATCGCGTTCGTCGGGCGGGACGGGCCGCGGCGGTTCCCGGTCACCGCGGCCGAGGCCGAGGCGCGCCTGGCCCACTTCCTCGAGCACCGGCTGCCCGCGTTCGGCCCGCACGAGGACGCGATGCTGCGCGACGACCCGCTCATGGCCCACTCGCTGCTCTCGGCGAGCCTCAACCTCGGGCTGCTCGACCCCCTCGACGTGGTGCGGCGGGCCGAGGCCGAGTTCCGCCGCGGCGCCGCCCCGCTCGCCGGCGTCGAGGGGTTCGTCCGGCAGATCCTCGGCTGGCGGGACTACGTGTGGCACTGCTACTGGTACTTCGGCCCCCGGTACGCCCACCGCGACGCGCTCAAGGCCCGCCGCCGGCTGCCCGCCTGGTTCGCGGACCTCGACCCGGACGCGCTCACCTCGGCGTGCCTGCGCGACGTGCTCACCCGGGTCCGCGACACCGGCTGGGTGCACCACATCCAGCGGCTCATGGTGCTGGGCAACCTGGCGCTGCAGCGGGATTGGCACCCGGGCGCGGTGGCCGACTGGTTCGCGCGGTGCTTCGTCGACGGGTACCCGTGGGTGATGACGCCCAACGTGATCGGGATGAGCCAGTACGCCGACGGCGGCCGGCTCGTCACCAAGCCCTACGCGGCCGGCGGCGCCTACATCAACCGCATGAGCGACTACTGCGGCGGCTGCGCGTTCGACCCCCGCCACCGCGACGGCCCCGACGCGTGCCCGTACACCGCCGGCTACTGGGCCTTCCTGCACCACCACCGGGAGCAGCTGGCGGGCAACCACCGGCTCCGGCAGCCCCTGGCCCAGCTGGACCGCCTCGACGACATCCCGGCGATCGCCGCGGCCGAGAGCCGCCGCAGTGTCTTCTAGCAGACTTCTAGAAGCCGTCTAGAAGCCGTCGAGCAGGTGCTTGAGGCCGAACTCGAACAGCTCCGTGTCGGCGTCCGCCTCGGACCTGCGCGCCTTGCGCTCCTCCTGCTCGAGGCCCATCGCGCTGCCCCGCACGAAGTTCACCAGCGCCGCCGCCAGCGGTTGCGCGTCGGGCCGGCCCTCCAGGGCCCGCTCCGCCCAGGCCAGGTGGGCGGCCGGGCTGAGCTCCGGGTTCGTGAACGAGACGGTGAGCGCGAGCCAGGAGTGCTGGCGGTACAGCCGCCAGTGCAGCCGGGCGAGCCGCTCCAGCTGCGCCCGCCACGGGCCGGCCGGCTTCGGCGGCGGGTGCTTGGCGAAGACCGCGTCGGCCATGAGCAGCTCGAGCTCGGCCCGGTCCTGCACCCACTTGTAGAACGTGCCCGTGACGAGGCCGCCGGCGCGCTGGCCGATGAGGCGCAGCGAGAGGTTGCCGAGCCCGTCGGCGTCGGCGAGCTCGATCGCGGCGTTGACGATCCGGGCCCGGGTCACGTCGCCGTGGGCCGGCGGCGGCTGCCACGCGGCGGCGACGGTGGGCGCGTCGGCGGTGACGATGAGCCCCGGCCCGCGGTGCTTGGCCGCGAGCCCCTCCTCGCGCAGCAGGGTCATCGCCTTGTACGCGGTCGCCATCGTGGCGTCCCACCCGGCCATGATGTCCTTGGCGCTGGGGATGTCCTCGCCCGGCCGGAGGTCGCCGTCGAGGATGCGCCGGCGCAGATCCGCGACGATGTCGGCCGCAAACCGCGTCACGCCCGTCCCCCTTTGCCCGCTCCTGCACCCCGTCGGACTTCGCGGTCGAGAAGTCTAGCGGAGGCGTGTGCCGCGGCCGCTGTCCGGCCGACGCGACCACGCCCGCTGAGCGACGCTCACGACCGGCGCTCGACCTCGCGGGCCATCTTGCGCAGTGCCTGGCCGAACCCGGCCCGGCCGACGGCCGCGACGAGGGCGCCGGTCACCCGGTCGAGGCGGTGCGGAACGACGGTCACGTCCTCGGACCAGTCGACCCGGCAGCGGCCGGCTTCCAGCGGCAGTACGCGGAACCACGCCCGGCCCCGGATCACCCGCCCGTGCTTGTCGATGTCGCACCGCCCGGGCCGCTCGCCCTCCGGCGGCTCCCAGCCCACCACGGTCATCGGGTCGTCGAAGCCGAGCGGGCCGAGATGGGACCGGGCGACGAACCCGGCGCCGGGGCCGTCCATGCGCTCGGTGGTGAGCCGCACCGTGGTGAGCGGCGCCCAGCGGGCGTGGTTGCGCCAGTCCACGAGCGCGGCCCAGACCTCGGCGGCCGGCGCGTGAACCTCGACGGAGACGGTGAAGCGGGCCATCCGCTCGACCATAGCCGTTACGGTGCTGCGGGGCCGGGTAGGCGTACGGGTCATGAAGGCAGTCGTTTACCGAGGTCCGCGCCAGGTCGAGCTCGCCGACGTGCCCGACCCCTCGATCCAGGCGCCGACCGACGCGATCGTGCGCATCACCACGACCAACATCTGCGGCTCCGACCTGCACATGTACGAGGGCCGGACGTCTGTCGAGCAGGGCAAGATCCTGGGGCACGAGAACATGGGCGTCGTCGAGGCCGTCGGGCCCGCGGTGACCCGGGTCAAGACCGGCGACCGGGTCTCGGTGCCGTTCAACATCGCCTGCGGTACGTGTCGCAACTGCGACTCCGGGTGGACCAGCTTCTGCCTGCGCGTCAACCCGGCTGACGGGATGGACGGCGCGGCCTACGGCTACGCGAACATGGGGCCCTACGATGGCGGCCAAGCCGAGTTCCTGCGCGTGCCGTACGCCGACTTCAACCTGCTCGAGCTGCCGCCCGGCACCGAGCACGAGAACGACTTCACGATGCTGTCGGACATCTTCCCGACCGGCTGGCACGGCACCGAGCTGGCCGGGATGCGGCCGGGGGACCGGGTGGCGGTCTTCGGCGCCGGGCCGGTCGGACTGCTCGCCGCGCACAGCGCGATGATCCGCGGCGCCTCCGAGGTGTTCGTGGTCGACAAGGAGCACGACCGCCTCGACCTGGCGGTGAAGATCGGGGCGACCCCGGTCGACTTCTCCCGGGGTGACCCGGCCGAGCAGATCCTCGAGGCGACCGGCGGCCGCGGCGCCGACTGCGGGGTCGAGGCCGTCGGCTACCAGGCGCACGACCCGGGCGGCGAGGAGCACCCGGAGCTGGTGCTGGACAACCTCGTCAAGGTGGTGCGCTCGACCGGCGGGATCGGGGTCGTGGGCGTGTACGTCCCCGACGACCCCGGCGCCGCGACCGGCCCGGCCAAGCAGGGCCGGATCGGGTTCGACTACGGCACCTTCTTCGCCAAGGGGCAGCGGATGGGCACGGGGCAGTGCCCGGTCATGCGGTACAACCGGCAGCTGCGCGACCTCATCATCACCGGCCGCGCGCAGCCATCGTTCCTCGTCTCGCACGAGCTGCCGCTGGAGCAGGCGGCCGACGGCTACGACCACTTCGACCGGCGCGACGGCGGCTGGACGAAGGTGCTCCTGCGCCCGGGCAAGCGGTAGCCGGCGTCAGAGCTTGAAGCGGCCGACCTCGCGCTGGAGGTCGGTCGCCAGGCGCGAGAGCTCCGTGACGGTGGTGTCGGCCTCGGCCAGGGTCGCCGAGGTCGCCTGGGCGGCCTGGGCCATGCCGGAGATGTTCCCGGCGATCCCGGTCGCGCCGTGCGCGGCCTCGCCGACGCTGCGGCTCATCTCCGCGGTCGTGGCCGACTGCTCCTCCACCGCGGAGGCGATGGTGAGCTGGTAGTCGTTGATCCGCGCGATGATCCGGCTGATCTCGCCGATCGCGTCGACGGCGTTGCCGGTGTCGGCCTGGATCGCCTCCACGCGGCGGGAGATGTCCTCGGTCGCGCGGGCGGTCTCCTGGGCGAGCTCCTTGACCTCGTTGGCGACGACCGCGAAGCCCTTGCCCGCCTCGCCGGCGCGGGCCGCCTCGATGGTGGCGTTGAGCGCGAGGAGGTTCGTCTGCTCGGCGATGGAGGTGATCACCTTGACCACGTTGCCGATCTCGGCCGAGGAGTCGCCGAGCTTGGAGACGGTCTCGTTGGTGGTCTGGGCGACGCCGACCGCCTCGGCGGCGACCTGGGCGGCCTCGCCGGAGTTGCGGGCGATCTCGCGGATCGAGGCGCCCATCTCCTCGGCCCCGGCCGCGACCGTCTGCACGTTGTGCGAGACCTCGCCGGCCGCGCCCGCGGCGACGTCGGACTGGCGCGCGGCCTCCTGCGCGTTCGCGGCGATGCGGCCGCTGACGACGGTGAGCTGCTGGGAGCTGTCGCCGAGGGTCCGGGAGCCGCTGGTGATGGCCCGCACGGTGCCGCGCAGCCCGTCGCGGGCGTCGTTGACGGCGGCGGCCATCTCGCCGAGCTCGTCGCGGGCGTACACCTCGGCGGGCTTGGTCAGGTCGGCCGCGGCGAGCGCGCGCAGGGCCTCGGAGACGCTGGCGAGCTGGCGGCGCAGGATCCCGGCGACCCAGGCGCCGGCGGCCAGGGCGATCAGGAGCCCGCCCACGAGCAGCGTGACGATGTAGATGCGGGCGTCGGCGTACTGCTTGTCGGCCTTCGCCGCCGTCGCGGTCGCCTCCTGGTCCTCGAGCTTCTGCAGGTCGTCGAACGCGGCGGCCACGCCTTCCTCCAGCTTCGTGGACACCGCGACGAGCTGGTCCTGGGGCGGCACGGTATAGCCGGCCGGCGGGGCCTCGTGGAACACGACGACGTTGCGCAGGGTGCGGTACTGGCCGAGGTCGCCGGTGGCCTGGTCCAGCACGGCGAGCCGGCCGCTGGAGCCGGCCGCGATGCTGCGGTAGGCGGTGACGGCGGCGTCGACGCGCTGGTCGGCGGTGGTGGCGGCGGCGCGGTAGGGGGCCGCCTGGCTCTGCGCGCCGCTGGCGGCGAAGAGCGAGAAGATGAGCATGTTGCGGTACATCTCGGCCATGCCGGCCCGCATCTCGGTCAGCTGCGCGGCGCTGTCCAGGTGGCGGCTCTTGATGTCGTGCAGGTCGGCGTTGAGCTTCGACATCCGGACCAGCGAGACCACGGCCACGGCGGTGGCCACGAGCGTGACGAGCAGGACGGCGAGGAACGCCTTGGTGATGACCCCCCGGTCGGCGACCGCGGCCGTCAACCGCCCGCGTGCGACCGTGACCTGCACACCCCGCTGCTGTGCCACCGCAGAACCCCCCGACGACTCCGATACGGCGCACTGAGCGCCGTTCGGTTCATCGGCGGACGGTCGCGGAACCTGAGGCGACCCGGGCGGCAACCGTGCGCACCCCGGCGCCGCGGCGCAGCTGCCGGCGGTCCCAGGCGAGCAGGAGCCACCCGGCCCCGCGCAGGGCGACGGCACCGGCAAGGACCCACAGGACCCATGGCATGGCCTGTCTATGCCCCGCGCGGGTCCGGTTCACACAATCCGGCGCGGCGGGCGCAGCAGCACCGCGGCCAGGACGGCCGCGGCAGGGTGAGGGCGCGGCAGCGTGAGGGCGCCGCCGGGACGTCAGGCCGGGACGAGGGCGGGCAGCAGCGTGGCGGCCGTGCCGCGCAGGTTCACGGTGCTCACCGCGTCCAGCGGGGTCGCGTCCGGGTTCACCTGGATGACCGCGGCGCCCGCGCGGGCCGCGATGCGGGGGATCTCCGCCGCCGGGTACACCACGCCGGACGTGCCCACGGTCAGCAGCACATCGCAGCCGGCCGCGGCCGCCACCGCGGCGTGCAGCGCGGCCTCCGGCAGCGCCTCGCCGAACCACACGACGCCGGGCCGGACCAGCGCGCCGCACGTGACGCAGCGCGGCGGGGCGATGCGCCGACCCTCGTCCGGCTCCTCGGCGTCGATGAGCGCGGCCGGGTGCGCGCCGTCCCCGACGCACCGCGGCGCGAAGAGACTGCCGTGCAGATGGATCGGCGCCGTGCTCCCCGCACGCTCGTGCAGATCGTCGACGTTCTGCGTGACGACCGTCGTGGCCGGGATCGCCGCCTCGAGCGCGGCCACCGCGCGGTGCCCGGCGTTCGGCTCGGCCGCGCGGGCCCGGGCGGCGCGCCACGCGTACCAGCCCCACACGAGATCGGGGTCGGCGTGGAAGGCCTCGGGCGTCGCGAGGTTCCCGGCGTCGTAGCGCGCCCACAGCCCGGTCAGGTCGTCGCGGAACGTGGGCACGCCGCTCTCGGCCGACATCCCCGCCCCGGTGAACACGACGACGTGCCGCGCCGCGGCCACCAGCGCCGCGGCGCGCTCCAGGCTCACGTCAGGCCCTCGGCGCGTAGGCGGGCGTGAAACTCGCCGGCCACGTCGACGTAGGCGTCCATCTCGGTGACCAGGTTCGACACCGTCAGGAACACGTGGCCGACGCCCGCGTCCGCCAGGGCCGCGATGTCGCGCACGATCTGCTCGACGCTGCCCGTGTACGGCCGGCGCCCCTCCTCCGGCACCGCTTCCAGGGTGCCGGAGACCCCCACCTGGAACGTGCACGCGATCGCCGAGGGGTCGCGGCCGAACTCCCCGGCCATCTCCCGCAGCCGGGCGAGGGTCGCGGCCACGGCGGCGGGCGGCATCCCGGTCGGCAGCCAGCCGTCGCCGCGGCGCGCGACGCGGCGCAGGGCCGCGTCGGAGAACCCGCCCAGGAACACCGGAATGCGGCGGGCCGGCTTCGGGCCCACCTCGGCCGGGGCGATCGTCCAGCGCTCGCCGGAGTACGACACCGGGTCCTGTCCCCAGACGGCCTCGGCGACGTCGAGGAACTCGTCCAGCGCCGCGCCCCGCTCGGCGTGCGGGCGCGGGGCGAGCGCGGCGAACTCGTCGATGCTCCAGCCCGCGCCGACGCCCGCGACGACGCGCCCGCCGCTGACCGCGTCGAGGCTGGACAGCGTGCGGGCCAGGCGCGCGGGCACGTGCAGCGGCGCCACGAGCACGCACGTGCCGAGCTCGACCCGCTCGGTGACGGCGGCGGCGAGGGTGAGCGCGACGAGCGGGTCGAGCACGCCGCCGTACCGGACCGGCCAGGGCGCGCCGGGCACGTTGTAGAGCCCGTGGGGCCCGCTCTGGTCCTCGGGGAGCAGGAAGCGCTCGAAGACCCAGACGCTGTCGAAGCCGATCTCCTCGGCGGCCCGTGCGGCCCGCGTGACCGCGGTGCGCGGGTCGAATTCCTTGAGCTGGGGCAGGCCGATCCCGACTTTGAGCGCCACCGTGGCATCCTTTCCACGTCCGTGATCACGGCGACCCTATGCCATCGACGGTTGAGACCGTCGCGGGCGGGTAAGCGCCGGCAGGTCGGGGACTACTACACGACCAGCTACCGCGACGAGCAGGAGCACGTCCTGCGCTGACAGGCGCTTGTTCCACCGGACGGCCCTCAGGCACCAGCCTGGGGGCCGTCCCCGTGCTCATACCGCCGTGCCGCGCTCCACGGGGGCCGGGGCGGCGAGCGACCCGAGCAGGGCCAGGGCCCGTGCGCTGTCCGATCCGGGCTCGGCGTGGTACACCACCAGCAGCTGCCCGCCGGAGTCCCCGATCACGAGCTTCTCCCGGCGCAGCTCGAGCAGGCCGACCTCCGGGTGCCGCAGCCGCGTCGGCGCGCCCGCGAGGGGCTTCACGTCGTGGCGCGCCCACAGGCGGCGGAACGGCTCGCTGGCCAGGGACAGCTCGCCGACGAGCCGCTCGACCCGCGGGTCGGCCGCGTCCGCGGCGATCGACGTGCGAAACGCCGCCACCATCCCGCCGAGGGCCTGCTCCCAGTCGGGCAGCAGGTCGCGCTCGTCGGGGTCGAGGAAGGTGTCGCGCAGCCGGTTGGCGCCGGGGTGGATCCGTGGTGAGAGCGCGGTCGCGAGGCGGTTCGCGGCGAGCACCTCGAAGAGGCGGCTCTCCACGAACGCGGGCAGCCCGATCACGTCGAGGAGCTGGCGGACGCCGGCCGGGACGGTCTCGCGGCGGGGCCGGCGCGGGGCACGCGGGCGGGCGGCGGTGAGGCTCAGCAGGTACTGCGTCGCCTCCGCGTCGAGCCCGAACACCCGCGCGATCGCCTCCAGCACCGGCGGCGACGGGTTGCGGTCGCGGCCCTGCTCGAGGCGCAGGTAGTAGTCGGCGCTGATGCCGGCGAGGGTGGCGACCTCCTCGCGGCGCAGCCCCGGCGTGCGCCGGACGCCCACGACGCGCAGGCCGGCGTCGGCGGGGTCGACGAGCTCGCGCCGGGCCCGGAGGTATTCGCCGAGCGCGTTGGTGCTCACGAGCCCAGCCTACGACCGCGCGGCGGCGCGCATCCTGGTCCTGTCACTCCCAGGAATCGCGCGGCGCTGCCTGGTTCCGAGCACAGTGGGCATGGTGGAGACATGACAGCGAACAACCTTCCCGGCGGCGTCTACCGCACCGGAGACCTCGACCTGACCCGGTTCGGCTACGGCGCCATGCAGCTGGCCGGCCCGGGCGTCTTCGGCCCGCCGAAGGACCGCGCGGCCGCCGTGGCGGTGCTGCGCGAGGCGGTGGGGCTCGGCATCACGCACATCGACACCGCCGACTTCTACGGCCCGCACGTCACCAACGAGATCATCCGCGAGGCGCTGCAGCCGTACCCGGCCGGGCTGCACATCGTCACCAAGGTCGGCGCGCGCCGCGACGAGCAGGGCGGCTGGCCGCACGCGCGCACCCCCGACGAGCTGCGCGCGCAGGTCCACGACAACCTGCGCAACCTCGGCCTGGAGGCGCTCGACGTGGTCAACCTGCGCGTCGGCGGCTTCGACGCGCCCGAACCCGGCTCCATCGCCGAGCAGTTCGGGGCGCTCGCGGAGCTGCGGGAGCAGGGGCTCATCCGGCACCTGGGGCTGAGCACGGTCAGCGCCGAGCAGCTGGCCGAGGCGCAGGCGATCGCGCCGGTGGTGTGCGTGCAGAACATGTACAACATCGCCCGCCGGGAGGACGACGCGCTCGTGGACATCACCGCGGCGCAGGGCATCGCCTACGTGCCCTACTTCCCGCTCGGCGGGTTCTCGCCGCTGCAGTCGGAGACCCTCGGCGCGGTCGCGGAGCGCCTGGGGAGCACGCCGCTGTCGGTGGCGCTGGCCTGGCTGCTGCGGCGCTCGCCGAACATGCTGCTGATTCCCGGCACGTCCTCCGTCGCCCACCTGCGGGAGAACGTCGCCGGCGCGGCGCTGGAGCTGCCCGCCGACGCGCTCGCCGAGCTCGACGCCATCTAGCCATCGGAGGGGTGCCGCCGGTTGACTGTATATTGTCGCGGTGGGCAGCGACTTGATCGCGGACCGGGAGGTCGGCCGCGACTCCGGCGGCCGGGCGACGGTGACCGTCCGCCTGCGCGGCCTCGTCGACCTCGGCACCCAGCCGATCCTGGAGCGGGCCCTGGACGAGGCGCTCGCCGTGCGCGGAGTCTCCGAGATCGTGGTCGACCTCGATGGCCTGACGCTGCTCGACTCGACCGGGATCGCGACCATGCTGCACGCGTACCGTCGCGGCGCCGCGGCCGACGTCGGGCTCCGCGCGATCGGCGCGAACGGCTTGGTGCACCGGGTCCTGGACATCACCGGCGTGCTGAAGGTGCTCACCGGCGAGGATTGACCCGACCCGGCACCTGGGCCTGTCGGCGGAGCTGGCCGCGGCGGGCGCCGCCCGCGCCCGCGCGGCCGTTCAGCCCAGCTGGGACGTCAGCCCGGCGGCGAGCACCTCGGCCTGCACGTCGGTGATCTCCTCGCCGTAGTCGCGCACCAGGTCGGCCTTGGTGTAGACGATGTGCCCGTCGGTCGCCGCGGCCTCGGCCACGAGCCGCACCCCGTCCTGCGCCACGGCGAGCGCGGGGTCGGCGTCGGTCGACTGCGCGAGCGCGCGGATGTCGTCAGCGGTGATGGTCGTCATGGGCACATGGCTGCCCGGCCCGCTCACCCGACAAACATGGGCCGATGCGCGTCGCGTTAGAGTCGCAGCAATGACGCCGCCTACCTGGGACGCCTTCGCCGAGGCCCTGCCACGCGAGCTGGCCGGCCTCGCCGACGGGGTGCTCCTCGTGATCCGCTCGAAGGACCGCAGCTGGGATTTCGCGCAGTTCGCGCAGGACGCGCACGAGCTGCACGCCGAGGTCTCCGGCGAGCGCGTGAACCTGCCGCCGATCGCGCGGCAGGACACGCCCGAGGGCCGCCGCATCCTGGAGTCGCACGGCTGGCAGCCCCCGGACGAGGACGCGGGCTTCCTGTGGCACCGGGTGCTGCCGCGCCCCGCTCGCGAGGCCGATCTGCGGGCGGTGGCCGCGGGGGTGGTCGCCGCCCTGCGGGACGTGAACGGGATCGCGGGGCCGCAGCGGCTGCAGTACGACGCCTGGAACCCGCAGGCCGGCAACCGCCACTGGCCCGTCGAGCTCCCGGGCGTCGAGTACCAGCAGACCTGACCCGCGGCCCGGTCCACGCGGACCCGCCGGCCGTCACGCGCCCAGCGGTGCGACGGGGGCCGGGGCTCCCTCGACGATGAGGCCGTCGATGCCGGCCGGGGTCATCGGGCGGGCGAAGTGGTAGCCCTGCGCGGTGCGGTACCCCATCGCCGCCAGCCGGTCCGCCTGCGACTGCAGCTCCACGCCCTCGGCGACGATGTCGAGCCCGACGACCCGCGCCAGGGCGAGGACCGCGGCCGGCATGATGCCCCGGCGGCCGGACTCGTCGCGCTGGACGAACGAGCGGTCCAGCTTCAGCTCGTCGACCGGCAGGTCCTGCAGCAGCGTCAGCGAGGACTGGTCGGTGCCGAAGTCGTCGAGGGAGACGCGCACGCCGAGCCGGCGCAGCTCCTCGAGCCGGGCCACGGCCGGGCCGAGGGCGACCGCGGCGCTCTCGGTGATCTCGACGGTGAGCCGGTGCGGGGGCACCCCGAAGTCCGACAGCGCCGCGGCCACCGTGTCGGTGAACGCCGCCACGGCCAGCTGCCGGGCGGAGACGTTGACGTGCATGACGCCGGGCGCCTCGGGGCCGAACTCGGCGATCCACGCCGCCAGCTGCCGGCACGCCTCGCGCAGCACCCACTCCCCGAGCGGGACGATGAGCCCGGTGCGCTCGGCGACCGGGATGAACTCGGCGGGCGGCACGGGCCCGCGGGCCGGGTGGTTCCAGCGCACCAGCGCCTCCACGCCCCGCAGCCGCCCGTCGTCGAGCGTCACGATCGGCTGGTACTCCAGGAAGAGCTCACCGCCGAAGATCGCCTGGCGCAGCTGCGCGCCGAGCGCGGCCGATCCCGCGACCGCCCCCGCCATGCCGGGCTCGTAGCGCCGGTACCCGCTGCCGCCGTCGTGCTTCGCCGCATACATCGCGATGTCGGCGAGGCGCAGCAGCTCCCCGGGGTCGTCGCCGGTGCTGCCGTCGGCGATGCCGATGCTGGCCCGCACGAGCAGCTCGTGGCCGTCGGCGAGGACCGGCTCGGCCAGGGCCGCGACCATGCGCTGCGCCACGACCTCGGCCTCGCCGGGTTCGATCGCGTCCAGCAGCACGACGAACTCGTCGCCGCCCAGGCGGGCCACCAGGTCGCCGGGGCGCACGCTCGCGGCCAGCCGCGCGGAGACCGCCACGAGCAGCGCGTCGCCGGCCCCGTGCCCGAGCGTGTCGTTGACGAGCTTGAAGTCGTCCAGGTCGACGAGCGCCACGCTGACCGGCCGCGGGGCGCCGCTGCGGCCCAGCACGCCGGCGAGCCGCTGGTTGAACAGCGCCCGGTTCGGCAGCTGGGTGAGCGCGTCGTGGGTGGCGTTGAAGTCCAGGCGCTCCATCAGGGTGGTGTTCTCCCGGAACGCGGTCACCTGCCGCCACACCACCAGCCCCGTCAGCACCACGGCGGCGATCGCGGTCACGCCCAGGTCGGAGGAGCCGTCCGCGATCGAGGCGAGCAGCAGAATGTCGATGGCGGCGACGGCGAGGTACGGCACCACGCTGAACGGCCGCCGCGACGCCGCCCGGGGCGCCTCCGGCTCGACGAGGGTGTGCTGCTGGCGCCGCGCGCCCAGGGTCGCGCACACGAGCACGAGGGGCACGGTGACCTGGGGCAGGCTCAGGTGCGGCTGGTCGAGGATGAACCGCTGCGCCACGCCGCTGAACGCGCCCGCGAACATGCCGAGCGCGAACAGCCGCAGCGCGCCCCGCGCCACGAACGCGTGGCCGGACAGCGCGACCTTCACGATGACGAAGACCGCGACCAGCTCGAGCACGAGCGTGAAGCCCGCGACGGCCAGGGAGGCGATCTGGTACCCGTTGGACTCCAGCAACGGCTGGGTCTGGTAGTGCCACATGAACACCGCGGCCGCCACGAGCACCGTCGAGGCGTCCAGGCCGATGCGCAGCCGCTCGTCCGCGCTCGTGGTGCCCATCGGCAGCCGCCACAGGGCCCAGAGCAGCGTCAGGACCGCCGAGCCGTACACGGCCACGGTGAACGGCGACAGCTCCTGGCTCGGCACCGTGCCGCCGATCGCGTCGACGGTGTTGAAGACGGTACCGAGGCCGGCGAGCGCGGCGACGACCGCCAGATGCCGCCAGAACCGCCGGGTGGCCGGGGCGAACGCGCGGGAGCGCGCGATCTGCAGCGCCATCCACACCGGGATGAGCACCGAGATCGGCGTCGCCAGCCACATCAGCATCAGTGGCGTGCGCTGCTCGCCGACGTTGGCCGCGAAGACCACGACGGCGTACGCGGCCAGGAGTACCGAGCCGAGCACCGCGCGGTCCAGCTTCTTGCCCACCATCGCGAAGTTCACGTCGTCCCATCGGCGGACGCCGGAACGTAATTGAGCGCGCAACGGTTGCGGCGGGGTACCCGTTGCGTTTCGGCCCCCTGTTCCGGGGTTGCGTTCCGGCCGCCCGTTCTGGGTTTTCGTTTCGGTCGCCCGTTCTGGGGCAAGCGGCCGCCATGGCTACGTTGCTCGCCCGCCTGGAGGCTGCTCACCCGCTCGACCGGATCGCCGACGCGCTTCGCCGCGCCGCCCTGGCCACCGCCGGCCGCGGCCGCCTCGGCGCAATCCTGCACGGCGTCGGCTTCGGCCACCCGCTGCACCCCGCGATCGTGCACCTGCCCGTCGGCGCGTGGATGAGCACCGCGATGCTCGACGCGCTGCCCGGCCGCGACACGCCGGGCACCCGGCGCGCGGCCGCCACGCTGCTGACGGCCGGCACCGCCGGGGCGCTGCCGGCGGCCGTCACCGGGCTCGCCGACTACGCGACGCTCTCCCGGCAGCAGCGCCGCGTCGCGGTGGTCCACGTCGCCGCCAACCTCACCGCGCTGGGCTTCTTCGCCGCGTCGATCGTGGCGCGCGCCCGCGGCGACCACCGCCGTGGCCGAGCCCTGTCCTTCGCGGGGCTCGGTGCCGCCGGTGCGGGGGCGTACCTCGGCGGCCACCTCGCCTTCGCCCAGGACGCCGGGGTCAGCCACGCCGCGGCCGCCCTGCCGCTCGTCCCGCACGGCTGGCACCGGATCGACGCGGTGTACGCGATCGAGGAGGGGCGCGTGTGTTCCTACACGGTGGGGGCGACCCCGGTCGTCGTGTACCGCGACCACCACGACGGCACCGACCGCTTCAGCGCGCTCGTGGCCCGCTGCGCGCACCGCAGCGGCCCCCTGGCCGAGGGCCACATGGTGGACATCGACGGCGAGGCGTGCCTGGAGTGCCCGTGGCACGGCAGCGTGTTCCGACTGTCGGACGGGCGCGCGATGCACGGCCCGGCCAGCTCGGACCAGACCATGCTGCGCACCCGGGTCCGCGACGGCCAGCTCGAGGTCGCCCGCCCGTGAAACCGCGGTGCGCACGCCCTCCTGGCGCGGACCGGGTCCGCGACGGCCAGCTCGAGGTCGCCCGCCCCTGAAACCGCGCGGTGCGCACGCCCTGCCGGCGCGCCTGATGGTGCCCTAGTCGGCGGCGGCTCCCGCGGCGATCGCGATCGGAACCAGCGCGATGCTGATCAGGACGCAGGTCGCGATGCTCTTGACCGTCGCGAGATCCAGGCCGAAGGGTGCGGTGGCCATCGCGGTCAGCGCTGCCCCGCCGACCACCACGATGGCCCCCGCCACGGCCAGGGCGAGCCAGAGCCGCCACCGCGAACGGTTGCCGGCCCGCCGAGCCGTCGGCCCGGGATGCGTGTGCTCACCGGATCGCTCCGGCCGCGGGGCCAGCCTGGACCGCGGGGCCTGCCTGGACCGTGAGGTGTGCTCGGGTCGTGGCGCCCGGGCGAGGTCACCATGGGACGGCGAGGGTTGCCGCACGGCCGGTGCGAACACCGCCCAAACCGGGTCGAACGCCAGCTCCGGTGGAGGCGGTGCCACTCGGCGGGTGACCGGGTGCTCGGACGCCAGCTGCCGCAACTGCCGGCGAACCTGCCGCATACTCGGCCGACGATGGCGGTCGGTCTGGCATAGCCATCGCAGGACACGCTTGAGGCGTTCCGCCTGGGACACCTCGATCGGCCACGCCAGCATTCGCATGATCGCACTCGGCGTCCGCCAGTACCCGAAAAGACCGAACGGCGGCACGCCCGTCACGGCGAAATGCAGCACGGCTCCGAGCGACCACAGATCCGCCGCCGCGCCGGGCCGTTCCCGGCCGAGACGCTCGGGCGCGGCGTAGTCGGCGGCGGGACGTGACGTGACGTCCGGGTCGATGCCGAAGCCGGTGATGGAGATGCGGTCGTCCGCGTCGAGCACGACGTCGTCCGGTGAGAGGCGGCCGTGCACGACGCCGGCTCGGTGGGCGGCCGCCAGCGCGTCGGCGATGGCCAGCCCGATGCGGCCGGCCCGCGGCTCGCTCATCGGCCCGTCGTGCCGAACGACCTCCGTGAGGGTCCGGCCGGACGGCGCGTCGGTCACGATCCAGGCGTGCACGTCGTTCAGCACGGCGTGGACGGGCAGTATCGACGGATGTGCCAGACGCGCCGCCGCGTGTGCGAGCCGCAACGCTTCGGAGCGGCCGTCAGCGCTCGATGTGATGCGGCGCAGCCGGACGTGACATCGCCGTGCCCGGTCCCAGGCGACCCAGACGTGCCCGGGCCCGTCGGTGAGCGACGAGACGAGCACGTACCGGGCGCCGATCGACATGCCGGCCCGGGGCTCGGCGGGAATCGGTGCGCCCGCTACCCGGGCCCGGCCGATCGCCGCCAGGGCAGTGGCAGCGGTAGCGGCAGCGGTGGTGGCCGGTGCCGTGGGGCCGTCGTGGTGCCGGCTCGGCGCCGCGATCGAGGGGCCGCGCCGCGCCCGGGTGACCAGGTTGTTGACGGCCCGACGCCACGGCGTGATGCGCCGATGGCGCCGCACCGCAGCCGGCCGGTACGTGCGTGACGTAGGCGCGCCGACGGCGTCCGGTTCGAGCGTCGGGTGGGTGGCCGTGCCGGCGGACCTGGCCTTCGGCGGCGCCGCCCGGACTGCGGGTCCGGTCGGCACGAACGGCGGCGGTACCGGTGCCCCGGACTGCGCGGGAGGAACCAGCCAAGGCGGGGGAAAGGCTGTCGCCCCGTCACCGGTGACCGGTGCGGACGTCGGGGCGCTGTCGGGTCGATGACGGGGCGTCACCCGGGCGACAGCCGGTCGTGGTGTGGCCGGCGTCGGGACTGCAACACGGCCTTGCGCCATAGGCGCGGCGGGACCGTGTGTCGGAGGCGTGACACGACCGTGTGCGGGGGGCGTGACGCGACCGTGCGGTGTCGGGGGCGTGGCACGACGGTGTGGTGTCGGGGGCGTGGCACGACGGTGTGGTGTCGGGGGCGTGGCGCGGCCGTGTGTCAGGGGCGTGGCGCGGCCCCGCATCGGGGGCGTGGCGCGGCCGGTCGGGTGCGCTGTGCGGCCTTGCGTCGCACCGGCATTGGGGGCCTCGACCGGCGCGGTCTCGGAGGGCGTGGTGCGGGGCGATGGAGCGGTTCGGGGCGATGGAGCGGTGCGGGGCATTGGAGGCGTTGGAGGCGTTGGAGCGGTGCGGGGCGTTGGAGCTGTCGAAGGCCGCGCGAACCATTGCACCTGGTCGGCCGGCCGCTGACCGGTCGAGTTCCCCTCCGGCGCGCGATTCGCCAATGTCGCCGCCGCAGCGGTCGGTGTGGTCGGTGCGGCCGGTGCGAAAGCGATCGCCCGGGCGGTCGGGGGCCGGGCCACCGTCTGCTCCTCGCGAAGGCGTGCGACATCCCGCCGGGCCCGCTCCGCGTCGGCGTGTGCCCGCGCCGCGTCGGCCCGCGCTCGTTCGGCGTCGGCGCGGGCATGGTCCGCGTCGGCATGTGCCTGCTCCGAGTCGGCACGAGCGCGGTCGGCCTCCGTCCGTGCCTGTTCGGCCTCCGTCCGCGCCCGCTCAGCCTCCGCCCGCGCCCGCTCAGCCTCCGAGCGCGCCTGCTCAGCAGCCGCCTGCGCCTGCTCGGCCTGGGCCCGCGCCCAGTGGATCTCGTTGCGCAGCTTGTGCCCTTTGTCGAGGGCGTCGAACTCGACCCGGCCCAATCGCAGACGCAGCCGGTCGGCCTCATCGCCCTCGTCAGCCCGCGCGCTCAGATCCGGGTCGCCGGGCGGCGGTTCGTCGCGGGCCTGCCGGTACAGCTCGGCGAAGCGCTCCCGGGCCTCATCCCGCCGGGCCACGTCCACGGCGATGTCTAGGACCATCGCCACGGTCCTCCAGGGCGGACCGGCCTCGGCCCCGAACTGCCCGGCGAACCGCTGCGCGAGGACCCGCGGCTTCTCGTGCGCGTGGACCCTGTACCGGCGCTTCACGTCGCGGGCCAGGCCGGCCCACGGCCGGTCGCCATACCTGGTCACGAGCTCACGGCGGACCTCCAGGCAGTACTGCGCGGACTTCGGCCGGCGCCGGTTGACCTCGGTCTCGGCGAGCAGTCGGCTGGTTCCGCATGACGCGTCGGCGGCGGGCTCGCGCTCGGCGAGGGGCATGGTGACGGGTTCCTTTCGCGGGAGATCAGCGCCGGAAGATGTCACATTCTGTAGCATCCGCGGGCGCCCGCGCGCAGCCCCGTAGCCGTGCTTTGTGTCCGGTTTGCGATGACGGGCCGGGTGACCGGCCCGTGACCGGGTGGTCCACCGTGGACGGTCGTCGGTCGGCCATTCGTGGCAGGTCATTCCCGGTCAACCGGGGATCGGCGGCGATTTCCCAGGTGGCGGCCCCCGTCCGGGTGTTGACGGTTCGGGCGGCCGGAGCGGGTGCGGACGTCTGGTTGAAATCCGACACACTGCGTGATGGCCTCTGGTGGTCCAAGACGGACTCCATGGAGGAAACGATCATCGATGACCGCCCATCCGCAGCGAACCGGCGATGCGCACCGGCGCACCACGCTCCGCTTCTCCGCCAGATTCGGCTGGCAGGGCGTGGACGGTGAGGGCAGCGCCGACACCGAGGGCGGCGACCAGGGCGAGGTGGTGACCGCCATCGCGCTGGCCATCGGCGTCGGCGTCAGCGTCGTGCCCGGTGCCGCCCTCGGCGTGCTCTGCCTCCTGCTGCCCGGGGTGCCGAACTGGCTGGCGATCGGGCTGCCGCTCGCCGTGTGGGTGGCCACCACTGCCGGTGTGCTGCTGCGTCTGCGCCGGCGCTGACCGCGTAACCGGGGTCGCGCACCGATCGGGCGGCGGCGGTGCGCCGTGTCGTCGCTGCCCGAAGCGGGACCGGGCTCTTGACAAGATTCCGCACCGATCGGGCGGCGGCGGTGCGCCGTGTCGTCGCTGCCCGAAGCGGGACCGGGCTCTTGACAAGATTCCGCACCGATCGGGCGGCGGCGGTGCG
>NZ_JBEPEH010000049.1:35910-96435 GCF_040300725.1 Dactylosporangium sp. NPDC000244
GTGCGCCGTGTCGTCGCTGCCCGAAGCGCGACCGGCCTCTTGACAAGATTCTGAAAAGGTTTGCAAACTCGACGGTGATCGATGGAAGGCATCGATGCCGGTGACGATCAAGGACGTGGCGCGTGCGGCTGGAGTGTCCGCGTCCACTGTCAGCCGCGCGCTTGCCTCGCCCGATCTCGTGCGCGCCGACACCCGGCTGCGGGTGCGCCAGGCCGTTGCCGCGCTCGGATACCACCCGAACCGGGCCGCCCGCGGGCTGATCACCGGGCGCACCGGCAACCTCGGGCTGCTCGTGCCCGACCTGGCCAATCCCTTCTTCCCCGGCGTCGTCAAGGGCGTGCAGGCCCGCGCCCGCGAGTTCGACTACGCCGTCTTCCTCGCCGACACCGACGAGGACCCGGCCGCCGAGGCGGGCCTGGTGCGCAACCTCAGCAAGCAGGTCGACGGGATCGTCCTGTGCTCGCCGCGGATGAGCGAGGACGAGGTGCGCGCGCTCACCGGCGACACTCCGATCGTGCTGCTCAACCGGCGCGTCGGGCGGGTGCCGTCGGTCACCGTGAACAGCGTCGGCGGGCTGCGGCACGCCGTCGGGCACCTGAGCGCGCTCGGCCACCGGCGGGTCGCGTACGTGCCGGGGCCGAAGGCCTCCTGGTCCAACCGGGAGCGGCTGCGGGCCCTGCGGCAGGTCACCGCGGCCGCGGGTGTCGACCTCGTCGAGACCGGCAACGCGGTGCCGAACTTCGCCGGTGGGGTCGCCGCGGCCGACCAGGTGCTCGCCACCGGCGCGACCGCGGTCTTCGGCTACAACGACCTGGTCGCGATCGGCATGCTCAGCCGGTTCGCGGCGCGCGGCGTCGCGGTGCCCGGGCGGATCAGCGTCGTGGGCTTCGACGACATCGTGCTCTCCGAGATGGTCAGCCCGGCGCTGACCACCCTGGCCCAGCCGAAGGAGCAGACCGGCCGGGCCGGTGTGGACCTGCTCCTGCAACTGCTCGAGGACCCGGCCCACCCGATCCGGCGCCGGGAGCTCGAGTCCCACCTCATGGTCCGCGACAGCACCGGACCCGCCGCCGCCTGAAGTGAAGCGACAGCAAGTGAAGGGAACTCCGCCATGTCCCTCACCCGACGCACCCTCGCCCTGACCGCGGTCCTCGCGCTCGCGGCCTGCGGCGCCCCCGACAAGCCCGCCGGCAGCACCGCCGAGAGCGGCGGCGCGGTGCCGGACACCCCGTCGGCCCCGGTCAGCCTCAACATCCTCGACGTCGCCGGGAACCTGCAGCTCACGCAGGGGATGATCGACGAGTTCACCAAGCAGAACCCGAAGGTCATCTCGAAGGTGACGTACGCCAAGGCGACCGCCCCCGAGCTCGCCGGGAAGATCAAGGCGCAGCAGGACGCCGGGCGGGTCGACATCGACCTCGTGCTCACCGGCGTCGACGGGCTCGCGGCCGGCATCGACCAGAACCTGTGGCTGCCGATCGCGAGCAAGGTCACCGCCGACTATCTGCAGGGCGCGCAGGCGATGCAGAAGCTGGCCGGCGAGTTCGGCGTCACCGTCACGTACTACCCGTCCGGGCCGCTCATCGAGTACCTGCCGGCGAAGGTGCCCAACCCGCCGAAGACCGCGCAGGAGCTGCTGGACTACGCCAAGGCGAACCCGGGCGCGGTGCAGTACGCCCGCCCCGCCAACTCCGGGCCCGGGCGCACCTTCCTGATGGGCCTGCCGTACCTGCTCGGCGACAAGGACCCCAAAGACCCGGTCAACGGCTGGGAGAAGACGTGGGCCTACCTCGCCGAGCTGAACAAGTCCGTGACGCTGTACCCGTCGACGACGAGCGAGACGATGAAGAGCCTGGCCAACGGCTCCGCGAAGATCATCGCGAGCACGACCGGCTGGGACATCAACCCGCGCGTGCTCGGCCAGGTGCCGAAGGAGGCGGCGATCGGCTCGCTGCAGGGCTTCCACTGGGTCACCGACGCGCACTACGTGACCGTGCCCAAGGGCGTCTCGGCCGACAAGCAGTCCGCGATCCTGCTGCTGCTCAAGTCCATGCTCACCAAGGAGCAGCAGGCGAAGGCGTACGACAAGGGGTACTTCTACCCTGGCCCGGCGGTCAAGGACGTGCCGCTGTCGATGGCGCCCGCCGACAGCCAGAAGGCGATCGCCGACTACGGCCGCCCCGAGTACGACGCGCTGATCTCCGGCAACCCCCTGGAGACGCCGCTGGACGCGAAGTCGCTCGTGGCCGCGTTCGACAAGTGGGACCGCGAGATCGGCGGCGCGAAGGTGAACAAATGACCGGGCCGGCCCTGAGGCTGGAGGGCGTGACCCGCAGGTTCGCGGGTCACGCCGCCCTGGCGGACCTCACCCTGGACATCGAGCGGGGCGAGTTCATCGCCCTGCTCGGCCCCTCCGGCTGCGGCAAGACCACGGCGCTGAACTGCCTCGCCGGGCTGTTGCCGCTGTCCGAGGGCCGGATCTGGCTCGACGACCGGCGCCTCGACACGCTGCCGCCGGAGCGGCGCGGCTTCGGCATGGTGTTCCAGAACTACGCGCTGTTCCCGCACCTGAGCGTGCGCGGCAACATCGCCTTCGGGCTGCGGATGCGCCGGCTGCCCCGGGCCGAGATCCGGCAGCGCACCGACGAGGCGCTGCGCCTGGTGCGCCTCGAGGAGCACGCGGCGAAGCTGCCCGGCCAGCTCTCCGGCGGCCAACAGCAGCGGGTCGCGATCGCCCGCGCGGTCGTCGTCTCGCCCTCGCTGGTGCTCATGGACGAGCCACTGTCCAATCTGGACGCCAAGCTGCGGCTGGAGATGCGCACCGAGATCCGCCGGCTGCACCAGCGCCTCGGCCTCACCACGGTCTACGTCACCCACGACCAGGAGGAGGCGCTGTCGCTGGCCGACCGGCTCGTGGTGCTGCGGGCCGGGCAGGTGCAGCAGATCGGCTCGCCGGAGGAGCTGCACGACCGGCCGGCCAACCCGCACGTCGCCGACTTCATGGGCTTCCGCAACCTGCTGCGCACCACGGCCGAGACCGTCGACGGCGACCGGGTCGGGTTCCGGATCGAGGGCGTGCCGTGCACCGGCTCGGCCGTCGGCGACGTCCGGCCGGGCGCCGGGGTCGTCGTGGCCGTCCGGCCCGAGAACCTGGTCCCGGCCGAGGACGGGCTGCCGTGCGTCGTGGACGTCGCGGAGTACCAGGGCCGCGACATGGCCGCGGAGGCACTCACCGGCGACGGGCTGCGGCTGCACCTGCGCACCACCGCGAGGCTGGCCCCGGGGGACCCGCTCACCGTCGCGATGCGCAACGCCCTCGTCTATCCGGCGGAAGGGCGGGACTGATGGTCGCGCTGCGGCACCGGCTCGCCGAGCGCGGCATCGACCGGCAGCTGTGGCTGCTCGCACCGGCCGCCGCGTTCGTCGTGCTGCTGTTCATCTACCCGTTCGCCTACGGGGTCGGGCTGTCGTTCCAGCCCGAACGAGGCGGCCCCTTCGAGGCGTACCGCAGCTTCTTCGCCGACGCCTACGACCGCGACACGATCTGGACGACGCTGCGCATCGCGCTGCCCGCCGCCGTGTTCAACGTCGCCGCCTCGGTGCCGATCGCCTACCGGATGCGGGGGCGGTTCCGCGGCAAGCGGGCCGTGACCACGCTGCTCGTCGTGCCCATCACGCTCGGCACCGTGCTCACCGCGCAGGGCCTGCTCAACTACCTCGGCCCGACCGGCTGGCTGAACCGGCTGCTGCTCGACGCCGGGGTCATCGACAGCCCGATCCGGCTCGTGCACAACTCCTGGGGCGTGTTCCTGTCGCTGGTCATCACCGGGTTCCCGTTCGCGTTCCTGCTGGTGCTGTCGTACCTGTCCGGCATCGACCCGAGCCTCGAGCGCGCCGCGGCGACCCTCGGGGCCGGCTGGTGGCAGCGGTTCCGGCGCATCACGCTGCCGCTGCTCGCGCCGGGGCTGGCGACCACGTTCTGCCTGACGTTCGTGCTCGCCTACAGCGTGTTCCCGTCCGCGGTGCTCGTCGGCGACCCGGCGGGGGAGACACGCGTGATCGCGTACGCCGCGTGGCAGGCCCGCTACCAGCACTACGACTTCGCGCAGGGCAGCGCCATCGCGATCGTCATGGGCCTCGTCGAGCTGGTCGTGATCGGGATCGTGCTCGGCGGCCGCTCCCTGCTGTACACCGGACCCACGGGAGGCAAGGGATGAGCCGCCGGATCGTCGCCCGCCCCGCGGCGTGGCTGGTGTGGGGCGCCGTCGTGTTCTTCATGCTCAACCTGGCCGGGGTCGTCGGCTCGGTGCTCGTGAGCTCGTTCGGCCGGCAGTGGTTCGACACCTGGCTCCCGCAGGGGTACACCGCGCAGTGGTACGCCCAGGCCTGGGACGAGTTCGGGCTGCCGCACGTGCTGCTGGTGACCCTGGAGGTGTCCCTCGCCGTCGTCGCGGTGTCCCTGCTCGTCGGGGTCCCCGCCGCCTACGTGCTCGCCCGGCGGAACTTTCCGGGGCAGCGGCTGGTGTACCTCACGTTCCTGCTCCCGATCCTGATGCCCCCGATGACGTACGGCATCCCGCTGGCGACGGTGCTGTACAAGTACGACCTCGCCGGGCATTTGTCGGGTGTCATCCTGGCCAACCTGGTGCCCTCGGTGCCGTTCGTCATCCTCACCATGACCCCGTTCATCGAGCAGATCGATCCCACCATCGAGCGCGCGGCCCGCATGTGCGGCGCGAGCACCCGCCAGGTGTTCCTGCGCATCCTCGCCCCGCTGCTGGTGCCCGGGATCCTCGCGGCGTCGATTCTGGTGCTGGTGCGTACGATCGGCATGTTCGAGCTGACGTTCCTCACGGCCGACGAGGAGTCCTCCACCCTGGTCGTGAAGCTCTACGCGGAGATGGCGTCGCCGGGCATCCGGGCCCAGCAGTCCATCGACGCGATGGCCGTGGTCTACACCGCGACCATGCTCGTGCTGCTCGTGATCGCGCTGCGGATCGTCAACCCGACCCAGCTCGTCGCCCGTGTCAAGGAAGAGGTCGACTGACGTGCGCATCGCCGACGCCCGGGTCATCGTCACCTGCCCCGGCCGCAACTTCGTCACCCTGAAGATCGTCACCGACGACGGTGTCACCGGGGTCGGCGACGCCACCCTCAACGGCCGCGAGCTCGCCGTGGCCGCCTACCTCACCGAGCACGTCATCCCGGCGCTCATCGGGCGCGACCCGCACCGCATCGAGGACATCTGGCAGTACCTGTACAAGGGCGCGTACTGGCGGCGCGGCCCGGTCACCATGTCGGCCATCGCGGCCGTCGACACCGCCCTGTGGGACATCAAGGGCAAGGTCGCGGGGCTGCCCGTTTACCAGCTGCTGGGCGGGCGCAGCCGGGAGGGTGTCACGGTGTACGGCCACGCCAACGCCGAGACCGTCGAGGACGTGCTCGTCGAGGTGGCCCGCTACGCCGACCTCGGCTACCGGGCGGTGCGGGTGCAGACGGGCGTGCCCGGGCTCCGGACCACCTACGGGGTCGGCAAGGACAAGCTGTTCTACGAGCCGGCCGACGCCGCGATCGCCTCGGAGGCGACGTGGTCGACGGAGGCGTACCTCACCCACGTCCCCACCGTCTTCGCGCGGGTCCGCGAGGAGTTCGGGCCGCGGCTGAAGCTCCTGCACGACGTGCACCACCGGCTGACCCCGATCGAGGCGGCCCGCCTCGGCAAGAGCCTCGAGCCGTACTCGCTGACCTGGATGGAGGACCCGGTCCCGGCCGAGCTGCAGGAGGGCTTCCGGCTCATCCGGCAGCACACGACCACCCCGATCGCCGTCGGCGAGGTGTTCAACACCGTGTGGGACTGCGAGGCCCTGGTCCGCGAGCAGCTCATCGACTACATCCGGGCCACGGTCGTGCACGCCGGCGGGATCACGCACCTGCGCCGCATCTTCGACCTGGCCGGGCTCTATCACGTGCGCACCGGCAGCCACGGCGCCACCGATCTGTCGCCGGTGTGCATGTCCGCGGCCCTGCACCTGGACCTGGCGGTGCCGAACTTCGGGCTGCAGGAGTACATGCGGCACACGCCGGAGACCGACGCGGTGTTCCCGCACGGGTACCACTTCGAGGGCGGCTACCTGCACCCCTCCGAGGCTCCCGGGCTGGGCGTGGACATCGACGAGTCGCTGGCCGCCGAGTACCCCTACCAGCCGGCCGCCCTGCCCGTGAACCGCCTGTTGGACGGGACGATGCACTCCTGGTGACCCGGTTCCCTCAAGGCACCCGATTCGCAACCGATTGGGCGCTTGGAGAGGGGACCGCACGTCCGCCGACCTGCGGCAGATCGTGTCCCGATTCCAGCTGATTTGGCCGTAATCATCAGGTTTTGTTGAGTAGGTTAGGTGGCATGGCCGACGAGCCGCTCACGCCCCAGGATCTCGAGGGCATCATCTGGCAGGTGTGGACCGCTTACCTCGGCACCAGCCCGACCGTCATCCTGGACGAGGAGCCGCCCGGGGCCGACGCGGAGATCACCGCGAGCGTCGGCGTGGCCGGCGCCTGGCTCGGCATGGTCGTGCTGCGCGGCGGCCTGGGCGCGGCGGCGGCCCTGGCCGCGGAGATGCTCGAACTGTCCTCGGTGAAGCCCGACGACATCCAGGACGCGGCCGGCGAGCTCATGAACATCGTGGCCGGGAACGTGAAGAGCTTCCTGCCCAAGCCCAGCCATCTCGCCCTACCGCAGGTCGTGGTCGGCCGGGCCGAGATCCTGTGGCCGGGGACGCGGCTGCTGAGCCGGGTCCGGGTGCGCTGGGACGACTACCAGGTGACGGTGGAGGTCCTCGAGGGCGTGCCGCCGCGCCGCGACTGACCGGCCCGGCCGGTCAGGGCAGCAGCAGGAGCGGGGCGGGCGTGCCGGTCGTCCATGCGCCGTCGAGCACGGCCAGGGCGTCCGCCGCCGCGGCGGCGCGCAGGCTCGCGGAGCGCGCGCCGGGCACGATCCGCGCCCCGTCGGCCGTCGTGGTGACCGGGACGATCCGGGCGTGGGCCGGGTGCGTCGCGGCCGGGCCGGTGACCGGCAGCATCGGCAGCGGGCGGCGCGCGCGGCCGGACAGGGCCGACAGCAGCGGCTCCAGCAGGGTCAGGGCGGCGACCAGACCCGCGTACGGGTTGCCCGGCAGCCCCACGACCCACCGGCCCGCCGCGGTGCGCGCGAGGGTCTGCGGGTGGCCGGGGCGGCACGCGACCCCGTCGACCGGCCAGGCGGCCGCGCGCGCGTCGAGCACCGCGCGGAGATGGTCGGCGGCCCCGGCGGAGGACGAGCCGGTGACCACCGCGACGTCCGCCGCGGACGTGTCGAGGCACGACGCCAGCGCCCCGGCGTCGTCGGGGACCGCGGCGTAGGTGCGCAGCGTCCCGCCCGCCCGCGCGACGACCGCCGTCAGCAGCGGGCCGAACGCGTCGCGGACCTGGCCGGGGCTGGGCCGCCCGTGCAGGATCACCTCGTCGCCCGTCACGAACACGTCCACGACCGGCCGCGGGTACACCCACACGCGATCGACGCCGATCTGCGCGCACAGCCCGGCGGCGGCCGCCGTCAGCGGGCCTCCGGAGGGCACCAGCACCTCGCCCGCGGCCGCGTCCTCGCCGGCCCGGCGGATGTGCGGGCTCGTGACGGCACCGGCCACCGTCTCGCCGGAGCGGTGGCAGTCCTCGTACGGCACCACGCCCTGGCACCCCGCGGGCACCCGTGCGCCGGTCGCGATCTCGATCGCCTCGCCCGGCGCCAGGGGACCGGCGAGCGCCGGCCCGCCGGCCAGGACGCGGCCCACCACCCGCCACGGCCCCGGCCCGGCGACGGCGTAGCCGTCCATCGCCGCGGCGTCGAAGGCCGGTGACGGGGCGGCCGCGACGATCGGCGCGGCGAGGACGCGGCCGGACGCGTCGCCGAGCGGCGTGAGCGCGGCCGCCGGTGGGCCGGCCGTGGCCCAGGCCGTGGCGTGGGCGTCGGACCAGGAGGCGACAGGTGTCATCGCCGGAGACTGCACCACACGAGCGTGTCGCCTCGGCGTCCAGGGCCTCTCGACCGCCGGAACCGGGCTGTGAGCTACCGTCGGCGCGTGACGGATGCGGGGGCGGTCCACTGGTTCACCGACACGACCGGGCCGCTGCCGCGGCCGACCCGGGCGAACCGGTCGTGACGGCGCACTTCCCGATCGCACCCTAGGACTCCGGGAGCACCCGCTCCGCCCGGTCGCGCCGGGCCAGCAGCTCCCACATGGCCTCGGCGATCTCGGCCGGGTCGAGCAGCGGGATGTTCGAGACGTCGACGCCCTCGCCCAGGGCGCCGGAGGTGATCGCCCGGTGCCCCGCGCTGCCGGTGACCATCGCCCCGACGTGCACGACCCCGGCGTAGACGCCCGTGCCGGCGAGCTCGGCATGCAGCGCGAGCACCCAGTTGCGCGCGGCCGCCATCGCCGGGCCGAGGCCGCCCAGCCGTGGCATCGGGTTGAGGGCGGAGATGCCCTGGGCGAGCACGAAGCCGCCGTCGCCGCGCTCGCGCCAGCCCGGCAGCAGCGCGCGCACGAGCTCGACCGGCGTGAGCAGGTGCAGGTTCAGGTAGTGCCGCAGCCCGTCCGCGTCCAGGCCGGCCGTCGAGGCGAACAGCTCGGTGGTGATCGGCGCGTACTCCAGCACGTCCACGGGCCCGAGACGGTCCTCGATGCGGCGCAGGAGGTCCGGTACCACGGCGGGATCGGCCAGATCCGCCGGGAACGCGGCGGCCTCGATGCCCCGCGCCGACAGGTCGGCCGCGAGCGCGCCGAGGCGCTCGGGGGTGCGGGCGACGAGCGCGACGCGGTGGCCCTCGCCGCCGAAGCGGTGCGCGACGGCGGTGCCGAGGCCGGTTCCGGCGCCGAGCACGGCGATAGTCCTCACGAATCCTCCTGAAGTTGACGGTGGCCTCACGTTACGCATAACTTGAGGGCAGGGTCAACTTTCTGGCTCGTAGGATTGGGGCGTGACGGAGGGGGTACGGCTGCGGCGTGACGCCCAGCGCAACCTGGAGCGGCTGATGGCGGCCGCGGCCGAGGCGTTCCGCGAGCGGGGGCTGCAGGTGCCGCTCGAGGAGATCGCCCAGCGGGCGGGGCTGAGCCCCGGGACGCTGTACAACCGGTTCCGCAGTCGCGACGCGCTCATCGACGCCGTGATGCCGGCGCTGGTCGAGGCCGCGGTCCGCGACGCCCTCGCCCACGCCGAGGCGATCGAGGACCCGTGGGAGGCGCTGACGGTGTACGTCACGATGGTCTGCGAGCTCCAGGCGGGCAACCCGGCGCTCAACGACGCGGTGAGCCGCCGGTTCCCCGACGCCGAGGCGCTCACCGCGATCTGCGACGCCCAGATGGACCACGCCCGCGGCCTGCTGCAGCGGGCCCAGGCGGCGGGTGCCGTGCGGCCGGACTGCTCCGTCGAGGACCTGGCGTACCTCTTCTGGGCGACGTCCACCATCGTGCGCGCCACCGTCGGCGTGGCCCCGCAGACCTGGCGCCGGGCCCTGGCCCTCAACCTCGACGGCCTGCGCGCCCGGGCGGCCGGGCCGGCACTGCCGGAGCCCCCGCTGACCAGGACCCAACTGCACACGGCGATGCTGGAGATGTGATGCGTTTTCGCAAGCTCGGAAGCTCCGACCTGGAAGTGTCAGAGATCTCGATCGGCTCGTGGCTGACCTACGCGGGCGGCATCGAGGCCGACCAGACCCGCGCCTGCACCGAGGCCGCCTTCGACGCCGGGATCAACTTCTTCGACACGGCCAACGTCTACGGCCGCGGCGCCGCCGAGGAGGCGTGGGGCGAGATCCTGTCCAAGCATCCGCGCGACTCGTACATCCTCGCCACCAAGGTGTGGGGCCAGATGTCCGATACCGATCAGGGCCTGTCCGCGGCCCAGATCGCCAAGCAGATCGACGCCTCCCTGCGCCGGCTGCGCACCGACCACGTCGACCTCTACCAGGCCCACCGCTTCGACACCACCGTCCCGATCGAGGAGACCGTCGAGGCGCTGCAGCTGGTGGTGGAGCAGGGCAAGGCGCGGTACCTCGGCTTCAGCGAATGGACGCCCGAGCAGATCCGCGCGGCCCTCGACATCGCCGGGCCGGACCTGTTCGTGTCGTCGCAGCCGCAGTACTCCATGCTGTGGCAGGCCCCGGAGGCCGAGGTCTTCGAGCTGTGCGCGGCCAACGGCATCTCGCAGATCGTGTGGTCGCCGCTCGCGCAGGGCGTGCTCACCGGCAAGTACAGGCCCGGTGCGCCGCTGCCGGAGGGGTCGCGGTTCGCCAGCGACGCGATGAGCGCGTCGAAGGACCTCGTGCTCCGCCCGGAGTTCCTGGAGGCGGTGCAGCGGCTCGTGCCGATCGCGGAAGGGCTGGGCGTGAGCCTGCCGACGCTCGCGCTGGCCTGGGTGCTGCGCCGCTTCGAGGTCGCCTCGGCCATCACGGGCGCGTCGCGCCCCGAGCAGGTCCACGCGAACGCGGCCGCGGCGGGCCTGCCCCTGAGCGACGACGTGCTGGCCGCGATCGACGCCGCCCTCGGGGACGTGCCGATCACGGAGCCGACCCTGGCACCGTTCGCGCAGGAGGGCGTGCTGCACCGCTGAACCGAGGCGCCGTTTGACCCGGGTCGATTCGGGCATCCACAAGGGTGGGAACACCGCATTCACACCTGGGAGACGGCGATGAGCTTCGGTGACAAGGTCGAGCACGAGGCGGAAGAGGTCAAGGGCAAGGCGAAGGAGGGCTGGGGCACGGCCACCGGCGACCCGGACCTTCGCGCCGAGGGCCGCGCGGACCAGGACGAGGCCAACCTCAAGCAGGCCGGCGACCGGGTCAAGGACGCCGCCCACGACGTCAAGGACGCGCTGAGCTAGAGCGCGGAAATCCGAGCCCGGCCCCGTTGAACCTTGGCGGGGCCGGGCTCGTATGCGTGGACGTGAGCCGGCGTACGACATGGTGGGTCCTGGCGATGCTGGCTGGGCTGCTCGGCGTGTTCGTCGCGCCCGCGGCGCCCGCCTCCGCGCACGCGGTGCTGACGAGCGCCAGCCCGGCCGCCGGGGCCGTCATCGCGTCGCGGCCGGCCGAGATCCGGCTCACGTTCAACGAGGCCGTCCGCGTGGTGCCGGGCCGCTCGCAGGTGCTCGCCCCCGACGGCAAGCGCGTCGACGACGGCGACCCGCGGCCGGTCCACGACGGCCTCGCCATCCGGCTGCGGGCGGGCGACCGGGCCGACGGCACGTACGTCGTCAGCTACCGGGTCATCTCCGGCGACAGCCACCCGGTGTCGGGGTCGTTCACGTTCTCGGTGGGCGCGCCGTCCACGCCCGCGGCCGTAGGTGGCCCCGTTGGCACCGACCCGATCGTGCGCGTCGCGATCCCGGTCGCGAAGTACGCCGGCTACCTCGGGCTCGTCCTGCTGATCGGCCCCGCGGTGATGCTGGCGCTGTGGTACCCCCGGCGGCTGCCCCGTCGCCCCCTGCTCCGCCTGGCCCGCGCGGGCGTGGTCGCGGTCGCTGCGAGCACCCTCGGCGCGCTGTGGCTGCAGGCCCCGGCGGCGTCCGGGGCCGCGCTCCTGGACGTGTCGCCCGCCGAGCTGCGCGAGGTGGTGCTGAGCCCGTTCGGCGTCACGCTGCTGGTGCGCCTGCTCGCCCTGGCCGTCGCCGCCGCGCTCGTCGCCCGCCTGCGCCGCCGCCCGGACCGGCGCGTCGCGGCCGGGCTGCTCGCGGCGGCCGTGGCGGGCCTGCTCACGTGGCCGCTGACCGGGCACCCGGTGGCCTCGCCGAACGCGGTCCTGGTGGTGGCCGCGGACGTCGTGCACCTGGGCACCATGGGCCTGTGGCTGGGCGGTCTCGTCGCCCTCTGGGCGGTGCTCCTGCGCCGCGCCGACCCGCGCGAGCTGCGCACGATCCTGCCGTCGTGGTCGCGCTGGGCGATGGCCTCGGTGTACTGGCTGGTCGCGGCTGGCGTGGTCCAGGCCCTCGTGCAGATGGGCGACTGGGCGGCGCTCACCGGCGGCACGTACGGCCGGACCCTCGTGGTGAAGGCCGGGCTGGTCGCGGCCGTGCTGGCGGTGGCCGCCGGCTCGCGCCGGATGGTCCAGCGCGACCGCGGGCCCGGCGGACACCCGGGCGGCGGGCCGGGCCGGCTGCGACGGGCCGTCGGCCTCGAGGCGGGCATCGCGGCGCTGGTGCTGGCCGCGAGCGCCGTGCTGGTGCAGCTGACGCCGGGGCGCACGATCGACGTCGAGGCCCAGGCGGCCGCCCGGGCCGCGGGCTTCGCCACGACGCTGACGAGCCCGCTCTACGCGCTGCAGCTCGAGGTGTACCCGGCGGCGGTGAGCGAGTACAACAGCTTCCACGCGTTCGCGTACACGCCCGAGGGCCGGCCGCTGCCGGTGGTGGAGTGGACGGTGACCGCGGCCCTGCCCGAGCGCGGCATCGAGCCGATGGACAACCCGGTGTTCACGGTCACGGGCAACCAGGGCCTCGGCAACATCACGTTCCCGGCGCCCGGCGCATGGAAGCTCACCATCACGCTGCGGGTGTCCGAGTTCGATCAGGCCACCGTCACGGCCCAGGTCCCGGTCCGCTGACGTCAGCGGTTGATGGTGAAGTCGGTCGCGGGGCTGACCTTGGAACCCACGCGCGCGACGACCTGGTAGGTGCCGGCCGGGGCCGGGCTCGGAGCCGGTGCGCACGTGTGCGGGGTCGTGCGGTAGCTGCTCCACACGAAGCGGTACCGCACCGCGTCGCCGGCCGCGAAGGCCCGCACGTCGCTGGTCGTCTTGGTGTCGCAGTCGTCCGAGGAGAACAGCAGGGTGCCGTTCCGCATGACGCGGATCTCCTGCGCGCCCGGGCCCAGGTCGCGCGAGCACCAGTCGGCGGCCTTGCTCGCGATGTTGATGCCGAACGTGAACGTGCCGCCGACGGGGCCGGGGGATGGGCTCGCGGTCACCGTGACGGCGATCTGCTCGTCGGTGCAGGGGGCGACGTTCGCCGGGGGCGCGCTGCGCTCGGTCGCGGGCGGCGCGCTGGGGTCCGTGCCGGTGTCGGGGCTGGCCGGCACGATCTGGGGCGCCGACGGCTCGGTCGCGGGGCCGCCGCCGGCCGCGCTGGAACCGAGCGGGCCGGGCCGGGCCGAGGCGGCGCCGCTGCTCACCGCCGACGGCTTGGAGTCGCCCCCGCCCCGCACCAAGATCCACACGATGAGCAGCACGCCCACGACGGCGACGACCACCATGGCACGGCGGCGCCAGTACACGGAGGGTGGTAGAGGTCCGACGGTCCAGCCATTCGCCGGTGGTTGCATTCGGGCAGTTTGCCAGAAGGCGGGCGACGCTTCAGCCCCGGATCTCCGTGTGTCGCCGAGTGTTGCGAGCCGCGTGCGTCACACCCAGGCCGCGAGCCGGTCGGAGAACCATGAGGGATCGTCCAGTCACGGAAAGTGACCGGCGACCGGCGCCCGTGGCCGAGGGCCGGCGGACCACAGGAGGATGTTCATCCGCGCCTCCCCGCACCCAGCAACTCGGCGGCGGCGACGACGTCGGCCGGGTCGACGCCGGACAGGCACGGGTGGCCGCCGATCGGGCACACGGTGGCGCGCGTGTCGCGGCAGGCGGCCGCGGCGTCGCCGAGGCGGACGACGGGCACCCGGAACGGCGCCCACTGTCCGAAGGGGACGGTCGGCGCGTAGAGGCTCACGACCGGCGTGCCGACCGCCGCGGCCAGGTGCGCCGGGCCGGTGTTGCCCACGACGAGGCAGGCGGCCCCGGCGAGCAGCCCGGCCAGCCCGGCCAGGTCGGTGGCGCCGCCGAGATCGACGCCGAAGTCGCCGGCGACCTCGGCGGTGAGCGCCTTCTCCGCGTGCGAGCCGGTGACGAGCACCCGCCACCCGGCCGCGGCCAGGGCCTTGACGATCCGGCGGTGCACGTCGGCGGGGCAGGCGCGGGCGGGATCGGACGCGCCCGGGTTCACGACGACGTACGGGGTGCCCGGGGCGTCCGGGATGCCCGGGATGCTCGGGATGGTCATGGCGGCCGCGGCGGGCGCGAGTCGCAGGCGGGCGTCGTCGCCGGGCGGCAGCGGGAACCCGGCCGCGGCCGCGAGCGACAGCGCCCGCTCGGCCTCGGGGATGCCGGGCGGCACGCGGTGGCGCACGTCGAGCAGGGAGCCGGGGTAGTCGTCGCTGATCGCGCTGACCCGCCCGACCCCGGCCACCCGCAGCAGCAGCGCGGTCGGCAGCGGTGACTGGTGGTAGGAGGTGAACACCACCGCCTCGTCGGCCCGGGCGGCGGCGAGGCGGTCGACGAGCGCGTCCATGGCGTCGGGGTCGACGGGGTCGGGCTCGGGGTCGATCCAGGGCAGCCGCCACTCGACGAGCTCGTCGATGCCCGGCAGCAGCTCGGCCGCGGCCCGCCCGCGCGGCCCGCACAGCAGCACCACCCGGGCCGCCCCGGCCGCGACCGCCCGGATCGCCGGGCCGGTCAGGAGCACGTCGCCGGCCGAGTCGGGGCGGACCACGACGACGGTGGCGGCGGTGTGCGGCCTGCGCCGGCCGGACGGGAACAGCTCGTCGCGGTCCAGTACGAGCTCGGCCGCGGCGCGCAGGTCTCCGGCGACGATCGGCGCGGCGGCGACGTCCCGGCGCAGGGTCACCGCCGTGGGCACGAGGATGGCCGCGGAACCGGCGGCCAGCGCGGCCTCCATGTCCTGGCCGAGGTCGCCGATGAGCACGCACCGCTCGGGCGTGGTGCGCAGGTCCCGCGCGGCCGCGTGGATGAGGCCGGGGCGTGGCTTGCGGCACCCGCACCGGTCGCCGTCGTCGTGCGGGCAGACCTGCCAGGTGTCGAACGGCCCGAGCAGCTCATCGACGCGGGCGTTGACCAGGGCCAGCTGCTCGGTGGTGAGCAGCCCGCGGGCCACGCCGGACTGGTTGGTGACGACGCCGAGGCGCAGCCCGGTGGCGCGCAGGCGGTCGAGGGCGGCCCGGACGCCGGGGACCGGGCGGACCAGGGCGGGGTCGTTGTTGTACGGCACGTCCTCGATCAGGGTCCCGTCCCGGTCGAGGAGCACGGCGTCGAAGAGGTTCACGCGGCGGCCTGCCGGCGGCCCGCGAGCCCGAGCGGCTCCGCGCCGGCCGGCCGCGGGCCGAGCGCGTCGAGCAGCGGGCGCAGGCTCGCGCGGCCCGGCGTCGGCACGACGATGCTCGGGTTCGCCGGGTCATGGAGGATCGCGTTGATGCCAAAGGCCCTCATGCCCGGCCCGCCTACCCCCGCCTGAGCGGGATCAACCAAAAACACTGCTCCGAGGTGAACCGTTTGAGGGGGCGGGCGCGGGGAAGCTCGCTCGCTTATGCACACCGTTGAGCACCTGATCGCCGGGGCGTGGACGGCCGGGTCGGACCGGTCGACCGTGATCGACCCGCACGACGGCACGCCGGTGACCAGCGCGCCGGCCGCCACCGCGCACGAGGTCGCCGCGGCGGTGGCGGCGGCCCGGGCGGCCCAGCCGGACTGGGCGGCGACCGCGCCGGACGCCCGCGCCGAGGCGCTGCGGGCCGCGGCGACCGCGGTGGAGCACGCGACCGGTGTGCTGGCCCGCACCATGTCGGCCGAGATGGGCAAGCCGCAGGCGGAGGCGGCCGCGTCGATCGCGGCGGGGGTCGGGACGCTGCGGCAGTACGCGGAGCTCGGCCCGCTGAGCGGCGGCCGGACGCTCGGCGGCGACCCGGGCGCGCTGGACCTCATGGTGCCCGAGCCGCGCGGGGTGGTGGCCGCGATCACGCCCTGGAACGACCCGGTGGCGGTCGCCTGCGGGCTGCTGGGCGCGGCCCTCGTCACCGGCAACGCGGTCGTCTACAAGCCCAGCGAGCGGGCCCCGGCGACCGGCTGGCTGCTCACGAAGCTGCTCGCCCCGCACCTGCCGCCGGGCGTGCTGTCGATGCTCGCCGGGGCGGCCCCGACCGGCGCGGCGCTCGCCGAGTCGGCCGTCGACGTGGTCGCGCACGTCGGCTCGACGGCCGCCGGCCGGTGGATCGCCGCCGCGGCCGCCCGCACCGGCGCGAAGGCGCTGCTGGAGAACGGCGGCAGCGACCCGCTCATCGTCGACGAGGACGTGGACCCGGCCTGGGCCGCGGCGCAGGCCGCGCTCGGCGCCTTCGCGAACGCCGGGCAGATCTGCGTCGCCGTCGAGCGGATCTACGTGCACGCGGCCCTGGCCGAGGACTTCCTGCTGGCGCTGGTCAAGGAGGCGGCCGCGTTCGAGATCGGGCCGCTGGTCGATCTGCGCCACCGGGCCGCCGTGCACGGGCAGGTGGTCGACGCGCTCGACCGCGGGGCGACGCTGCTGGCCGGGGGCGTGGCGCCGGACGGGCCGGGCGCGTGGTACCCGCCGACGGTGCTGGCCGACTGCACGGACGAGATGCGGGTGGTGGAGACCGAGACGTTCGGGCCGATCGCGCCCGTCGTGACGGTGGGCTCCTTCGACGAGGCGCTGCGGCGGGCCGCGCGGACGCCCTACGGGCTGGCGGCCACGGTGCTGACCGGCTCGATGAGCAACGCGCACTGGGCCTGGCAGCAGCTCGAGGCCGGTACCGTCAAGATCAACGCGGTCTTCGGGGGAGCGCCGGGCGGGGCCGCCCATCCCCGCCGGGGCAGCGGGCAGGGCTTCGGCTACGGCCCCGAGCTGCTGGACGAGATGACCGCGACCAAGGTCGTCCACCTCGAGGCGCCGCCCGGTGGCTGGTAGCCGGTTGGCTGCTGGTTCTGGTCCTAGTCCTGGTCCTAGTCCTCGGCCTGCAGGTGGCGGCGCAGGAAGTCGAGGGAGTGCGCGAGCAGCCGGGACACGTGCATCTGCGACAGGCCGACCTGCTTGGCGATCTCCAGCTGGGAAAGGTTGCCGTAGAAGCGCATGGAGAGGATCTTCTGCTCCCGCCGGGGCAGCCGGGCGATCAGGCGCTTGAGGGCCTCGCGGTACTCCACCAGCCCGAACTCGGGCGCCTCGCCGCCGAGCGTGTCGAGCATGGTGCCGTCCTCGTCCATGCCGGGCGTCGGCACGTCGAGCGACAGCGGGCGGTACGCCTGGGTCGCCTCGACCGCCTCGACCACCTGCTCCTCGTCCAGCCCCGTGTGCGCGGCGAGGTCGGGGATGGTCGGGGAGCGCCCGAGCCGCTGGGTGAGCTCGTCGCGGGCGTGGTTGACCGCCATCCGCAGCTCCTGCAGGCGCCGCGGGATCCGGATGCCGGAGGCCCGGTCGCGGAAGTGGCGCTTGAGCTCGCCGGTGATCGTCGGCGTCGCGTAGGTGCCGAACTCGGTGCCGTGCTGCGGGTCGAACCCGTCGACGGCCTTGATCAGCCCGAGCGCGGCGACCTGGGCGAGATCGGCGGCCGGCTCGCTGCCGCCGTCGTAGCGGCGGGCCAGCCGGTGCGCGGCCGGCAGGCACTGCTCGATCACCTCGTCCCGGACCCGGGACCGGTTCGGGTCGTCCGGGTCGAGCTCGGCCAGGCGCAGGAGGCGCTCGGTCACCCCGGCCGGCCACTGCCCGTGGCCCAGCTCGATCGTCTCGAGGTCGAGGGGCCGGCGCTGGCGGAACTCGACCGGCCAGTCCAGCTCCTCGTAGGCGCGCAGTTGCTTGGCCGCGCCGGCGATCTCCAGGGCCGAGAGCGCGACCCCGCTCGCCCCGCTCACCTGGACGTCCGCCTCGAGCTGCTCGCCGCGCCGGCGCAGGTAGAGCAGGATCTTGATCGCGGCCGCGTCGATCAGCCGAACGTGGGCGACATCGACCGCGACGCGGCCGGTGCGCGCGTCGAAGCGCTCGAACACGATCTGGCGCAGATATGGCGCCGACGCGTAGTCGAGCACTCCCGAGCACTCCAGCAGGGTCGCTTCCGGGCGTCGTGACATGGTGATCGTCAAGTCCATGACCGCCCCCTCAGCCCCCACGCTATGCCGATGGCGGCGCCGATGCACCCGTTGCGGCCGGATTCGCGCCCCCGGCCACCTCCATCACGAGGATCGCCCCGATCACCCCGGAGGTCTCGCTGGTGAGCGGCGAGCACACAACGCGCAGGTCAACCGTGCGCCCGCGGCGGTTCACGGCCGACTGCTCCTCCTCCTCGCGCCCCGAGCGGCCGGTCAGAACCTCCCGGATCGCGGGGCGCAGCCGGTCCGTGGACAGCCCGATGTCGATGTTGAGGAAGTGCTGGCCGACGGCCTCGTCGGGGCGCAGCCCCCACAGGTCCTCCGAGCGGCGGTTCCACACCAGGATGTGCATCTCGCGGTCGAGCACCACGACGCCGGCCTGCAGGCTGGTGAGGATCGCCTCCATGAACGAGTTGGCGTCGTTGAGCTCGGCGGTGCGCTCCCGCAGCTCGTCGTTGATCGACTGGAGCTCGTCGTTGGTCGACTGCAGCTCCTCGTTCATGGTCTCCAGCTCTTCGTTCGTGGACTGCAGCTCCTCGTTGGTCGTCTCCAGCTCCTCGACCGTGGACTGCAGCTCCTCGTTGGTGGTCTCCAGCTCCTCGTTGGTGGACTGCAGCTCCTCGTAGGCGGTCTCGAGCTGCCGGTTGGCGTGCTCGAGCTCGTCCTGCAGGCGCCGCGACGCGGTCATGTCCTGGAAGATCACCACGACGCCGAGCAGCCCGGCGTCGGAGTCGACGAGCGGGTGGATCTGGATGTTGAGGTACTGCTTCTCGCTCGCCGCGGTCACCAGCTCGACGTCGTCGATGCGGGCCACCCGGCGCTCGACCTGGGCCTGCTCGATGTACCCCCGAAGCTCCACCGGGCGGTAGGACAGGTCGAGGTCGCGGAAGGGCCGGCCGATGTCGCGCGGGGAGACCCCGAAGAGCGTCTCGGCGTGCCGGTTGGTGAGCGCGACCAGCCCGTCGGCGGTGACCACGACCTGCGCGACGGGGCTGGCCATGAACGCCTCGCTGCGCAGCCGGTCGAGGCCGAACAGCTCGGTGCGCGGCTGGGTGCGCGGCGGCTCGGCCAGGTAGACGCCCCCGTTGAGCACCGGCCGCGACACCTTGCGGAACATCCGCCGCTTGAGGTCGAGCGGGGTGAACAGGTTGGCGTGGCTGAGCAGCATCTCGGCCTTGCCCAGGAACAGCACCCCGCCGGGGGACAGCGCGAAGTGGAACCGGGACAGGATGCGGGTCTGGGTCTCGGCGTTGAAGTACATCAGCGCGTTGCGGCAGACCAGCAGGTCGATACGGCTTATCGGGGCGTCCTGCACCAGGTCGTTGCGGCCGAAGATGACCGAGCGGCGCAGGTCCTTGCGGAACGTGAACCGGGTGCCGGTGGGCTCGAAGTACCGCTCGAGCAGCTCCGGCTCCAGGTGCGCCACGTCCCGCTCGGCGTAGGTCGCCTGCCGCGCGTGGGCCAGGCTCTCCTCGTCGACGTCGGTCGCGTAGATCTTGACCCGCTCCCGGAACCGCTCGACGCCCATCGCCTCGGCCAGCACGATGGCCAGGGTGTACGCCTCCTCGCCGGACGCGCACCCGGCGCTCCACACCCGCAGCGGCCCCTCGTGCCCGTCGACCAGGCGGGGGAGCACCTCGCGGCTCAGCGTGGCCCAGGCGTCCGGGTCGCGGAAGAACCCGGTCACGTTGATCAGGATGGTGTTGAACAGCGCCGTGAACTCGTCCGGGTGCACCTGGAGGTAGTCGAGGTACTCCGAATACTCGTTCGGCGGCACCTGCACCATGCGCCGCTCGACGCGCCGCATCAGGCTCGAGCGCTTGTAGCCGGTGAAGTCGAAGCCGCGAGCTTCCTTCAGGTAGACCAGCAGCGCCTCGAAGTCCGGATCGGGTTGGGTCACCGCGCCACGCTACCGCCTCGGATGCAGGCGCAGCGTCGCCCACACCACCTTTCCGCCCGCGGTCTGCACGCAGCCCCACGCCGAGGACATGCCCTCCACGATCAACAACCCGCGGCCCGGCTCCTCGTCCTCGCCGCCGGAGCGCTCCAGCGGCAGCGGGCTCTCGTCGCGGACGGCCAGGTGGAGATGCCGGCTGCGCAGGGCGACGCTGACCTGGATCGGCGTCCCGGCGTGCTCGACGGCGTTCGCGACGAGCTCCGTGACGATCAGCGCGGCGGTGTCGGCCAGCGGGCCGACCTTCCACTGCTCGCAGGCCCGGTCGACGAGGTCGCGGGCCGCCCGGGTGGCGTCCGGCTCCGGGGACAGCTCGACCTCCATGCGCCGCGGGCCGGGCAGGCGCGCGTGGGCGGCCAGGGCGGCCTCGGGATCCCGGTGTACCGGCACCTGCCGGGCGATCCCGAGCCGCTCCAGCTGCTGGTGGAGGCGCTGGTCGGGCCCGACGAGCAGCACGTCGGTGCCGGTGTCCACGCCCTGCCGCGCCAGCATCGGGAACGCCGTGAGGGTGATGTCGTCGTCGGCGTGCAGGCGCGACACGTCGATGAGCAGCACTTCCGGGTGGTCGGTGAGCGCCTTCTGGGCCGCGTTGCGCAGCATGGGCACGGTGGCGAAGCCGAGCCGGCCGGTCGCGCGCAGGACGGCGACGGGGAAGTCCGGCTCGTGGGTGCAGATCAGCTCGTCGGCTTCGGCGGTCATGACAGGGCGTCCTCGGGTGCTTCGTGCTCCAGGGCGGCGAGCCGCTCGATGAGTTGCCGGATGCTCTTGCCCGCCGCCTCGGCCTCGTCGGCCGCCTCGGCGTACTGGTCCGCGGTGCTCTGGTGGCCCCGCACGGTCGCCGCGCCGGCCATCCGCCGGCTCAGCGCCGCCTTCTCCTCGAGGCTGCGCAGCGCCATCCACAGCGCGCCCTCGAGCGAGCCGCCGAGGTCGTCCAGCAGCCCGGCCGCCGACCAGCCGTGCCCGACCCGGCAGCGGAACCGCCCGATGGGCCCCGGCAGCTCGAACAGCGCGCCGTGGCAGGATGGGCAGCCGAACCCGGCCGGGATCCCGCCGATCTCGTCGGTGGTGACGTCCTCCATCGCCGCCATCGCATCCTCCGCATCGATCTCGGCCTGCTCCACCGCCGCGCGCGGGGCCGGCCCGGGCAGCTCGCCGAGCAGCTCGGCGAGCGCAGCCCCCATCATCGCGGCCGGCAGCGGCCGGGCCGACGGGGACTGGGCGGCGGCGTGGCGGGGCATGGACGGGTACAGCGCCTCGTGCGGGTCCTGGATCAGCCCCGTCCCGCCCTGCCGGACGATCTCGGACAGCCCGTAGGCGCCGTCGTCGCGGTTGCCGGACAGCACCACGCCGAGCGTGGCCGCGCCCCACCAGCGGGCGGCCGAGCGGAACAGCGGGTCGGCCGCGGGCCGGTGGCCGTTCTCGACCGGCCCGTGGGAGAGCGAGAGGTGGCCGTCGCGGACGAGCAGATGGCGGTTGGGCGGGGCGACGTACACGTGGCCGGCCTCGAGCGCGGCCCCGTCGGTGGCGTGCACGACCGGTAGCCGACCGGAGCGGTTCAGGATCTGCGGCAGCGCGCTGGTGCCGGTGCGGGGCACGTGCAGCACGACGCAGACCGCACCGGAGAGGTCGGTGGGCAGCCCGCCCACGAAGGTGCGCAGCGCCTCCACCCCGCCGGCGGAGGCGCCGACGACGACGATCCCCCGAGGCTCCGTCATGCTCGCTGACGCTACGCTTTCCACGGCCCCATCACGGATTGGCCATGTACCCCCTCCCCGCCGAGTCAAACCGCGCGGGCGCGCGGGACATCGCTCTGTGCGGGCCCGCGCTAGCATGCCTCGTGCAACCATTCGCGTCCGTCGAGGTCTACACGACCGCGCCCGCATCGGTGCAGGTCGACGGGCCCGCGTTCCGGCGCCGGCTCGCCGACGTCACCCGCTGGACGGACGCGGCGGGCGCGACCGGGCTGCTGGTCTACTCCGACAACACGCTCATCGACCCGTGGCTCGTCGCGCAGTTCATCCTCGAGCGAGCCGAGCGGGCGGTCCCGCTGGTCGCGGTGCAGCCGGTCTACGCGTCGCCCTACGCCGCGGCCCGGGCGGCGGCCACGCTCACCTTCCTGCACGGGCGCCGGTTGCACATCAACCTGGTGACGGGCGGCTCCCGGCAGCATCTGGAGGCGCTGGGCGACGCCGGCGTCGGGCACGACGAGCGCTACGACCGGCTGACGGAGTACGCCACCGTCCTGCGGCAGCTGCTGGAGTCCCCGCGCCCGGTCACCTTCGACGGCCGGTACTACCGCCTCCAGGCGGCGTCGATCCCGCAGCGGCCGCCGGCGGCGCTGTCGCCCCGGCTGGTGCTGTCCGGCTCCAGCGAGCGCAGCGTCCGGTGCGCCGAGGAGCTCGGGATGCTCCGGTTCGCCTACCCGCGCCCGGTGAGCGACTACCCGGCCGGCGGCCCGCTGCTGCGCGGCAACGGGGTGCGGCTCGGCGTCATCGCGCGCGCCGATCGGGCCGCGGCGTGGAAGGCGGCGCACGAGCGGTTCCCGGGCGACCCGATGGGGGAGCGCCGGCACCGGATCGTGCGCCGGCTGACGGACTCGCACTGGCACGCGGAGCTCTCGTCGCGCGTGCGGGCCGACGGGGATGCCGAGGACGTCTACTGGCTGCATCCGTTCGGCACGTACCGCACGTTCTGCCCGTACCTCGTCGGCGACTACGACGAGGTCGGCGCCTACCTGGCCGGATACCTCGCGCGGGGCGTCGAGTCGTTCATCCTCGACATCCCGGCCGAGGAGGACGACCTGCACCACGCGCGGATCGCCTTCGAGCGGGCCGCCCGTCCCTGACGGGCACGCTGGCGCGTGCGTTCTACCGTGTGACCATGAGCGCGGAGCAGGTGCTGCACGTCTCCACGACGCCGACCGGTCACCGGCGCACCCTCGCGGTCACCGTGGGCCGGACGCTGACGTTCTGGGAGAAGTACACCGGCGACGGCTCCGGCTGGATGGGCCGCTTCACGTCGTTCCGGGCGGAGGCGCGGCTCGACGGCCCGCCCGGCGCGCTGATCGCCGCGATGGCCGACCTCGCCGGCCGGGGCAAGCTCGACCTGCCGCCGATGGGCGCCCGGGAGCGGGTCGCGGACCTGCTCGCCGCGGCGGGGCTGCTGGTGCGCCGCGACAGCACCGTGCCGTGGGTGCACCTGCCCGGGCACGCGACGCTCACCATCGCGCCCGACGGCCGCCGGCCGGCCATCACGTTCGCTTCCTCGGGCGCTTCGTCCGGCGCTTCGTCCGGCGGCTCGTCCAGCGGCGAGGACGGGCGGCGGCAGATCGTCACGGAGTACGGCAACATCGACCGCCTGACCGACCACCTGACGGCGGCCCGCCCGGAGTCCATCGTGGACATCGCGCCCGGGGACCGGATCGGCCGGTTCGTCGCCGCCTTCACCGCGGCCTCGCACGCGGAGGTGCTCGAGCTCTACCGGGGCCTCGGCCTCGAGTTCGAGGAGCACTACGAGCGGCGGTACCGGCTGCTGAACACGAACCGCGAGGGCACCGGCTGCCTGTTCTCGCTGACCCTGCTGGTGTCCTCGATCGACGACAAGATCACCTTCACCGAGTTCTACGACTACGGCGCCCTCCCCGGCGATCCCGGCCGCGAGTACGGCTACAGCGCCGTCACGCCCTTCGACTCCCTCGCGCCGCTGACCGCGCACATTTCGGCCCGGCTCGGCCTCGTCGCCGTCGGCGAGGGCCCGGACGGCCTGGCGGCGTGCTTCCGGGCGCTGCTGGAGCGCGGCGTGCTCGGCGACGGCCGGGTCATCGAGTCCAACCGCAACGCGGTGGCCGAGCTGCTGGTCGCCGCGGGCCTGCCGTGGCAGCCCGACGTCTGGGTCTGGTTCAACAGCGACTGACCCGGGCCGGTCCGACGCCGACTGGATCGGGATGATCCGGCCGGATCGGGATCCGGCTAGATCGGGATGTGGCCGCGGCGGATCTGCCAGTGGCGGCCGGCCCGCAGATGGTCGGCGATCGCCCGCTCGAGCACCGTGCGGCGCGGCAGCTGATCCAGCGGCGTGCTCAGGGTGCGGAAGACGAACCGCATGACCTCGACGTCGGCGTCCAGCCCCTCCGGCTCCTGGTAGGGCTCCAGCTCGAAGCGCCGCTGGAACCGCACGATGTTGGAGTCCTCGGGCAGGTATTCCAGCAGTTGCGGGTCGAGCAGCCAGGAGCCGCAGGCGAACGCCGGGTAGGACTCGTCCGGGAAGTGGCGCCGGAAGAACGCGCGGCCGGCGTCGAGCGATGCCGTCACCGCCTCCGGGGTCATCGGGCCGGACTCCGGGATGTGCAGGTCGATGACGGCCCCGCCGCGGTGGTGCTGCAGGCGGCCGAGCTCGTAAATGGCCCCGCGGGCGTGCAGCGTCAGCCAGCTCTGCATGACCGGCCAGCCCTCGCCCCGCATCCGCCGGTCGACGGCGAGGTTGCGGCCGAGGTCCGCCAGCGACGCCCAGGAGACGGACTCGGGGACGCCGTGGTCGCGGTGGTAGGCCAGCACGACGTCGACCAGGGCCAGGTAGGCGTACACGTAGAGGTGCCGCCAGGCCGGGCCCCGCTCGCGCGGCAGCTCCGGGCCGGGCGGCAGCCAGCCGTGCCCGCCGAGGTCGGCGCGGACGAGGGCGATCGAGCGGTCGAGCAGCCAGCGCAGCTCCGGCGTCCACAGTGGAGACTCCGCGTCCGGCCAGGCCGCCAGGATCTCGGCGGCGTCGTCCGCGGGCACGGCGAGCCGGTCGAGGATCGCGGGCGCGTCGGTCCGGGCGGGGAGCGGGGCCGACGGCCGATCGCCGGCGAGCCGGTGCACGCGGTCGACGTCCTCGACGGCGACGCCGAGCCGGGCGGCGGTGTCCTGCAGATCCACGCGGCCGACTCTACCGGGCGGCGGTCGCCTCGGCGGGCTCACGGTGCTCGATGCGGCGCAGGCCCCGGACCGCGGGAATGAGCAGCAGGGCCACGCAGCCCAGGACGCTCACGCCCACCGAGAAACCCAGCACCGCCTCGGCGGTCAGGGCCGCCGCCACCGGGCCCGCGAGGGCCTGGCCGACGGGAAGGCTGCCGTCGGAGCCGAACACCTCGTACGACGTGATCCGGTTCAGCATCGCGGGCGGGACGTGCGTCTGGACGCTGGTCTGCCACATCACCGACCAGAACGACCACGCGGCGCCGTTCACCGCCGCGGCCGCCAGCAGCAGCGCGACCGGGGCGTGCAGGGCGATCGCGAGCGGGAGCAGGCCGTAGCCGAACATGGCGGCTGCTCCCGCCGCGAGCGGCCGGCCGGGGTGCAGGCGCAGCGCGACCAGGCCGCCGACGATGGCGCCGGCCGCGAGGCCCGACTCGGTCCAGCCGTACGCGGGGGCGCCGAGGCGGCCGCTGATGAGCACGGAGCCGAGCGGGATGAGGGGGCCGAAGAGCAGCACGCCGTACACCACCCAGACCAGGATCACGCTCCAGATCCACGTGCGCGTGCGGAACGCGTGCCAGCCGGCGACGAGGTCGCGCAGCGGGGAGGTTGACCCGTCGGGCGGCGGCACGGCACCGAGGCGCAGGCCCGCCAGGCACGCCGCGCTCACCGCGAACGTGGCGGCGTCGGTGGCGTAGAGCGGCCCGGCGCCGAGGAATCCGAAGACCACGCCGGCGGTGGCCGGGCCGAGCAGCTGGGCGATCGACTGGGAGACCTTGATGGTCGCGTTGGCCCGGTGCAGGTCGGTCGCGACCAGCGGGACGATGCCGTTGACGCCGGGCTGGAAGGCGGCCGACGAGACGCCGTGCACGGCGGAGCACACGAGCAGCAGCCACAGCGCGGGAGTACCGACGAAGAACGCCGCCGCCACCGTGCCCTGGGCGGCGAACCGCACGATATCGGCGCCGAGCATGAGCGGGCGGGCGCCGATCCGGTCCGCGAACACGCCCCCGAAGAGAATGCTGGCCACGAACGGGACGGAGAACGCGGCGAGCACCAGGCCGACGCCCGTGGCGCCGTAGAGGTGCCCGACGGCCAGGGCCGAGGCCACGATGAGCATCGCGTCGCCGAACACCGACACGGTCCGGGCGAGGAAGTAGCGCGTGAAGTTCGAGGTCCAGAGGGCGGCCCGGGGCGGCACGATCATGACCGTACCAGCGGGCGCAGGGCCTCGAAGGCCTCGCGGGCGCGGCGCGTGACGGCGGGGATCGCGCGGCGGTTCGAGGCGGCGCCGAGGTCCTCGACGGTCCGGACGAACACCGCCAGCAGCGCGTCGGCGAGGGCGGTCGCGGCCGCGGGCGCGTAGCCGGCCCGGTGCAGCCGCCCGGCGAGCGTGCCCGCCACGCGGTGGGTGAGGTCGAGCAGGCCGCGGCGCAGGGTGTCGCTACCGGCGACGAGCCGGACCATGCCGCCGGGGGACTCGAGGGCGCGGTGCGCGGCCCGGCCGAGCAGGAAGGCCTCCAGCCAACGGCGGGACGCGCCGATCGGGTCCTCGCCGTCGCCGACGACGGCCAGCAGGCTCGCCTCGAACGCCTCGGCCTGGTCGAAGACGAGCGACTCCTTCGTCGGGAAGTAGTTGTAGAGCGTCTGTTCGGAGACCCCGGCGGCCCGCGCGACCTGCGTCATCGCCACGGCGTCGTAGCCGTGCTCGCCGAACAGCGCGGCGGCCGCGTCGGCCATGGCGGCCCGGGCCCGCGCCTTCTTTTCCTCACGGAGCATTTTTGGGTTACCCTAAATTTTGTGGAACTCAAGCATTCGTACGAGGCGATCGTAGTCGGCGCCGGTCCGGTCGGGCTGTTTCTCGCCGCCGAGCTGCGCCGATACGGCGTCGACGTCGTCGTCCTGGAGCGGCTCGCCGAGCCCTCGCAGCAGATCAAGGCCGGCTCGGTCGGCCCGTCGTCGGCCGAGGTCTTCGACCAGCGGGGCCTGCTGGAGCGCTTCCCGTCTCCGGACCCGGCCGTCCTCGCGGCCGTGGGCTCCGGCCGGCCCCTCGGGCACTTCGCCGGCCTGTGGCTGCTGCGGGGCGCCCCCGAGCTGCGCACCATGCCCGTCTTCGCGCAGCAGCCCCAGGTCGAGGCGGTGCTGGAGTCGTACGCCCGCGAGCTCGGCGTCCCGGTGCTGCGCGGCTACGAGGTCACCGGGCTGGCCGGCGAGCGCGTCGAGGTGACCCACGCCGGCTCGGCCACGACCGTCACGGGGCGGTTCGTGGTCGGCTGCGACGGCGGCCGCAGCACCGTGCGGCGGCTGGCCGGATTCGGGTTCGAGGGCACGCCCGCCACCATCACCGGCCGGCAGGCGCTCGTCGACATCGCCGAGCCCAACCCGCTCGCCAAGGGCTGGAACCGCACCGGTACCGGCATGATCGTCGACGGCCCCGGCCCGCAGCGTGTGCTGACCGTCGAGTTCGACGGGCCGCCCGCCGACCGCGACCGCCCGCTCGACCGGGCCGAGATCGAGGCGAGCCTCCGCCGCGTGTCGGGCACCGACGTGGTGGTCGAGTCGCTGGTCACCGGCACCCGCTGGACCGACAACACGCGGCTGGCGACGACGTACCGCCGGGGCGGCGTCCTGCTGGCCGGCGACGCCGCGCACGTGCACCCGCCCTTCGGCGGCCAGGGCCTCAACCTCGGCTTCCAGGACGCGGCCAACCTCGGCTGGAAGCTCGCCGCGACCATCGCCGGCTGGGCGCCCGAGGGCCTGCTCGACACCTACGGCGACGAGCGCGCCCCGGTCGCCGCGGCCGCGCTGGCCAACACCCGCGCCCAGATCGCCCTCATGCGGCCGGACCCCCAGACCTCGGCTCTGCGGGAGCTCTTCGCCGACCTGCTCGCCTACGACGAGCCGAACGCGCACCTCTCCCGGCTCATGACCGGCGTCGACCGGCCGTACCCGATCGCGAGCGACCACCCCGCGGCCGGTCGCGTCGTGGCCGACCGGCCCGTGGGGTCGTCGCGCCTCTACGAGCTGCTGCGCGCGCCGGGCGGGCTGCTGCTGGACGCCACGCCCGACGGCGCCGGGGCCCGGGCCGCGTCGGCCTGGGCCGGTCGCGTGAGCGCCGTGCCCGGCCCCGAGAACCTGCTCATCCGCCCCGACGGCGTGGTGGCCTGGGGCGGGGCGACGCTCGACGGCCTCGACAAGGCGCTCGAAACCTGGTTCGGCCGCCCCTGAGGCGGGCATAAGCCGGGGCATGAGCGGTCCGGAGCGAAGCGGAGGGGCCGCTCATCATGGGCACAGTTTCCTCATGCCGGCGCCGGAGCTTGCGGAGGTGACGGCATGAGCGGTCCGGAGGAGCCGGAGGAGCCGCGGCGCGATCCGCTGCGCGCGCTGCGCAAGACGGTCGCGCAGACGGTCTGCGTGTTCACCATCCCGTTCGTGTTCGCGATCGGGCGGGCCGCGCTCGGGTTCACCAAGCTCAAGGTCGACCGCAGCCCCGCCGCCTGGACGGTGTGGGGGATCGGGATCGCGCTGATGCTCGCGGCCTCGGCCCTGGCGGTGCAGACGCTGCGCGGCAAGGCGCCCGCGGCCCTGGGGCAGCGCGCCGCGTGGGTGGCCGGCGGCGTCTGGCTGGCCGGGCTCGCGTTCACGATCGTCTACTCGCAGATGGTCCCGCCGCCCACCCGCTGACTCGCCGGCAGGCGGAGGGAGGGCAGCGGAACTGGCGGGCTGGCCCTATCTTCTGTGTCGTGCGGCAGCGCGCCCGCGATACGGAGGAGTCATGACCCAGCCCCCGACCACCCCGGGACCCGACGAGCCGGCGGGCCTGCCGTCCCTGCGGCCGTCCGCGCCGGGCGGGCCCGAGGACGACCCGGCGCCGCCGCTGTTCGCCCCGCCGCCGGAGCCTCCGGTGCCGCCCGCGGCCCCGGTCGAGCCGGCCGGCTACGACCCCTCGCAGTCCTACGTCGTCTACCAGGCCGCGCCCAGCTTCGGCTACGGCGTGCCCACCGTGGGCGGCCAGGCGGGCTACGACCCGATGATCAGCCCGGACTACGGCGGCTGGTGGCAGCGCAGCCTCACGATCTTCAAGGGCGCCTGGAAGCAGCTCGCGATCCTGCAGGCCATCGGCTTCGTGCTCACCCTCGCCGTGGTCATCCCCGAGGCCGTCTGGTCGGTCAAGGCGAGCGCCGACCTGCTCGACGCCGCGGACTCGGGCGACGGCCAGCCCTCGCTGACCCCGCTGCTGGCGCCGTTCGCGCTGCTCTTTCTCGGCGCGGTGGTGGCCGGGATGGTCGGCTCGCTGATCACGGTGGCGGCCAACCAGCTCGCGGTCACGGTCGCGGCCGGGCAGCCGCCGCGGCTCGGGCCGGCCTTCGCGGTGGCCGCGCGCCGGTTCCTGCCGCTGTGGGGCTGGCAGATCCTCTCCGCGCTGATGATCGGCGTCGGGCTGTGCCTGTGCGTGCTGCCGGGCATCTACCTGTACGCGATCTTCCTCATCCTCCCGGCCGTGGTCACGTTCGAGCGCGGCGGCTCGGCGATCTCGCGCTGCTTCCAGCTCGTGCACCGCGACTTCGGCAGCGCGGTCGCCCGGATCGCGAGCATCATCGGCCTGTCGGTGCTGGTCGGGATCGTGTCGTACTTCGTCGGCCGGATCATCGAGCTGGCCATGGGCGCGGCGGTCACGCCGGACTCGCGGACCGGCACCGGCGTGGTGCTGACCTCGTCGCTGATGGCCGCGCTCGTGGTGAGCCGGCTCGTCACCACGCTGCTCGAGAGCGGCGTGAAGATGCTCACCGACGTGCTCACCGTGACCGCGTACGCCGACATGCGCGCCCGCAACGAGCCGCTCTCGACCGCGGCGCTCGCGGCCGAGGTGGGCGTGCAGCCGGCGTCATCGTCCATGGGTGAGACGGAGTGGACGGTTCCGCCGGGGGCCGTGCGCTGAGCCGGGAGCGCTTTTCCGGTACCGCACCATAGGCCCGATTTGCCGGACGATACTGCTGGCATGGGAGTCAGCCGCAGGGGCCTGCTCGCCGCCGGTCTCGCGGCGCTGGCCCTGCCCGGGTGCGGCGACGGCGAGGCCACGACGGAGACCCCGGACCGCAAGGTCGAGGTCTTCTCGTGGTGGGCCGGCCCGGGGGAGAAGGAGGGGCTGGAGGCCCTCGTCGCCGACTTCGCGAAGCACAACGCGGGCATCGCGTTCGACAACGCGGCGGTGGCGGGCGGCGCCGGCATGATCGCCCGCTCGGTGCTGACCACCCGGCTGCAGAACGACGACCCGCCCGACTCCTACCAGATCCACGCCGGGCGGGAGCTCGCCGACGACATCAAACGCGGCTACGTCGAGGACCTGCGCGACCTCTACACCGAGCAGGAGTGGCTGGACAAGCTCCCCGCCGGGCTGGTCCAGGCCATCACGGTCGACGGGGCGATCTACTGCGTGCCGGTCAACATCCACCGGTCCAACCTGCTCTGGTACGACCCGAAGATCCTGGCCGGCCTGGACCTCACGCCGCCGTCGACCTGGGAGGACTTCCTGACCCAGGCCGACGCGATCGCGCGGCGCGGGCTCACGCCCCTGTCGATCGGGCCCACCTGGACGCAGAAGCACCTGCTGGAGAACGTGCTGCTGGGCCAGCTCGGCGCGCAGACGTACGCGGAGCTGTGGACCGGCGGCACCGACTGGGAGGGCGCCGCGGTGCTGGCCGCGCTGCGGCTGTTCACCGAGGTGCTCGCGCGCACCGACGCGGCCGCGCCGGCCGGGGACTGGCAGCCCGCGCTGGACAGGGTGGTCGACGGCGGCGCGGCGTACAACTGCATGGGCGACTGGGCGGACGCCTATCTGCGCACCCGGGGCCTGGTGTTCACCGAGGGTTACGGGGTCGTGGCGAGCCCGGGCACGGACCGCGTCTACAACTTCCTGTCCGACTCCTTCACCCTGCCGAAGGGCGCGCCCCACCCCGGCGCGGCCCGCAAGTGGCTCGTCGAGTGCGGGTCGGTGAGCGGGCAGGACGCGTTCAATCCGCAGAAGGGTTCGGTGCCGGCGCGGACGGACACCGACCGGTCGAAGTACACGGGCTACCTGGCGGCCGCGGTCGCCGAATGGGCCGACGCGGGCACCCGGGTGGTCGGCTCGCTCACCCACGGGGTGGTCGCGGACACCGCCTGGAGCACCGCGATCGATACGGCGCTGGCCGCGTTCGTGCAGGACAAGGACGCGGTGAAGTTCGCCCGGGCCGTCGTCGCCGGGCGGGCATGAACCGGGACCGAGCCGGATGTGTGGAACCTGTCAAGATTCGTCCGGCCAAGGTGCGCGACTTGGCGGCCCCATTAGACTCGGCGGGCATGAGCACAGAAGAGAACGAGGCCGCGTCCCTGCTGAGCACGGTCCAGGCCCCGGGTGATCTTCGTAGTCTGACCGCCGAGCAGCTCGACGTGCTCGCCGCGGAGATCCGCGACTTCCTCATCGCGAAGGTCTCGCGCACCGGCGGACATCTGGGCCCGAACCTCGGTGTGGTCGAGCTGACCCTGGCCCTGCATCGCGTCTTCGACTCGCCCAAGGACCGCATCCTCTTCGACACGGGCCACCAGGCGTACGTGCACAAGATCGTCACCGGCCGGCAGGACGGCTTCGACCTGCTGCGCAGCCGCGGCGGGCTCACGGGCTACCCGAGCCAGGCCGAGAGCGAGCACGACATCATCGAGAACTCGCACGCCTCGACCGCACTGTCGTATGCCGACGGGCTCTCCAAGGCGTTCGCGCTGCGGGGCGAGCCGCGGCACACCGTCGCCGTGGTCGGCGACGGCGCGCTCACCGGCGGCATGTGCTGGGAGGCCCTGAACAACATCGCGGCCGCCAAGAACCCGGTGGTCATCGTCGTCAACGACAACGGCCGCTCCTACTCCCCGACCATCGGCGGGCTCGCCGACCACCTCTCCCACCTGCGGCTCAACCCCGGCTACGAGAAGGTGCTCGACCTCGTCAAGGACTCCCTCGGCCGCACCCCGCTCGTCGGGCCGCCGCTCTACGAGGTGCTGCACGCGGTCAAGAAGGGCATCAAGGACGCCGTCGCACCGCAGGCCATGTTCGAGGACCTGGGGATCAAGTACGTCGGGCCGGTCGACGGCCACGACCGTGAGGCCGTCGAGTCGGCGCTGCGCAAGGCCAAGAACTTCGGCGGCCCGGTCATCGTGCACGCCGTGACCCGCAAGGGCTTCGGCTACCGCCCGGCGATGGAGGACGAGGCCGACTGCCTGCACGGCCCGGGCGCATTCGACATCAAGACGGGCAAGCTGCTCGCCCCGGCCTCGCTCAAGTGGACCGGCGTCTTCGCCGACGAGCTCGTCGCGATCGCCGACGAGCGCGCGGACGTGGTCGGCATCACCGCCGCCATGGCCGAGCCGACCGGGATCGCGAAGCTCATGCGGAAGTACCCGGAGCGCGCCTACGACGTCGGCATCGCCGAGCAGCACGCGGCGACCTCCGCGGCCGGCCTGGCCATCGGCGGCCTGCACCCGGTCGTCGCCGTCTACGCGACCTTCCTCAACCGCGCCTTCGACCAGGTCCTGCTCGACGTGGCCATGCACCGCCTGCCGGTCACGTTCGTGCTCGACCGGGCCGGCGTCACCGGCCCCGACGGCCCGTCGCACTACGGCATCTGGGACATGTCGGTCTTCGGCGTGGTGCCGGGCCTGCGCCTGGCCGCGCCGCGCGACGCCCAGACGGTGCGCGAGGAACTGCGCGAGGCGGTCGGCATCGACGACGGCCCGACGATCCTGCGCTTCCCGACCGGCACGGTCCCGGCCGACCTGCCCGCCGTGCGCCGCGTGGGCGGCGTCGACGGCTTCGGCGGCGTGGACGTGCTCGCCGAGCACGAGCGCAAGGACGTGCTGCTGGTCAGCGTCGGCGCCTTCGCGCACATGGGGGTGGACGTGGCCGCGCGCCTGGCCGAGCAGGGCTACGGCGTGACCGTGGTCGACCCGCGCTGGGTGCGCCCGGTGCCGGTCGAGCTCGTCGCCCTCGCCCGCGAGCACCGGCTCGTCGTGACCCTCGAGGACGGCGTGCGGACCGGCGGCGTGGGCGACGCCATCGCGAAGTCCCTGCGCGACGCCGACGTGTGGGTGCCGCTGAAGGACCTCGGCGTCGAGCAGGGGTGGCACCCGCACGGGTCGCGCAACGAGATCCTGGCCGACCTGGGGCTGACCGCGCAGGACGTGGCGCGGCAGGTCACCGAGTGGGTGAGCCGCATGGAGGAGCCGGCGCCGCTGACGTCGGCGCCGCCGGCCCGGGCCCGGGCGCCGCGCCGCTAGGTTGTGTTCCCTGGTCGCGGGCCGCTGTGGTCCGCGACCAGGGCTCTTCTTTGCCCGGGCAACGGACTGTGCATCCGCTGTGCCGCCCGTTGGGGTATAAATCCGACATGTCGTGACGCGGAGCGTCCGACATGTCGCCGCGCGGGACCTCACGCAACCTGGACGGTGTGCGGAAGACTCTCTTCTGACGGAGAGAGGGGGCCCGTGCCCGACGCCATCATCGAGCTCGACCTCAGTGTGCCCTGGGAACCGCCCGAGCGGCCCGGGCCCGCCGTCGCGCGGCGGCGGCGCGGGTGGCGGCGCGCCCTCCTCGGGGTGGTCGTGCTCGGGATCGCCGCGGTGCTGCCCGGCGGGGCGGACCACCGGCCCGGGCTGGAGCCGCTGTGGACGGCCGAGTTCCAGGTGCTCGCGTTCGACACCGCGGGCGGGCGGATCCTCGTGCACCGGTACCGGACCGCCGGCGCCGACCCGCTCATCGAGGCGCTCGACGCGCGGACCGGGCGGGTGCTCTGGCAGCGGGCGGGCGCCGCCGACGAGTCCTACGTCGCGTTCACCGGCCGGAGCGCGATCGCGCAGGTCGAGCGGGCCGACACGGGCGGGGCGTTCCAGGGGTGGGTCGCCGGCTTCGACGCCGCCACCGGGGCGCAGCGGTGGCAGCGGGAGCGGGCGCGCTTCGCCGGGCTGGCCGGGGACATCGTCGTGGTGCAGGAGCTCGCGTGGCCCGGCGAGGAAGACAAGTTCGACACCTCCTACGGCAACCCCGACGACCCGGCCGTCGCGCTGCCGCGGGTGCCGCACCACGAGCGGTACCTGGGGCTCGACGAGCGCACCGGCACTCCACGGTGGACGGCCGAGCTGGCGCCGGGGACCGAGAGCTGGCTCGACTACGCGCCGTACCCCCGGCTGCGGGGGCTGCGCGAGCTCGACCGCGACGGGGCGCTGCGGGTGCGGGACCCGGCCGGCGGGGACGTCACCGGGCGCTTCCGGCTCGACTTCGCCGGCGTCGTCTCGCGCCATCAGGCCGGGCTGCCCGGGCAGGAGCTGGTGCTGCCGGCCGGGCGCGGCGGGACCCAGGTGTTCGACCTCGCCTCGGGGCGGCGGCTGTGGACGTGGGCGGGGGAGTCGCCCGCCTGGAACGGGCCGGTCCCCTGCCTGCGCGTGCACTACTGCGTCTTCGGCGACGGCGGGACCGACGTGCTCGACGCGGCCACCGGGGCCGTGCTGTGGCGGGCCCCCGGCTACTCGGCGCTGCTGGGGGACACCGGCGACCGGCTGGTGATGTTCCGCCCCGCGGCCGCGCTGGACCAGCCCGACGACGTCGCGGCGTTCCCGGCCGGGCGGGGCGGCGGCGTCGCCTGGGAGCGGCGGGGCTGGTTCCTGGCCAACGGGCCCTTCGAAGCGCCCGGCACCGCGGCCTTCGTCTGGCGCCCGGCCGGCACCACCGACGCGATCGTCGGGCGGCTCGACCCCGGGGACGGGTCGGTGCACGTCATCGGCCGCGCCCCCGACTTCTACGGCACGCCGCAGTGCTCCGCCACCGCCGACCGGGTCGTCTGCCTCGCGATCGGGGTGCTGTACGTGTGGAGGCTGCGGTGAGCCTGATCGATCTCGGCGACGCCGGGGCGTGGTCGCCGCCGGACGAGCCGGTCCGCCGGGGCCGGGGGCGCCTGGCCGCGGCGGTGGTGGCCGTGCTCGCCGCCGCGCTGCTCGTCGCCGACGGGCCCCGCGACGGGCGGCCGCTGTTCACGCTCGAGGACCGGGTGCTCGACGCGCAGCTCGCCGGGGGGCTGCTGTTCGTCTCGCGGTTCGAGGACGGCGGGCCCGGCCGCTTCGAGGCGCGCACGGTCGGCGGGCGGATGCTGTGGAGCCGGCCGCGGTCCGGGGAGAACGAGGGCCTCGCCTTCGCCGCGGGCGAGGAGCTGATGCTGACCTCGGCGTACGGCCGGCAGTCGGCCCAGGAGGCCACCGCCACGGCGCTCGACCGGCGCACCGGCGCGCAGCTGTGGCACCGGTCCGCGTCCGTGGTCATCGGGTCCGCCGGCCCGGTCGTGGTGCTGGAGGACGTCGACGGGGTGACGCAGCCGTACACGCGCGTCGGCACGGACACGCCGACCCGGGTGCTCGGCGTCGACCCGCGCACCGGCGCGACCGCGTGGGAGCAGACGCTGCCGGCTGGCTCGCTGGTCTCCTACGACGGCTCGGACACGCGCCCGGACACGATCGGCTCGATCGACGAGCTCACCGCCGGCGGCACCCTGCAGCGCCGCGACCCGGTCTCGGGCGCGGTGACGACCCGCACGCCGCTGGCGGGGCTCGGCGGCAACGCCTCCGACTTCACCGTCTCCGGCGACCGGGTCGTGGTGGGCCGGATCGGCCTGCGGGGCGCGGACGTCTACGACCTCGCCTCGGGCCGGCTGCTGTGGCGCCTCGACCAGCCGGACGGGGGGCCGTTTCCCTGCGGGCCGGAGCGCTGGTGCGCCGTGGGCGGCGACGGCATCCACGGCCTGGACGCGGCGAGCGGGCGCCGTGTGTGGGACGTCGGGCAGTACAACGACATCTTCAACCTCTCCGGGGACCTGATCGTGGCCGGCGGCCTGGGCAACTCGACCTCGCTCACGCACGAGCCCGTGGTGCTGGCGATCGACGCCCGCACCGGCGTCGTCACGCACCGGCTGACCGGCTGGGTCGCCACGTACATCCCCGCCGGCCCGCTCAGCGTGGTCACGCACACCGACGCCGGGCAGTGGCAGGGTCTCGTCGGCCTCTACGATCCGCGGACCGGCCACGTGCGGGTGATCGGCCGCGGCCGCCTCGGCCCGGTGCCGCGCTGCCGGACCGGCGAGGGAGTGGTCGTCTGCCTGAGCAGCGGGCTGAGCGTCTGGAGGCTGCCGTGAGTGTGATCGATCTCGGGGACGCGGCGCCCTGGTCGCCGCCGGAGACCCCGCGGCCCCGGCGGCCGCGGCTGTCCGGGTCCACGCGCTGGGCGGCGGCGCTCGCCGTGGCCGTGCTCGCCGCCCTGGTGCCGTCCACCGCCTCGGCCGTCTCCGCGCCCGTGCTGCACATCGGCACCGGGGCGCAGCGGGCCGACCTCGGGGGCGGGCGGATCTACGTCACCCAGTACTCCGGCGAGGGGCCGCACCGGCTGGAGGTGTACGGCCCGACCGGCGCCCGGCTGTGGGGCGTCGACCTCGGCGAGGCGCAGCAGCTCGCCTTCGCCGACGCGGACGTCGCCCTGCTGCACGTGTGGCTCGGCGACGGGCGGGCGCTGGAGAACGTGCGCGCGCTCGACCCGCGCACCGGCCGGCAGCTCTGGCAGCGCGGCGGCGTCTCGCTGATCGGGCGCTTCGGCGGCCGGCTCCTGCTCGAGGACACCACGCAGCCGCAGGTGACGGAGGATCCGGCGCAGCACCCGCCGATCGCGGTGCTGGCCGTCGACGAGCGCACGGGCGCGACGCTCTGGAGCAGCACCGTGCCCGCCGGGCGCGAGCCCTCCGTCGGCCGCCCGATCGGCGGGGGATGGGAGCTGACCTCGCTCAACGTCCTCGGCCCGGACGGCGTCCTGACCGGCTACGACCTGGCCACCGGCGCCCCCGCGCGCACCGAGCGCCTGCAGCGGCCCGGCGCCGCCGCCTACTTCGAGCTCGGCGAGGACCGCGGGGCCCCGGGCGCCCGGGCCGGGCAGGTCGCGGTCACGGCCGCCGGGGGCGACGACGTCTACGACCGGGCGAGCGGGCGGCCGCTGTGGCACCTGCCCCCGGCCGAGCTCGGCGGGCTCATCGGCTGCGCGCCCGGGCGGTGGTGCCGCAGTGACGGCGGCGGGTTCGCGGCGTTCGACGCGGGCACCGGCCGGCCGGCGTGGCGGGTCGAGGGCTACGACACCATCGTCGGCGCGAGCGTGCAGCCGGCGACGCTCGTGCTGACCGCGGGCGGCCGCCAGGGCGATCCCATGGCCCGGGGCGTGCTCGTCGACGCGCACACCGGCGCCGTCCGGGTCCGCCTCGACGACTGGCGGCCCGTCGGGGTGCAGGGCGGCCGGGTCGTCGTCTGGCGCCGCGACGACGGGCAGCTCGACACCCGGCTCGGGCTGCTCGACCCCGCCGGCGGCGGGATCACGGTCATCGGGACCGGCGCGTCCTGGGTCGGCGTGCCGGCGTGCGCCGCCGACGAGCGGCTCGTGGCCTGCGGCGTCGCCGGAGAAGTGACTGTCTGGCCGCTGCCGGAGGCGGCCCGGCGTTAGCACAATGGACGTGTGCCGCCGAGCACACTGCCGACCGCCGACCGCGCCGCCGTGATCGATCTCGGCGACGCCGGCCCCGCCTGGACCACCGACACCGACGCGGGCCCGGCCGGGCTGCCCCGCGGCTGGGGGCTGGTGCTGTCGCTCGGGCTGGTGCTGTCGCTCGTGTCGGCGGCACCGGGGCCGCAGCGGCCGGCCGAGGTCGCCCGCCTGCCGCTGCGCAACGGTGCCTACCAGCTCGCCGGGGACGTGCTGCTGATCCTGGAGAGCGACCGGACGCCGACCCCGGTCGAGGCCTTCGACGCCGGCGACGGGCGGTCCCGGTGGACGTTCACGCCGGGCGAGCTGGTCACCCTCGCCCACGCGGCCTCCGCGCCGGACGCCGGCGACGTGGTGGTGCTCTGGCCGGACCTGTGCCGCTCCGCGACCACGGGCACGACGTTCGCCGTCGACCGGCGCACCGGCCGCGAGATCTGGCAGGCGGCGGGCGTTCCCGTCCGCACCGCGCCCGCCGTCCCCGGCACCGTGGTCACGCGCAGCCTGTGGTCGGACGGGTGCGGGGCCCTGGCCGCCGCCGCGCCGATCGGCGGCGCGCTGCGCTGGCAGGCCCTCGGCGCGGGCGGGCAGGCGCGCTGGGAGGTGCCCGTCGACGCCGGCACCCGGATCGCCCTCGACGCCGCCGAGGTGGGCGCGGCCTGGGCGGCGCTCGCGGACCGGCAGGGGGCGATCAGCGTCGTCGATTTCGTGACCGGCCGCCGCAGCGCCGCCGGGGCGCTCGCCGCCGGGCCCGCCGAGCTCGTCGCGGCCGCGGGCGACCTGCTCGTCCTCGCCGGCTTCGGCGCCGGGCCGGACGGCGGCACGCTGCTGACCGCCTTCCGCCGCGACGCCTGGTCCACCCCGGCCTGGCGGGCGACGGTGCCGACCGGGCCCGCGTCCGGGCGCACCGACCGGTTCACCGTCCGGCCCTGCGGACCGGCGCTCTGCGTCGCCGGGCAGCGCACGTTCGTCCTCGACCCGGCGAGCGGGACGATGCTGTGGACCCCATACGTGCGCGCCGATCTCGTCGCGGCGCCCGGCGGCCGGCTGGCCGTGGCCGGGACGCGCACGGCGACGCTGCTCGACCCCGCGACCGGCGCGCCCACGCCCGAGCTGCCGGGGTGGGAGCCGCTCGGCGCGGACGCGGACCGCCAGCTGCTCGGCACCGCCTCCGGCGAGGACGCGACCCTGCTCGGGCTGCGCGCGGGGGACGGGGTGGCGCCGATCGGTACCGTCGACGGCCGCCTCGACGCGTGCGAGCTGGACGGCCCGCGCCTCGCCTGTGAGACCGGAGCCGGCGAGGTCGTGCTCCTTCGAATGGCGACCAAGAGCTGATGCGGGGACGCTGGTAACGTGGGCGAACTGATCGATCTGGGTGAATCACACGGGGTTGTCGACGGCGAGGCGATGCTGGAATGGCCGCCCCCGCGCGGGGCCGGGCGCCGGCAGTGGCCGATCGTGCTGATGCTGACGCTCGTGGTGCTCTTCGCCGCCGGCTCGCGGCCCGGGAGCGCCGTCGAGGAGGCCGGCACCCTCGCCGAGCACGCCTCCGGCCTGGTCGCCGACCGCTCCGCCGTCTACGCCATCCGCGACGAGCCCGGGCTCACCGCCTACGACTGGACCACCGGCAAGGTCAGGTGGACCCGCTCACTGGCCGGGCCCGGCGGCGGGCAGGCCTACCTGGCCGCCGACCGCGCGTACGTGCGCCACCGCCCCTGCACCGCGACGACCGGCTGGAGCCTGGAGCGGATCGACCCCGCCACCGGCCGGGCGCAGTGGTCGCGGGGCGGCGCCCCGATCGCCGTCGTCGCCGGCCCGGCCGGCGGCGCGCCCGGGCTGCTCACCATCGACGACGAGGCCGCCGTCTGCCCGCCGGTCGTGCCGCCGCGCGGCGCCGCCGCGAACCCGGTCCGCCTGGCCGGCCTCGACGCCGAGTCCGGCGCCGTCCGCTGGGCGTTCGACGTGCCCGGCGGGGCCCGCGTCGTCTCGCCCGACGTGCCCGGCAGCGCCTGGTTCGCGGTCTGGTACTCCGGCGGCCGCACCGAGATCCGCAGCGCCGTCACCGGGGGCGTGACCGTCGCCGCCGACGTCCCCGAACTCGCCGACACCCCGCCGACCAGCGTCCGGGTCGTCGGCGGCCTCCTCGTGATCGTCGCGGTGCGCGCGGACGGGGCGCTCATCACGGCGTACGGCAGCGACACCCTGCGCTACCGGTGGCACATGCTGTTCTCCTCGTCGGAGCAGGCGCCGATCGCCGAGATCGCCTACGGCCCCGTGGTCGTGATGTGCGGCCCGATGGTCTGCGTGCCCAACTGGCGCGACCTCGCCGTGCTCGACCCGGCCACCGGCGCCCAGGCCTGGCGGCGCCCGGTGCAGCTCGACGCGGCCGGCCCCGGCGTGCTCGTCGCCCGCGACCGCGACGACTTCACACGGGTGCGCGTCGTGGACTGGTTCACCGGCACCGACCGCGCCGACCTCGCGGGCTGGGCGGTGGTGCCGACGGCCAGCGACGGCACGGACGACGACGACATCGGCTTCGCCCCGGCCGGCTCGGTGCTCGTGCAGCGTCCGGAAGGCGACGGTTCCCGGCTGGCCCGCATCGACCTGCGCACCGGCGCCATCAGCCCGCTCGGCAACGTCAGCCCGATCCCGTCGCGCTGCTCGGTGCGCCATCACCGGCTCGCCTGCCTCGCCGGCGGGGACTCGGTGCGGCTGTGGCGGTTGCCCGGGTAGCTACATTGGCACCCAGGGCTTTCACGGGAACTTCACGTCCCGTGAACCACACTGGCCCGGATTCGGCTGGGGGTGAAGGGCGTGCGCGTGCTGGTGATCGAGGACGAGACGAATCTCGCCGACGCGATCGTCCGGGGACTTCGGCGGCAGGGCATGGCCGTCGACGTCGCCTACGACGGGACCGCCGGGCACGAGATGGCGATGGTCACCCGCTACGACGTCGTGGTGCTCGACCGCGACCTGCCCGGCGTGCACGGCGACGACATCTGCGCCGACCTGGTCGCCTCCGGCGCGCTGACCCGGGTGCTGATGCTCACCGCCAGCGGCAGCGTCGCCGACCGGGTCGAGGGCCTGCAGATCGGCGCCGACGACTACCTGCCCAAGCCGTTCGCCTTCGACGAGCTCGTCGCCCGGGTGCAGGCCCTGGGCCGGCGCGCCACCCCGGCCGCGCCGCCCGTGCTCACCATCGCCGACCTCGTGCTCGACCAGGCCAAGCGGGTCGCGACCCGGGCCGGGCAGCCGCTGGACCTCACCCGCAAGGAGTTCGGGCTGCTCGAGGAGCTGCTCAAGGCCCGCGGCGCGGTGGTCTCCAGCGAGGAGCTGCTCGAGCGGGTCTGGGACGCCAACGCCGACCCGTTCACCACGACGGTGCGGGTCACGATGATGACGCTGCGCAAGAAGCTCGGCGAGCCGGCGATCATCGAGACCGTGGTCGGCGCCGGGTACCGGACGCGGCCGCCCCAATGACCATCTACGACGCCCGCCGCACCGCCTTCTTCCGCCCGACCCTGCGCCTGCGGCTCACGCTGCTCAACGGCATCCTGCTCGTCGGGGCCGGGCTGGTCCTGGTCGTGCTGGCCTACATCCTGGTCGACGGCGCGCTCAAGCCCGCCGACCAGCTCCAGCCCGGGACCAGGGTGGTGCTGGCCGACGGCAGCGAGGTCGACGCGCACACCTGGCAGACCGACCTCGTCGACTCCGCCGAGTGGGAGCTGCTCACCCGGGGCAGCCTCGCGCTGCTGCTCATCGGGGCCGTCGGGGTCGCGGGCGCCTACGTCGTGGCCGGGCGCTCCCTGCGGCCGCTGCAGCGGGTCACCACCACGGCCCAGCGCCTCTCCGGGGAGTCCCTCGACGCGCGGATCAACTACGACGGGGCCGACGACGAGGTGGCCGAGCTCGCGAAGACGTTCGACGCGATGCTCGACCGCATCACGGCCGCGTTCGAGACCCAGAAACGGTTCGTGGCCAACGCCTCCCACGAGCTGCGCACCCCGCTGGCCGTGATGCGCACCGAGGTCGACGTGACGCTCGACGACCCGGAGGCGGACGTCGCGGAGTACCGCCGCATGGCCAAGGTCGTGCGCGACGCCTCGATGCGGGCCAATGCGCTGGTCGAGTCGCTGCTGCTGCTCGCCCGCACCGAGGCCCAGGCCGGGCGGCGGCTCGGCCGGAAGGTGAGCACCGACCTGGCCACCGGGGTCACCGTCGCCCTGTCGGCGATGGGCAAGGAGGTCAAGCGGCTCAACCTCGACGTCAGCACCGACCTGGCCCCGGCCAACGTGGTCGGGGACCCCGGGCTGCTGGAGCGGCTGGCGGGCAATCTCATCGAGAACGCGGTGCGGTACAACCATCTGGCCGGGCGGATCTGGGTGCGCACCGGCACCGACGAGACGCTCGCCTGGCTCGTGGTCGGCAACACCGGCTTCGAGGTCGAGCCGGCCGACCTGCCCGCGCTGTTCGAGCCGTTCCGCCGCGGCGGGCGGGAGCGCACCGGCGCCCGCGGCACCGGGCTCGGGCTGTCGATCGTCCGGGCCGTGTGCGAGGCGCACGGCGGCGGGGTCTCCGCGGTCGCCCTCGACGGCGGCGGGCTGGAGGTCACCGTCTCGCTGCCGGCCGCCGCGGTCACGCCGGTGCTGAGCGGCACCGCGCCCGTCCCCGTCGTGTGACGGCGGGCACTTCCGCTCAGAACCTCCGCGCGCCGGACCGATCTGTCCTACGTTTCCCCGGATGCGTTGGAGGCGGGTCGGATGCGGCTGCGCAGCTGGCTGGTGGTCGGTGTCAGCGTCGCGCTGCTGCTGGCCATCGGCGCCGTCGGCATCTCGGTGAACCGTTCCGCGCTGCGGGCGGCCGAGACCGTGCACCGCGCCGACTCCCTAGCCCTGGCCACCAACAACGGCGGCCTCGCCGCGCAGGTGCTGCTCGTCTCGGCCAAGGAGCTCAACGACTTCGCCACCGGCCACCCGCTGTCGATGACGCCCGGTGACCCCGGCGACGCGGCGGCGCTGCAGGAGTACGCGGAGAAGTCGCCGTCGTTCGGCTACGGGCTCATGCTCACCGACCTGACCGGCAACCCGCTCAGCGCCAGCGGCCCGGACACCATGTTCCCCGACCCGCTGTCGGCCGCGTTCAAGCCGCTCATCTCCTCGCTCGCGCTCGGCCGGCCCGGGTTCTCCTCGATCATGACGGTGCGCGGCACCCTGGTGCAGGCGGTGGCCGTGCCCATCGTCGTGGGCAGCCAGCCGGCGGCGATCCTGTACGGGTTCATCCCCCTGACGAAGAGTCAGCTGCAGGAGTACCTCGTCAAGCTCAAGGACGACTCGCACGTCTCGCTGCTCGTGGACGCCGCGGGGGTGATCGGCGCGTCCAGCGACCCGGCCCAGCTCGGCAGCCGCGTGGACCCGGCGATCGCGGCGAGGGTCACCTCCACCGACTCGGTGTTCGTCACGTACGCCGAGCGCGGCCACTCGATGATCGCCACGGTCCACGGCGGGCTGCCGGGCGGCTGGGCCTACGTGCGCACGCAGTCCACGGCCACCTTCGACGGGCCGGTGCGCAACCGCAGCCTGACCATCAACCTGGCGCTGCTCACCATGCTGCTCGTCGGGGTCGCGGGGCTGGCCATCCTCGGGTACCGCTCGCAGCTCGTCCGCCGCCGCGCCGAGGAGCGCTTCTCGGCCCTGGTCGAGCACGCCCCCGACGTCGTGGTGGTGCTCGACGACGAGGGGCGGGTGGTGTACTCCAGCCCGAGCGGCCGGCGCATCCTCGGCGTCACGCGCGTGGGCACCCCGGTCTTCGAGATCGTCCACCCCGACGAGCGCCCGCACCTGCGCGAGCGGTTCGCGGCCCTGACCGGGGAGAAGGGCGCCCTGGAGCGCATGCAGGTGCGGGTGCGCCAGGCCGGCGGCGACTATCGCTGGTTCGACCTCACCGCCTCCAACCAGCTGCACAACCCGGCCCTCGACGGCGTGGTGATCAACGCCCGGGACATCACCGACTCGCGTGAGATGCAGGACCGCCTCGCCCACGACGCCCACCACGACCCGCTGACCGGCCTGCCCAACCGCCGCCGGCTCCAGCAGCGCCTCGCCGACTCGCTGGAGGCCGAGCCGGTCGCGGTGCTCTTCGTCGACCTGGACGGCTTCAAGCCGGTCAACGACGAGCTCGGCCACGAGGCCGGGGACGAGCTGCTGCGGCAGGTCGGGGCGCGGCTGAGCGGCTGCCTGCGGCCGGTCGACGTGCTGGCCCGGGTCGGCGGGGACGAGTTCGTGCTGCTCCTGCCGGGGATCGGCACCGAGGACGAGACGCACTCGGTCATCGCCCGGCTGCGGGCCTGCGCGGACGCGCCGTTCGTGATCCAGGGCGAGGAGGTCCGGATCGGGGCGAGCATCGGGGTGCACCTGGCGGCGCCGGGGGAGCATCCGGACGCGGTGCTGCGCACGGCCGACCAGGCGATGTACGCCGTCAAGAACGGCCGCGACCGGCCGGGACGGCATCGGGCCTGACGGCGGCGACCGGCATCAACGTCTTCGCGACGGGCGGGGCGGGGGAGCGGACGGTCAGCGTGGTGCGCACGGCACCCCGCTGCACGAGCTCGATCCTCAGCGCCGTGACTCTGGGTGTCACCTGGTCCCCCTCGGTTCCGTGCCCGCCGCCGCTCACCTGTCTACCGCCCCCGTCGCGCGTGCGCACCGTAGTTGCCGAAGGCGTGCGCACCCGAGTGGTTCGATCACTCGGCGTAGAGTGATCCGCCCTCTACGGACCGTGTAACACGCTCGGAAGCGGCGCCGCGTTACGGTCTATCTCACACAGCGTTACGAAGTCCCTGATACGTCAGGTAACCGACGGTCACGAATGCAAGGGGGTATGGGCGGTTTTTGCCCCTGTGGCGAAAATCCGATACACGGCTTCCGCCGGTGCCCGCGCGCCTTCTAGGTTCTCCGGACATGGCCGTCAGCGACGACGTGGCACCCGACGAGTGGGAGTGTCGCGTCTTCCTCGCCGTCGCCGAGCACCGCCAGCACACGAAGGCCGCGGAGGCGCTGTCGCCGACGCGGCCGTCGCACCTGCGGGACCGGCCCTACGCGCGGCAACTGGTGGGCAAGACCATCGCCCGGATCGAGCGCTGGTGCGGGGAGCCGCTCTTCGAGGGCAACCGCGGGCAGCTGCGCCTGACCGAGCGCGGGCGGGACTTCGAGCGGGCGGCCCGCAGCGTCGTCGGCGAATACGAGCTGATGCGCCGGCCCGGCCCGGGCGACGGGCTGCCGCGGCTGGCGTGCCTGCCCCACCACGCGGCGTTCGTCGCGCCCGCGCAGGCGCGGCTGGTCGAGCGGTTCGGGCGGCCGCGGGTCGCGGTCGAATACCTCGAGCCCCATCGGCACGCGGCCCCGGAGCTGCATCGGCACGCGCTGCTCATCGGCCCGCCCCCGGCGGCGGGCGGGCGCTCGGTGCGCCTCTACACGGCGCGCCTGGAGGCCATGGTCCCCGCGGCGCACTTCCCGGGCGTGCGGCTGGCGCTGCCGGAGCTGCTGCGGCGGTACCGTCCGATTCCGCACCTCACCGGCGTCCCCGAGGACCGCCGCGCGGCGTGGGGCCTGGACCGGAACCCCGGCGCGGGCACCGGGCGGCCGACGGCGGACACCGCGGCCGCGGTGTTGCGCCTGCGCCACGAGACCGCGGCGCGCTGGGACGGCCGGGTGCTCGTGGTGCCGTCGGACGTGGCGCTGCCGTTCAAGGCGGGGATGGAGTTCGGCGGGCGGTACGCGGACCGCTTCAAGTGGGTGCCGGTCGTCGCCGATGCGCCGCTGACCTACGAGGTGCACCTGACCGTGCGCTCCGGCGGGCCGGACGAGGCGGTGGAGGCGGCGGTCGCCGCGGTGCAGGCGGCCGCGCGCTCCCTGCCCCACCTCGGCGGCGGCTGAACGGTTTCCCGGCCCGGCCACGCCCTGCCGGGCGCCGTGCCGCGGGGTTGCCGCCCGGCCGTGCGCGGGTGGCGTGCGCCGTTGTCAGTCGCGGCCGCCGCGCGGGTGGCGTGCGCGGCTCGGGCGCGGCCGCGCGGGTGGCCGTGCGCCAGGGTCAGGCGCGGCCGCGGACGAGCGGCAGGAAGACCTCGTCGACGATCTCCACCAGCACCTCGTCCGGGACGGTCGGGATGCCGCGCATCGCGTACTCGGCGCGCAGCAGCATCATCGGGGTCGTCGCCACGCGCGGGTGCGCGGCCGCGGGCGGCGCCTCGTCGCGCGCCACGGCGCGTTCGAGCATGGACAGCCAGGCGCGGTCCATGGTGGCCGCGCCCGAGCGCTCGCGCATGAGCTCGAGCAGCGCCGGGTCCTCGGCCGCGGCGGCCAGCAGGCCGCGCAGGATCGCGCCGTGCGGGGACGACCAGGTCTCGTTGGCCCGGCGCAGCATCTCCAGGGCGTCGCCCCGCAGCGTGCCCGTGTCCGGGTTCGGCATCACGGCGTCGGAGAGGTGGCGGTACGCCGCGATGCCCAAGGCCGCCCGGTGCGGCCACCGGCGATAGATCGCGTTCTTGTTGGTCCCGGCCCGGACGGCGACCCGGTCCATGGTCATGCCCGCGTAGCCGGACTCGCGCAGCTCGTCCGCGGCCGCGCGCAGGATCGCCTGCTCCAGCTCGGCGCCCCGGCGTCTCGTGGTCATGGCTTGCAGGGTACTCGACGTACCCTATAAGGTACTGGCCGTACCGTATTCGGAGGGTTGGGCGATGCGCGTCTTCGGCATGAACTACGACACCGGTTTCGTCAGCGGCGGGTCCACGACCCACGAGCCGTGGGACCCCGAGACCGTCCGGCGCGACCTGCGCGTCATCCGCGACGAGCTGCACTGCGACGCGGTGCGGATCACGGGCGGCGTCCAGGACCGGCTCGAACTGGCCGCGCGGCTGGCGGCCGAGGCCGGGCTCGAGGTGTGGTACTGCCCGTTCACCAACGGCCTCGACCGCGCCGCGCTCATGGCGTTCGTGCTCGACGGCGCCGAGCGGGCCGAGCGGCTGCGGCGCGGCGGGGCGCGGGTCGTCTTCCTCACCGGCTCCGAGATCGCCATGTTCACCGACGGCTTCCTGCCCGGCCGCGACCTGGCCGAGCGCATGGCGCTGTTCACCGACCCGATGCGCATGCGCGAGGCGGTCCCGGCCGCGCGGGCCGCCGTGCACGACTTCCTCGCCGAGGCCGTGCCCGCCGTGCGGGAGCGCTTCGGCGGCCCCGTCGGCTACGCCTCGATCCCGCTGGAGGCCGTGGACTGGGCGCCGTTCGACATCATCGCGAGCGACGCCGGCTACCGCGACGCGACCAACGCGGCGGCGTTCCCGCAGAGCCTGGCGGCCGCGGTGGGGCAGGGCAAGCCGTACGCCGCGACCGAGTTCGGCTGCTGCACGTTCCGCGGCGCGGGGGACGTCGCGGGGGCGGCGGAGCCGGTGACGTACGAGGCGCACGGCGCGGCCGCGACGATCACCCCCGGGCTGGAGCGCGACGAGGAGGGCCAGGCCCGCTACATCCTGGACCTGCTGCGCGACTACGAGGCCGGCGGCGTGGAGGCGGCGTTCGTCTACACCTTCGCGAACCGGCACCTGCCCACCACCGGGGACCCCGAGCGCGACTTCGACCTGGCCGCGCGCGGGATCGTGCGGGTGCTGCCGGACGGCTCGTGGACGCCGAAGGCCGCGTTCCACGCTCTCGCCGAGTACGGCCGCGCCCGCGCTCAGAGCGGGAACGGACTTCGGGCTGAGTAGCCGCGACCGGCCGCGACCTTGCCCGAGGCGCGTTCAGGGCGGGCTTGGGGCGAGGTGGCCGCGACCGGCCGCGACCCTGCCCGAGGCGTGCTCAGAGCCGGGCGAAGTAGTCGCGCGCGGCCGCGACGCCGCCCTCGGCGCCCAGCGCGACCATGAGCGCGGCCCAGGCCTTCCCGGCGGTCAGGTCCGGGGCGAGGATGGCGCCGACGGTGGCGGCCAGCCCGTCGGGGCTGCGGGGCGCCCCGCCCGCGCGGGCGCGGGAGGTCACGACGACCGGGATGTCCCAGGACACCAGGTCGGCGACGGCGCCCAGCAGGGGGACGGGGACGTTGAGCGCGCCGGTGCCCTCCAGCACGACACCCCTCGCCCCGGCGTCGGTGGCGGCGGTGAGCAGCGCCGGGCCGATCCCCGGGTACACCTTGATCAACGCCACGTTCGTCTCCGGCTCGCCCGGCGGCGACGGGGGCGGGGGCGGCGCGGCGGTCAGGGTGACGCGGCCGCCGAGCACGCGGCCGAGCGGCTCGTGCGGGGCGGAGGTGAACGCGCCCGGGCGCGACGCGGCGGCCTGGCGCACCCGCGCCGCCGCGTGCAGCTCCCCGTCGAAGCAGGCGACCGCGCCGAGGCCGGCCGCGGCCGGGTCCGCCGCGGCGACCAGGGCGGCCGTCAGGTTGGCGGGGCCGTCGCTGCCCGGGGCGTCGAGCGGGAGCAGGGCGCCGGTGAAGACGATGGCGCCCCGGGCTGTGGCCGGGTTGGAGGCCGCGCCCGCGACGAGGTCGGTCAGGTAGGCCGCCTCCTCCAGCGTGTCGGTGCCGTGGGTCACGACGACGCCGTGGAAGCCCTCCTCGCCGAGGGCCGCGCGGACGCGGCGCGCGGTCGCGGCCATCGTCGCGGGGGAGGCGTCCCACCCGGGCTCGGCCAGGACGTCCTCGACCGTGACGTCGGCGTCGGCCGGCCGGCTGGCGGCGGCGAGGAGGCCGGCGCCGGTGGCGACGGAGCCGGCGCGGTACGCGATGGTGTCCTTGGAGGCCAGCAGGAGCACTCTGCGGGTCATGGGAGGCGGTTCTCCAGCCGCTCGATGCGCTCCAGCAGCGGGGCCAGCGCGGACTCCAGCGAGGGGGACTGGGCCTGCAGGTGGACGTAGCCGGCCAGCGCCGCGGTCACGGCGCGGCGGGTCAGGCGCAGCTCGGCGCCCAGGGAGCGCAGGGCCTGACCGGCCGCGCCGTCCGGCTCGGCGACCAGGCCCAGGAGCAGGTGCTCGCAGCCGACGTAGTTGTGGCCCAGCGCGGTCGCCTCGGTGACCGCGAGCTCCAGCGCGGCCGCGGCCGGGGCGCTGAACCGGCGGCCGTCCGCGGGCTCGGCCGGCTCGGGCGTCGCGCTGATCGCCGCGGCGATGCCCGACGGCTCGATGTCGATGGCGCGCAGGACGTGCAGGGCCAGGTTGCCGCCCTCGGCGACGATGCCGGTCAGCAGGTGGGCGGTGCCGACGGCCGGGGCCCGCTCGGCGGCCGCGCGCTCGGCGGCCAGGCGCAGCACGGTGCGCACGCGGGCGGTGAAGTGGGGCAGGCGGGCGGCCAGGGCCGCGTCGTCGAGGTCGCCGAGCACCGTCTCGCGGATCGCGGTCACTCTCCGGACGGCCTGCTCGAGCGCGCGCTGACAGATGGCCGAGACCGGGATCCCGGCGGCCTTGACGGCGTCGGCGAGCTCGTCGGGGAGGTAGACGTTGATTTTCGGCACACCTCAGGTATACCCCGCATGGGGTTATACGTCGAGCGTCGCGGCCCGGAACAGGGCGGCGATCGACCTGAGGTGGCCGGCCAGCTCCGGCGGGCCGCTGACCTCGAACGGCAGCCCGATCGAGGCCAGCCGGCGCGCATGCCATTCGCCGGTGTCGGGCGGCGCGAGCCACCGGCAGGTCCCGTCCGGCCGATCGGTCAGGGTCCCGGGCGGCGGCCCGCCGAGGCGGTCCACCACGCGGGCGGCCGGTGCGCGGATCACGACGTCGGCCGGGTAGGTCGGGGCCATCCGCATCGTCCGGTCGGCGACGAAGGCGGCGACGTCCCCGCCGGGCACCTCCCGCGTGGCCGCCCGGGCGCCGGTCGCGGCGAGCTCGGTGACGCGGTCCAGCCGGAAGGTCCGCCAATCGTCGCGGTCGAGGTCGAACGCGAGCAGGTACCAGCGCCTCCCGGCCGTCACCAGGGCGCGCGGCTCGACGTGGCGGCCCTCGTCGCGGTACCGGAACCGCAGCCGCTCGTGGCCGGCGATCACCGCGGCGGTGACGACCAGCGCGTCGGGGTCCACCGGATCCGCGGCCAGGGAGAACGGGTGGGGCACGGTGGAGGAGGTCAGCGTGTCGACCCGGCGGCGCAGCCGGGACGGCAGGACCTGCAGCAGCTTGCGCAGCGCCCGCACCGCCGCTTCGTCGGCCCCGGTCACCGCCTGCGTCGCCGCGGTGCACAGCCCGATGGCGACGGCGACCGCCTCGTCGTCCTCCAGCAGCAGCGGCGGCATCGCCGCGCCGGCCGTCAGCCGGTATCCACCCAGGCCGCCCTGCTCGGCGTGCACCGGGTAGCCCAGCTCGCGCAGCCGGTCGACGTCGCGCCGCACGGTCCGCACGGACACCCGCAGCCGCCGCGCCAGCTCGCTGCCCGGCCACAGCCGAGGGGTCTGCAACAGCGACAGCAGGGACAGCAGCCGGGCGCGCGCGTCTGACATGCCTGCCATGGTGGCCCGCGACTAGGACGGGAACTGGCCTATACCGGCCCTACCGTGGGGCGAAGTTCCGCCACGACACGAGGGAGAGTTCATGAGCAGCACGCCACCGGCCGGGTACACGACCGTCGCGCCGTGGATCGTCACGCCCGACACCGGGCAGTTGCTGGACTTCGTCACCGCGGTGTTCGACGGGGTCGAGATGGGCCGCGTCCGGCTGGAGGACGGGACCATCGGTCACGCCGAGATCCGCGTCGGCGACACCGTCCTGCTCGCCTTCGACCGGCTGCCCGACTGGCCGGCCATGCCGTCGCTGCTGCGGGTCTTCGTCGCCGACGCCGACCGGGCGATCGAGCGCGGGGTCGCCGCCGGGGCCCGCGTGGTCACCGCGCCGGCCACCCACGCCTTCGGGCAGCGGGGCGGCCGGATCCGCGACCCGTTCGGCAACATCTGGTGGATCAGCGCGGTGGTCGAGGACGTCGCGCCCGAGGAGGGCATGCGGCGGCTCGCCGAGCCGCGGTACGCCGACGCGATGCGCGACGCCCAGGAGAGCCTGGACCGGGAGCTGAGCGGCCGCACCCACAGCGTCGTCAGCCGCCTGCCGGCCGGCTGATCCCGCGCCGCGGCCCGGCTCAGCCGATCGGCGCGCCGTGCGTGCGCATGAAGGGCAGCGGGTCGATCGCGTTGCCCGGCGAGGTCGGCGGGGTGTTCACGTGGACCTCGAAGTGCAGGTGCGGGGCGGAGGAGTTGCCGGAGCTGCCGACGTAGCCGATGACCTGTCCGGCCGCGACCTTCTGGCCGGGCTTCACGACGCCCTTGCGGACCATGTGGCAGTACAGGGTCGAGATGCCGCCGGCGTGCTGGATCTTCACGTACCAGCCACAGCCGCCGACCGAGGCGCTGCCCGTCTGGTCGCAACTGTGGCCGGCCTCGATGTTGCACACGACCTCGAGCACGGTGCCGGCCGACGCCGCGTGGATCGGGGTGCCGACGAACGACATGATGTCGACGCCCACGTGGTTGGGGTTCGTCGGGGTGCGGAAGCCGGGCCGGGCCGAGAAGCCGGGCAGCGGGCTCACCCAGCGGCCGGCCTCGGTGACCGGGGCGCCGCCGGCTTGCGGGGCGCCCGCGGGGGCCGGGGCGGCGGCCGGCGGGGCCGCGGCGGGGGCGGTGCACGACGGCGGGGTCGCGCCGCGGTTGACGTAGGCGTCGGAGACGTACGCGCCGGAGTCGAGACGGTCCCACATCGCGGTGACGCGCAGGGTGCCGGTGATCTGCTCGCCCTGGACCTGGCAGGCGATGTTGAGCGGGGTGCCGTTGGGCAGGCCCGCGTAGAGGATCGCGCTGCGGGCCGGGCCGCCGCGGGTCTTCAGCGGGATGGCGCCCGACGCCACGGTGCCGGCGGTCGTCGGGGCGCCGGGAGCGGCGGCGGGGGCGGCGGTCTGCTGCTCCGCGGTGCACGGGGGTGGGGCGGCCTGCGGGCGGCGCACCCACGCGTCGCTGATGAACGAGCCGTCGGTGAGCCGGTCCCACTGGTCGGTGACGCGGACCGGGCCCTGGTCGATGAGCTGGCCCTTGACCTGGCACTCGATGGCGACCGCCGTGCCGTTGGGCAGGGTGCGCAGGGAGCGGGTCCAGACGGCCGCGCCGGCGCGGGCGTTCAGCGGGCGCTTGGGCGAGACGACCGTGGCGCCGACGCTCGCGGCCTGGGCGCCGGACGGGGGCACCAGTGCGGCCGCCAGCATGCCGGCCACGACGAAGATCGTTTTGCGCATGGTGCACCCCCGGGATCGAGCTGGCTCCGCGCTCGGGCCGGGGGGACCGCGAACCCCGCCAACGCTAGGCGCGGGCGGGGTTCGCAGTCCGATATTTCAGTATGTATTCACTCTTTCGGGGCGTTTGCCGCGCCCTCGGGCAGGAAGCGAGCGCCGGTCACCTTCTCGGAGATGCCCTCGCGGTCCAGGTACGGCGTGACGCCGCCCAGGTGGAACGGCCAGCCCGCGCCGAGGATCATGCACAGGTCGATGTCGCGCGCGTCGGCGACGACGCCCTCGTCGAGCATGAGCCGGATCTCGCGCGCGAGCGCCTCGGTCGCCTCGGCCCGCAGCTGCTCGGCGGTCGACGGGGAGTCGCCGACCTCCAGCAGGGCGAGGACCTCGGGGTCGGGGTTGCCCTCGGCGTCGGTGAAGCCCCGCTTGCCGGCCCCGACGACCTTGGCCAGGTTGGCCGAGACGCCGAAGCGGTCCGGGAACGCGTGGTGCAGCGTCTCGGCGACGTGGTGCGCGACGGCCGGGCCGACCATGCTCAGCAGCGCCATCGGGCGCATCGGCAGGCCCAGCGGGTCGAGCGCGGAGTCGGCCACGCCGATCGGGGTGCCGCGGTCGACCGCGGCGGTGACCACGCCGAGGAAGCGGGTCAGCAGCCGGTTGACCACGAAGGCCGGGGCGTCCTTGACCAGGACCGAGGACTTCTTCAGCGCCTTGCCGACGGCGAACGCGGTCGCGAGGGTCGCGTCGTCGGTCTGGCCGGCGCGCACGATCTCCAGCAGCGGCATCATCGCGACCGGGTTGAAGAAGTGCAGCCCGACGACCCGCTCCGGGTGGGCGAGGTCGGCGGCCTGCTCGGTGACCGACAGCGAGGAGGTGTTGGTGGCCAGGACGCAGTCGTCGCGGACGATGGCCTCGACCTCGGCCCACACCTGCTTCTTGACCTTGAGGTCCTCGAAGACCGCCTCCAGCACCAGGTCGGCGTCGGCGAACGCGGCCTTGTCGACCGAGCCGCCGATGAGCCCCTTGTACTTCGCGGCCCGGCCCGCGTCCAAGCGCCGCTTGCTCACCAGCTTGTCGATCTCGGCGTGGACGTAGCCGACGCCCTTGTCGACGCGCTCCTGGTCGAGGTCGGTGAGCACGACCGGCACCTCGAGCCGCCGCACGAACAGCAGCGCCAGCTGGGAGGCCATGAGGCCGGCCCCGACGATGCCGACCTTGGTGACGTCCCGGGCCAGGTTCCTGTCCGGGGCGCCCGCGGGCCGCTTCGCGCGCCGCTGCACCAGGTCGAAGGCGTAGAGGCTGGCCCGCGCCTGGTCGCCCATGATCAGGCCGGCCAGCGCCTCGTCCTCGGCCGCCGTGCCGTCCTCGAACGACGCGTCCTTGGCCAGCGCGAGCAGCTCGAGTGCTGTGTTCGCCGAGTGCACCGCGCCGTGGAGGCGCTCGTCGAGCTGGTGCTTGGCGAAGTACAGCACCCCGTCCCACATGTCCCGGTCGATCTCGGGCCGGGTCACCGTGATCTCGCCGTCGACCACGCCCTCGGCCCACGCGAGGGAACGCTCCAGGTAGTCGGCCGGCTCGAAGATCGCGTCGGCGATGCCGAACTCGTGCGCCTGGGCCGGCTTGAGCTGCTTCTGGGTGAGCGGGTTCTGCAGGATGACCTGCGCGGCCGGGGCGATGCCGATGAGGTTGGGCAGCAGCTGGGTGCCGCCCCAGCCGGGCACGAGGCCGATCGCGACCTCGGGCAGGGCGAGGGCCGCGGCGCCGGACGAGACGGTCCGGTAGTGGCAGTGCAGCGCGACCTCGAGGCCGCCGCCCATCGCCGCGCCGTTGATGAAGGCGAAGGTCGGTACCGGGGAATCCTTGAACTTCTTGAAGACCCGGTGACCGAACCGGCCCAGCTCCACCGCCTGCGCGTGCTCGGTCAGCAGGGGCATGGCGGTGATGTCGGCCCCGACGCAGAAGATGTAGGGCTTGCCGGTCAGCGCGATGAACTTCGGCGCCGCCGCGATCGCCTCGTCGACGGCGGCCTCGAGGCTGGCCAGGCCGCCCGGGCCGAACGAGTTCGGCTTGGTGTGGTCGAAGCCGTTGTCGAGCGTGATGAGCGCGGCGCGCTCGCGGCTCGGCAGGGTCACGAAGCGCAGCAGCGCCTTCGTCACGACCTCGTTCGGGTTCGTCAGCGCCGTCACTTGCCACCCTCCCAGTTGGGGTTCTCCCAGATCACCGACGCGCCCATGCCGATGCCGACGCACATGGCGGTGAGGCCGTAGCGCACGTCGGGCCGCTCGGCGAACTGCCGCGACAGCTGGGTCATGAGCCGCACGCCCGAGGAGGCGAGCGGGTGGCCCACGGCGATCGCGCCGCCCCACGGGTTCACGCGCGGGTCGTCGTCGGCGATGCCGAAGTGGTCGAGGAACGCGAGCACCTGCACGGCGAACGCCTCGTTGAGCTCGAACAGGCCGATGTCGTCGATGGTGAGGCCGGCCAGCCGCAGCGCCTTCTCCGTCGAGGGCACCGGGCCGAAGCCCATGACCTCGGGCTCGACGCCGACGAAGCCGTAGGACACCAGCCGCATCCCGACCGGCAGCCCGAGCTCGCGGGCCACCTCCTCGGCCGCGATGATCGACGCGGTGGCGCCGTCGTTCAGGCCGGCCGCGTTGCCCGCGGTGACCCGGCCGTGCGGGCGGAACGGCGTCTTGAGGGTCGCGAGCTTCTCCAGGCTGGTCTCCCGCGGCGCCTCGTCGACGGTCGCCAGGCCCCAGCCGGTCTCCGGGTCGCGGGTGGCGATGCTGACCAGGTCGGGCTGCAGCTTGCCGGCGGCGTAGGCGGCGGCCGTCTTCACCTGCGAGGCGTAGCCGAACCGGTCGGCCCGCTCCTTGGTGATGCCGGGCAGCCGGTCGTGCAGGTTCTCCGCGGTGGAGCCCATCACCAGCGCGGACGGGTCGACGAGCTTCTCGGCGAGGATGCGCGGGTTGGGGTCGACGCCCTCGCCCATCGGGTGGCGCCCCATGTGCTCGACGCCGCCGGCGATGGCGACGTCGTAGGCGCCGAACGCGATGCCGCCGGCCACGGTGGTCACCGCGGTCAGGGCGCCCGCGCACATGCGGTCGATGGCGTAGCCGGGGACGGTCTTGGGCAGGCCGGAGAGCAGGGCGGCGGTCCGGCCGATGGTCAGGCCCTGGTCTCCGGTCTGCGTGGTGGCCGCGATGGCCACCTCGTCGACCCGCTCCGGAGGCAGCTGCGGGTTGCGCCGCAGCAGCTCGCGGATGCAGCGGATGACCAGGTCATCGGCTCGGGTGTTGGCATACATCCCACCGGCCTTGCCGAACGGGGTGCGCACGCCGTCGACGAAGACGACGTCGCGGACAGCACGGGGCACGGAGTCCTCCTAGCAACGAATTACCGGCCATGTTACTCGCCAGTAGGTCACTGGGGGCTGTGAACCCTTTCACCACCGTTTCAGGCCGTTTTGAGCGCCTCCGTCAGTCCCGGGGACACGAGGCCGACCTGCCACGGGCGCGCCCCGTAGCCTGAGAGCACCGCGGCGACGGCGTCCGCCGTGAGCTCCTCGGGGGGTGACCAGGCCAGGCGGCGTACCGAATCCGGGGTGATGAGGTTCTCCGGCGGCAACTGGTGCGCGCCCGCGAGCCCGGTCACCAGCTCCCGGCACCGCGCCAGCCGGGCCGCCGCGACCGGGTCGCGCTCGGCCCACCGGTGCGGCGGGGGCGGCCCCTCCGACGGCGGTGTGGTCGGCAGCTCCTTGTCCGACAGCGCGCGGGCGTCGGAGAGCGCGGTGAGCCAGGTCGGGGCGAGCCGGCGCACCGAGCGCCCGCCGAACCCGGCCAGGGCCAGCAGCGAGCGCTCGTCCTTCGGGTCGGCCTCGGCCGCGGCGATGATCGCGGCGTCGGCGAGGACCCGGCCGGGGCTCGCGTCGCGGCGCTGGGCGATCTCGTCCCGGGCCGTCCACAGCGCGCGGACGCGGGCCAGGGCGCGGGAGCCTCGGACCCGGTGGATGCCCGAGGTGCGCCGCCACGGATCGGCGCGCACCCGCGGCGGGTCCCCGGCCGAGGCGACCAGCGCGGCGAACTCCTGCGCGGCCCACTCGGTCTTGCCCTGCTTGGCCAGCTCCTCGGTGAGGGTGTCGCGCAGCTGGAGCAGCAGCTCGACGTCGAGGGCGGCGTACGTCAGCCAGGAGGCGGGCAGCGGGCGCGTCGACCAGTCGGCGGCGGAGTGGTGCTTCTCCAGGGTGTACCCCAGCAGCGACTCCGTCAGCGCGGCCAGCCCGACCCGCTCGAACCCGCACAGCCGGGCGGCCAGCTCGGTGTCGAACAGCCTGGTCGGGCGCAGTCCGAGCTCGGTCAGGCACGGCAGGTCCTGGCTGGCGGCGTGCAGGATCCACTCGGCCGGCGAGATCACCTCGTCGAGCTCGGGCAGCTGGCCGAAGGGCAGGGGATCGATGAGCACCGTGCCGGAGCCGGCTCGTCGCAACTGCACCAGGTAGGCGCGGTGCGTGTACCGGTAGCCGGAGGCGCGCTCGGCGTCCACGGCCACCGGGCCGGTGCCCTGGGCGAACCGTTCGACGGCACGCGCCAGCTCGGCCCGGTCCGCGATCGGCTCGGGGGTCCCGTCTCGGGGGGCGGTCAGCAGGACGGGCTCGGTCTGGTGGTCCGGATTGCCCGGACTGTCTGGCTCCTCGTCCCGACGCCGCATGGGGGGTTCGTCGGTCACGCGACAACCGTACGTTGCGCCATAGGTCCCTGTGTGCAGCCGGTCCGGCGCGTCGGCGTTCTTGAGTGTGTAGAGACACCGTGAACGGGACGGACAGGCCGTCCGTGTAGCCGGTACGGTTCGCGTGCGCGGGCGGTCCGGTTACTTACACAGGCTGCATCGGAGGTCGCGGCACTTGTGCTCGCCGTTTAGGGTGAGGGCCGACTGCGGTATCGCCGGACGCCCTTCACACTCCGGCGAAACGGGTGGAACCGTGACAGGAAGGAAACGAGAAGCATGACGGCCGGGTATGACCCCTCCAACCCGGTGGCTTCCGGCAGTTCCGATGGCTTCGACGACCGACCGCGGCACGCGGCCGGCGACGACCCGGAACGACTCGGTCCACTTCCCCCTCGGATCACCCAGACCGGGACGATGCCCACCAGCTCGATCCCGCCGCAGCCCACCAGTTCCTGGCCGGTGTCGGCGGGTCCGGTGTCGGCAGGTCCGGCCCCGATGGCCGCGCCCCGGCGCAGCCCCCTGGCCGGGATCGCGCTGGCGCTCGCCGTGCTGCTGCTCATCGTCGTCGGGGTGCAGACCGCACTCATCGTCGACCTCGAGAAGAAGGTCGACAAGGCCAACGCCACCGCCAAGTCCGCCGCGACCGACGACGCCGCCCGGCTCAAGACGCTCGAGGACCGAGCCGACAAGCTCGAGCAGAAGACCGGCGGCAGCCTCGACGCCGCCGCGGTCGCCGAGTCCGTGCGCCCCAGCGTCTTCCGGGTCACCACCAAATACGCCATCGGCACCGGGTTCGCGCTGGGCAAGGCCCCCTCGGGCGGCGGCACGAACCTGATCACCAACTACCACGTGGTCGCCGACGCGTACGAGAAGGGCGAGAAGGACGTCAGTCTCGAGCGCACCGACCAGCGCTTCCCCGCCAAGATCATCGAGGTCCACCCGGACAAGGACCTCGCGGTGCTGCACACCGACGAGGAGTTCACCAAGCTCGCGCCCGCGGCCGCGGTGCCGAAGGTCGGCGAGCCCGTCCTCGTCATCGGCTCCCCGATGGGCCTCGAGGACACCGTCACCACCGGCGTCGTCAGCGCGTTCCGCACGCTCAGCGGCGAGGCGCTCATGCAGTTCGACGCGGCCATCAACCCGGGCAACTCGGGCGGCCCCGTCTTCAACGCCAAGAAGGAGGTGGTCGGCGTCGCGACGCTGAAGGCCCAGCAGGCCGAAGGCATCGGCCTGGCCATCCCGATCTCCGTGGTCTGCGAAACCGTCCCGGCGGTCTGCTGAGCCAGCGGGGCCGCACCACCCACCGGCGCCCCGGACGCGCCGGACGTACGACTCCCGCCGGGGCGCTGCCCGGCAGGACCACCAGGAGGAAGAGAACATGACATACCCCGGCAGCCCCCAGGGGAACCCGAACGACGGATACGGATTCCCCGACCCCAACGCCCCGGCCGGCGCGTACCCGCCGCCGCCCCAGGCCCCGGTCAGCGGCTACCCCGCCGCTCCCCAGTCGCCCTACGGCGAGCAGCCGCCGCAGTACGGCCAGCCCGTGCCGCCGCAGCCGCAGCCCGTCCACGACCAGGGCACGACGCAGCTGCCCACGTACGGCGAGTCCTCCTACAACCTCGACCCGTCGGTCTCGGCCCCGCCGACCGCCCCGATGCAGCAGCCGGCCCCGCCGATGTCCGCGCCCCCCATGTCGGGCCCGCCGATGTCCGGCCCGCCGATGGCCTACGGCCCGGTCTCCAGCCCGCCCACCAGCGGCTTCCCCGGCCAGCCGGTCGGCTACCCGCCGGTCGAGCCGCCGAAGAAGCGCGGCATCGCCGTGCCGCTGCTCGCGAGCTTCCTGGCCCTGGCGGTCATCGCCGCCGGTGTGTTCGTCGGGCTGTACGTCCAGAAGTCGGACAAGCTCACCAAGTCCGAGTCGCAGTCCTCGCAGCGCCAGGCCTCGCTCGACCAGTCCAACAAGGACCTCGACCAGACCAAGAAGGACCTGCAGGCCAAGGCCGACGAGCTCACCAAGTCCCAGCAGGACCTGCGCGGCACCCAGGCCGACAGCACCGAGGCCAAGCGCCAGCGTGACGTCATCGGCCAGTGCCTGAAGCTGCTGCTCGAGGCCCTCGACGCCTCGGCCGCGGGCGACAAGACCACGATGCAGAACAAGATCAACGAGATGGACAAGCCCTGCAACGAGGCGCAGACCATCCTCGGGATTTAATACCTCCCTCGGGATCTGGTACTTCCAGAAAAGCCCCCGTCGCCTGACGGGGGCTTTTCTCATGCGTGCAGGGCGGTCACTCCCGGCGGCGGCAGGCCGGCCGTCGAGGCCAGCAGCGCGCACCACGCGTGCACGTGGGACTGCATGTCCTCGGTCGTCGGGGTCCAGGAGGCGCGGATCTCCAGGTCGGCCGCGGCCGGCGGCCCCGCGAGGTCACCGAAGCGCGTCGACATCGTCTGCGTGACCGTGCCGCCGATCGCCGTGTAGGCCGCCCCGTGCCCGTCGAGCGCGTCCACCAGCCAGCTCCAGCCCACGCCGGGCAGCAGCGGATCGGTGGCCAGCTCGGCCTCGAGCTCGGCGGTCACGTACGTCACCAGCCGCATCGTGCCGTCCCACGCGTCGTGGCCGGCCGGGTCGTGCAGGAGGATCAGCCGGCCGGTGGCCACCTCGTCGCCGTGGCGCAGCACGGTGCCGCTGATGGCATGGGCAAAGGGAGCCAGCCGCTGCGGCGCCGGGACCTCCTCGAGGGTGATCTCCGGCCGGGTGGTCACGGCGCGCAAATCCTCCACCGCCCGGGTGAACGTGGGGGGAGTCGCGGTCGATGGCGCCATAACGGAAGACTAAGACCGAAACGTGCGTAGGGGGTGCCGCCGCGCCGCCCGTGCGCAGTGAGTGAAACGATGGACCCGATGACGAAGCTGTTGTTGCGCGCCGCGCGGGGCGAGTCCGTGCCCCACACCCCGGTCTGGTTCATGCGTCAGGCCGGACGTTCCCTGCCCGAATATCGCGAGCTGCGCGCCGGAATCGGCATGCTGGAATCCTGCCGCCGCCCCGACCTCGTCTGCGAGATCACGCTGCAGCCGGTGCGCCGGCACAAGGTCGACGCGGCGATCCTGTTCAGCGACATCGTGGTGCCGCTGCAGGCCGCCGGCATCGACCTCGACATCGTCGCCGGCACCGGCCCGGTCGTCGCCTCGCCGGTGCGCACCATGGCCGACGTGAGCGCGATCCGCCCGCTGGAGACCGGCGACGTCTCCTTCGTCGCCGAAGCCATCCGCCTGCTGCTGGCCGAGCTGGGCTCCACGGCCCTCATCGGCTTCGCGGGCGCGCCGTTCACCCTCGCCAGCTACCTCATCGAGGGCGGACCGTCCCGGCATCACGTGCTGACCAAGGCACTCATGTACGGCGCGCCCGACGTCTGGCACGCCCTGTGCGAGCGCCTCGCCGAGATCACGCGGACCTTCCTGCAGGTGCAGATCGACGCCGGCGTGGACGCGATCCAGCTGTTCGACTCGTGGGCGGGGGCGCTGTCGGAGGCGGACTACCGCCGGTTCGTGCTCCCGCACTCGCGGGCCGTGCTCTCCGGCCTCTCCGGCTGTCCCCGCATTCATTTCGGCGTCGGTACGTCGGAGCTGCTGCCCGCCATGGCGGAGGCGGGCGCGGACGTGGTGGGCGTCGACTGGCGCACCCCGCTGGACGTCGCGGCGTCACGGGTGCCGGGGCGGCCGCTGCAGGGCAACCTCGACCCGTGCGTGCTGATGGCACCTTGGGAGGTCGTGGCGGCGGAGGCGCGGCGGGTGCTGGGGGAGGGGGCCAAGGCGCCCGGACACATCTTCAACCTCGGCCACGGCGTGCTGCCGGAGACGGACCCGGACGTGTTGACGCGCCTGGTGGAGCTGATTCACGGGGAGTAGTCGCCTTGTCGCACAGCGCATCGAAAACCGTGATCAGTTAGGTCGGTCATGGTATGGTGTAACAAAGCGGAACGACACCCACCTCGGACCTGTATTCGCCGCGGATTCGGGTGAGTGGCGGCTCTTCGGCTCTTCGGCTCTTCGGCTCTTCGGCTCTTCGGCTCTTCGGCTCTTCGGCTCTTCGGCTCTTCGGCTCTTCGGCTCTTCGGCTCTTCGGCTCTG
>NZ_JBEPEH010000049.1:96533-96662 GCF_040300725.1 Dactylosporangium sp. NPDC000244
TTCGGCTGCTCGGCTGCTCGGCTGCTCGGCGTGGCTAGTGTGCTGCGCCGGAAATTCGCCTACAAAATCGGGCGAGTGATTCGAGGATCTCTTCGGCGGTCTTGGTCCAGATGAACGGGCGTGGGTTGC